>NZ_QCWA01000006.1:0-514252 GCF_003058245.1 Pseudomonas sp. GV047 | reverse complement strand
CGCCACTACGACTATGACGCCTTCGGCAACCTGATCCGCGAACGGCGTGGCCGTGGGCACGCACTCGTCACCGAATACCGCTACGACTGCCAGCATCGGCTGATCGGCATCACCCAACCCAACGGCCAAACCGCCAGTTACCGCTACGACCCGTTTGGGCGGCGCATCAGCAAAACCGTGGACGGCATCACCACGGAGTTTTTCTGGCAAGGCGACAGGCTGATTGCCGAGCACCATGCGGATCGCCATCGCAGTTATCTCTATGAACCCGATAGTTTTAGGCCACTCGCCCTGCTGGAAGGATTCGGCCCAAAAGATACCAAGCCCTACCACTACCAACTCGACCACCTCGGCACGCCACAGGAACTGACAGACCCAGAGGGCGAAATCGTCTGGTCCGCCCACTACCGCGCCTACGGCCAGATCAGCCGACTCGACAAAGGCACAATCTACAACCCGCTGCGTTTCCAGGGTCAGTACTTCGATCAGGAAAGCGGACTGCACTACAACCGCCATCGCTACTACAATCCGGATATTGGGTGTTACCTGACGCCTGATCCGGTGAAGTTGGCGGGTGGGATCAACGCGTACCAGTACGTGCCTAACCCTACGGGTTGGGTAGATCCACTCGGACTGAATGCCCGTTGCACCGGCGTAGTAAAGAAAAATCCAACCTGCGCAATACCTGTTGAACCTCACGCACCTTATGTATCTCGTAAAGGAGCATTCCGCGAAGCAAAAAGAGACGCCAATATACCGACATCGCAACAACCCGATGTATTTATCGACGCTGGCTCTGGCGCAAAAAAACAATACAACACTGTGAAAATGTCAGATATAAATGAAAAAACAATTTTAGATAATTCTGGAAAACCGATTAAGACGAGGGTCTACCAATATACGAGAGCCGATGGCTCCAAAATACTAATACAAGACCATTCAGCAGGGCATAATTTCGGTGCTCAAAACGGAGCAGGCGATCAAGGCTCTCACTTCAACCTACGCCCAATTGATACACCGCGAACCGGCAAAGTCCCGGGAACAAAAGACCACTACCCATTTAAGGATAAAAAATGAAGCATTGGAATGATCTTGAAGGAACCATATTTTTTAATAAATTGTTCAGTCGTCCAATTGAAATTCGCGAGATTTATATACACTCTCTGACGATAGAAAACGACCAACCTTCTCTCAGCATTGGTTTTGACATACCAGACTTTCCAGATTTTTTACCTCCAAAATGGGAGAACAAAGGATACAACACATGCAGGATTGGACTAACCTGTAACGCAATAAGTAACCTGCAGATAACCAATCTTCCTCGCCGGGAAATTTTCATTGCGAAAATAACGCGAGAAAACGAGCACTTTATTTTCAACGCAAAATCAGAAAATGCCTCTATTGAATTTAAATCAAAGTGGCTGTCTATGGCTGGGCCGTCAGTTTATATAAATTGTCCTGAACCAGGAGATCATAGCTGGCCAGCATAAGTTTTGTAGAATAGATGGGAGAAAGGGTTAGATGATTTACATAACAGAAACTATGAGCGCTATAGCCAACCCCAATTCGCCCACCCGCCCACCCCCACCTAAACTCTCCCCATGTTATTTCAACGGACAGAGGGTTCACCATCATGGGCAAACGTCATCCCAATCTCCCCGCCTGGCAATGGCGTAACTACCCGCAAAACCATCAGCACCCGACCAACCTGGCGTTGCACCTGATTGCCGTGCCGTTGTTTATCATCGGGTTTCTGTTGATTGTGTCCGGAGTGTTCAGCCTGAGCCTGGCCAGTTTCGCCATTGGCGTAGTCGGCATCCTCGCTGGCCTGGCGTTGCAGCGTCATGGCCATAGCCTGGAAGCCGAGGCCGGTGAGCCGTTCAGTGATCGTAAAGACGCAGTACAGCGCCTGGTGGTCGAGCAGTTCCTGACGTTCCCGCGCTTTGTGTTGAGCGGTGGCTGGTGGCGTGCCTGGCGGCTGCGCCACCGTCACTGACGATCAGGCGAAGACCACCACGGTCTGGCGGCTGAGGGCGATCAACGCACCGGTTGGGCTCCACAGCGCGGCGGCGGCGTGACCGTAGCCGTCGCGCGCATGTTCGATGCTGACGTGGTACTGGCACCAGTCCAGGGTCGTCAATTCCTGCAACGGCTGGATGAATTCGATGGTCCAGGTCAGGGTGCTGCCCGGAGCGGGCTTTTTCAGGTGCGGCAGCAACGCCGGGGGCCAGGCATCGACCAGGGCGAGGATATGCGCTTCGGTCAGCGGTTCTTCCTTCACATCCCCGCGCAAGCGAACCCACCCGCCCATCTCGCGGGATTTATTCCCGGTAAACGGCAAACCGCCAACGCTCCAACGCATCGCCAGGTGGCGCATGAACTCAGGCGTGACGCCCTTGATATAGGGCAGTTCCTGGCACTCATCCCAGTGCTTGAACGTCGGCGGCGGCTCGCTGGCCACATCGTTTTCCGACTCGCGGGATGCGCCAAAACTTGCCTGTACCAGGGTCGCGACCTCACCGTTCTGCACAACACGGCCGAGCAACTGGCTGACCGCCTTGCCTTCACGCAACACTTCGACTTGATAGCTGGCGGGTACATCGGGTGCGACCGGGCCAACGAAGGTGATCGCAAGCGAGCGCAATGGGCGGTCCGTCGGCACCTGGGCGCGCAAGGCTTCGTATTGCAACGCAGCAACCAGGCCACCGAACGTGGCACGGCCCTGGGCCCATTCAGCGGGAATGGTGACATTCAGCGGGTTGCTTCGGGCGGCGTCGAGCAAATCACTAAAGCGCATGGCGACCTCACATCAAAAGAAACAGATGGGCGATCTTAACCAGCGCGCAGCCAAGGTACAGCGCTTATTCCGGCCAAAAGCCGGACCGTTTTAGAAACAATCCGCGCTGAGTTTGTCCAGCACGCGATCCGCCTGCCCTTCGGCCTTGGCCATGGTGCGATGCCATATCGCAACGCAAGGCTGCAGATCGGCTTGATGTTCGGCCTGGGCCAACCATTGCCAGCAGTCATGCCAATCACCCAGTGCCGCTTGGGCTTTCTTCAGGCGTGGCAGGGCATTGGCGGGCAACTTATCCAGCTGGGGGTAAGCCTCGGCGGCATAGCGCACACGCTTGATCAACAAGCGCAAACGGTGGCGATCATGGTCTGGATCTTTCAGCGCTTGATCGAGTTTCTGCCATTGCTTGGCCAGGCGCTTCTCAATGCGCGGTCGCAAACCCTTGAGCAATTTCTGGTGCTCCGAGGCGCGGATAAAGCGCGGGAATGCATCAAGGATCAGCAGCAGATGGGCAACTTCCGGGCCCTGTGCCACCTGGCGATAGGCGTCGGGTTGCAGGCGCAGGCGTCGATCAGCGGCCTCGTGATAACCATGCTGATGCAAATACGCCGCCAGCACCTCTCGGTCGCGCAGCGGCGTCGTCAACTGGCCGACCGTGCCGGCGGCCAATTCAAGCTGTTCCACACCCGGCAGCCCGCGCAAAGGACGCAACAGACTGCGCAGGCGGCGCACGGTGGTGCGCAGATCATGCAAGGCTTCATCATCGGTGACGGCAGCGAGGCGAGCCTGGCAGCTCAGTAACCCTACTTCCAGGCCAATGACCTGAGCGACTAACTGATCGACCAAAGCTGACATCCTGCCCTCACTCTCAGATGAAAAATCCCACTCTGCGCTGCACGTTAACGCCCGGCGCGCGACTCACGAATATAGAACCGCGCTTTTTCGGCCTTGTTGGAGCAGCCTTCAAACGCCTCGAATTGCTGCTGGGTCTTGGCGCCAGTCAACAACGACAAGGCCTTGGAGTAGCTGACGGTGCCGGCAAAACCTTCGGCCTTGGCCAGGTCGAGCTCTTTCCAGGCGGCATCCAATTGCGAGCCACAGCTGTCGCGGTATGCGGTTTTCCCGGCACAACCCGCCAGGGCCAACATGATCACAGGCACACACATCCAGGCTTTCATCGATGACACCTCAAAATAAAGAAAAACAGTCGTACGCTGTAAGACGTTGCCTACAAGAAAAAGTGCCTTGTCCTTAGCCTGAAATCGGTAGTACCTATTGCCAGAGCATACCCGAGCCTGGGCGCTATTCTTGAAAAATATTGCCAGGCGCAACCAAGATTGAAGCGGCCCCCACAATAGGCGCATTGTGGGCCCCCGTTTATGAAGGACATCGACCATGAAGAAACGTGTTGCCTTGGTGTTGGGCTCCGGCGGGGCCCGGGGCTACGCCCATATCGGGGTGATCGAGGAAATCGAACGGCGCGGCTACGACATCGCCTGTATCGCCGGTTGCTCCATGGGGGCCGTGGTGGGCGGGATCTACGCCGCCGGCAAACTGGACGAGTATCGAAACTGGATTGAAAGCCTCGACTACCTCGACGTGCTGCGCCTGGTGGACGTGAGTTTCCGCCTTGGGGCGATTCGTGGCGAAAAGGTCTTCGGGCAGATCCGCAAGATCGTCGGCGAGATCAATATCGAAGAGCTGCGCATCCCCTACACCGCCGTCGCCACCGACCTGACCAACCAGCAGGAAATCTGGTTCCAGGAAGGCTGCCTGCACCAGGCCATGCGCGCCTCGGCGGCGATTCCCAGCCTGTTCACCCCGGTGATGCAAGGCAACCGCATGCTGGTGGACGGCGGCCTGCTCAACCCGCTGCCGATCGTGCCGGTGGTGTCGAGCCATTGTGACTTGATCATCGCGGTCAACCTCAACGCCACCAACCAGAAACACTACCAGTTGCCGGTGATCCAGCGCCCCCCGGCGTTCAAGAGCCGCTTCAACAGCCTGGCGAAATCACTGGGTTCGCACCTGCCGTTTCGCCGCAAGCAGGCCGAGCAGTTGATGAAACTTGAGCAGGAAGCCTTGCAGGCCCAGGCGGCCGAGATCAATCCGTGGCTGGAGTCGGCCGAACCCGAATCCCAGCAACCTGCCGCCGCTCCGGAAAAGCCGGGGGCGCCGAAGTCGGCCACCGGTTCATTCATCATCGATAACGTCGGGCCTGCATCATTGCTGGATCTGATCAACCAGAGTTTCGAGGTGATGCAAACCTCGCTGGCGCAATACAAGATCGCGGGCTACCCGCCGGATGTACTGATCAACGTGCCGAAGCGGGTGTGCCGGTTTTTCGAGTTCTACAAGGCGCCGGAGTTGATCGCACTTGGGCGGGAAATTGCCAGTGATACCCTGGATCGCTATGAGAGTGAGCAGCGCTGAGACAGCCGTGTCGCTAGAGCCGTGGTGAGCGGGCTTGCCCCGCGCTGGGCTGCGCAGCGGCCCCACTCAATGAGGAGCGCGCAGTGTCAGGTACTCCTTTGGGCCTGGTTTTGGGGCTGCTACGCAGCCCAGCGCGGGGCAAGCCCGCTCACCACAGAACCCACAGAACCCACAGAACCACAGAGCCACAGAGCCACAGAGCCACAGAGCCACAGAGAGGCTGACAGATCGCCTCAGGCGCTCAACAACCGATACCCCACTCCAGCCTCGGTCACGATAAACCTCGGCTGGGTCGGATCGTCCGCCAGCTTCTGGCGCAGATGCCCCACCACAATCCGCAGGTAGTGACTGTCGTCGGTGTGGGTCGGGCCCCAGATGTCCTTGAGCAGTTGCTGTTGGGTGATCACCCGTCCCGGATGCCGCGCCAGTTGTGCCAGCACCGCGTATTCCTTGCGGGTCAGTGCCACCTCGGCGCCGTCCAGCAGCACGCGGCGATAGGCCAGGTCCACCGTCAACGGGCCAAACTGCAGCGCCGCTTCCTGGGTCTCGCCCACCGGCGCCTGGCGCAACAAGGCGCGCACGCGGGCCAGGAACTCCTGGATGCCGAAGGGCTTGGTGACATAATCATTGGCGCCACCGTCGAGGGCTTCGACTTTCTGCCCTTCGCTGGCCCGCACCGACAGCACCAGCACCGGCACCGTCGACCACTCACGAAACTCGCGCAACACCTGCTGGCCGTCCATGTCCGGCAGGCCCAGGTCGAGCACCAGCAAGTCGGGTTTGCTCAACGCCGCCTGGGCCAGGCCTTCGTTGCCGGTACCGGCCTCGATCACTTTGTAGCCCTGGGAGGCCAGGCTGATGCGCAGGAATTTGCGGATCTGCGGTTCGTCATCAATGACTAAAATCGTCGCGGTCTGGCTCATGGCGTCCAATCAACATCCGAAGAGAAAACAGGGTAGCTCACGCCTCGCCTTCCAGGCCAGGCTGTGTCGGCAATGGCAGGAACAGCGTGATACAGGTACCGCGCCCCTCAATGCCATCGGCCACGCTGATATGCCCACCATGGGCGCCGACCATGCCCTGGCAGATCGCCAGGCCCAGGCCGGTGCCCTGCCCGCCTCGATCACCGCGTGCGGCGGTGTAGAACATGTCGAAGATCTTCGCCCGCTCATCCTCAGGAATACCGGGCCCCTCATCCGCCACGGCGAAAAACAATCGGTTATCCGAGACGCCGGCGCTCAGTTGCAATCGACCGTGGGGCGGTGAAAAGCGCGCGGCATTTTCCAGCACATTGACCAGTGCCTGTTCGATCAACGCAGCATGGACATAGAGCAGCGGCAACTCCGCCGGCACATCGGTGCTCACCTGCAGCGGTGCCAGCACCGCGCGCAAGCGCCCGAGCGCACTGCCGACAATATCGCCGGGCGACACCCAGTCCCGCGCCAGCTTCAGCGCGCCATGGCCCAGTCGCGTCATGTCCAGCAGGTTCTGGATATAGCGGTCCAGGCGCTCGGCCTCATCGCGGGTGCCTTCGAGCAGCTCGCGACGATCCTCCAGGGGGATGGCTTCGCCGAGCGCCAGCAGGCTGTCGATACTGCCGCGCATGGAGGTCAACGGTGTGCGCAAATCGTGGGACACCGACGCCAGCAAAGCGCTGCGCAGTTGCTCGGTTTCGCCATGCAAACGGGCGGATTCCAGCTCCTGGGCCAACTGCGCCCGCGCCAGGGCCTGGGCCAGGGGCTGGCTCAAGGCGGTCAGCAAGCGACGGCGTTGGCCGCTCAATTCCAGGCCCGGCTTGGCACTGACGCCGAGCAACCCGAGCGGGCCTTCTTCGCCCGACAACGGCCACCACCACCAGCGCCCGAACGGCAAAGTGCCGGTGCCCATGCCTGCCGGCTGGTCATGCTGCCAGGCCCAATCGGCCGCAGCCCGTTCGGCTTCGGTGAAGGTCAGCGGGCCGCCGGTCTCGACCTTCCATCCACCCTGGCCGTCGCGATTGACCAGGCACAGATCCAGGTCGCTCCAACCTTCCAGATGGTGGGCGGCGGCACTGATCACCGCCTGGCGGTCGGTGGCGGCGGTGAGTTTGCGCGACAGGTCGAGCAGTTCGCCGGTTTCTTCCTGGGTGTCGCGCAATGCCTGCAACTGACGGCGCTGGCGTGCGGCAAGATTGCCGGTGAGCGCCGCCATCAGCAGGAAGAACAACAGCGTCAGCACGTCCTCTTCGCGCTGGATGGCGAAGGAGAAATTCGGCGGGATAAACAGGAAGTCATAGGTCAGGAACGACAACGCCGCACACACCAGGGACGGCCCCAGGCTGCTGCGCACCGCCACCAGCAACACGGCGGCAAGAAACACCAGCGAGATATTCGGCAACGGCAGTGCGCTTGCCACGGCCCAGGCCACAGCGGCGGCGACGAGGGTCGCAACCACGGCCAAGGCGTAATCGAACCACACCAGGCCGCGCACATCCGGCAAGCGTGGGGCTGCGGGCACATCGTCGCTGTCGAGGACGTTGATTTCCAAGCCACGGGCATTACGCAACAGGCGCGCCGCCAAGCCGCCACCGAACAGGCGACGCCGCCAACGCATTCGCGACTGCCCCACCAACAGCAGGCTGGCACGGCGTTCGGCGGCATGCTGGATCAAGGTCTTGGCCACCTCCCCCGCCCGCAGCAGCACCACTTCGCCGCCAAGGCGCTCGGCCAGTTGCTGGGCGTTTTGCAGGCGCAGGCGGGCCTGCTCATCCCGCGCACGGCCGTTGTCGATATGCACCAGGCTCCACGGCAAATGCCGGCGCTGGGCGACGCGACTGGCATGGCGCACCAGGCGTTCGGCCTGCGCATCGCCATCCACGCCCACCAACAGACGACCGCGCACCGCCGGCGCCGCCTGGCCGAGCTGGCGATAGCCCTGGGCCAAATCGTCGTCGACATGGGCGGCGGCGGTCTGCATCGCCAGCTCGCGCAGGGCCATCAGGTTGGTCTGGGTGAAGAACGCATCGATGGCGGCGCGGGCCTGCTCCGGCACATACACCTTGCCGTCGCGCAGACGCTCGAGCAGTTCGCGGGACGGCAGGTCGATCAGCAGCAGTTCGTCGGCTTCCTGCAGCACCCAATCCGGCAAGGTTTCGCGGACCTGCACACCGGTGATGCCGCGGACCTGGTCATTCAGGCTTTCCAGGTGCTGGACGTTGACCGTGGTAAACACGTTGATGCCGGCGGCGAGCAGTTCCTGAATGTCTTGCCAGCGCTTTTCATGGCGGCTGCCGGGGGCGTTGCTGTGGGCCAGTTCGTCCACCAGCACCAGCTTGGGCTTGGCGGCGAGCAGGCCGTCGAGGTCCATTTCTTCGAGCATCACGCCACGGTATTCGCTGCGCAACAGCGGTTGTTGCGGCAGGCCGCTGAGCAAGGCTTCGGTCTCGGCGCGGCCGTGGGTTTCAACCACGCCGGCGATCAGTTTGACGCCCTGGCGCAGTTGGGTGTGGGCAGCCTGAAGCATGGCGTAGGTCTTGCCCACACCCGGCGCAGCGCCGAGGAAAACTTTGAGCCGGCCACGACCGTCCCGGGGTAGATCGGCTAGCAGGGCATCGGCGCGGCCGGAGTCGCTCATGCTGGGGTTTCCTTCAATTGTTCAGACCCAGAGAAAATCCAATGTGGGAGGGGGCTTGCCCCCGATAGCGGTGGTTCAGTCGATACCTGTGTTGACTGACACTCTGCTATCGGGGGCAAGCCCCCTCCCACAGGGTTCAGAGTTTTTCCAGGGCCATGTTCAGCGCCAGCACATTCACCACCGGCGGCCCCACCAGCGGGCTTTCGATATGTTCATCCAACAACCGTTGCAGGGTCGACACCGGCACATTTCGCGCGGCAGCCACCCGTGCCAGTTGATAGGCAATCGCCTGGGGTGGCAAGTGTGGATCAAGACCGCTGCCGGAGGTAGTCAGCGACACCAAAGGCACCGGGCCCTGGCCGGGCACCAACTGTTTGTTCGCGTCATCGAACACGCGGGTGGCCAAGGCCGGGTTGCTGGGGCCGAGGTTACTGGCGCTGCTGGAAACCGTCGCAAAGGCCCCCGCCGAAGGGCGCGGATGGAACCAGCTGTCACCGGTAAAGTCCTGGGCGATCAGGCTGGAGCCACGCACCTTGCCGCTGGCATCGCGCACCAGGCTGCCGTTGGCCTGGTCCGGGAAAGCGACTTGGGCGACGCCGGTCACCACCAGTGGGTAGGCCACGCCGGTGATCAGGGTCATGAGCACCAGCAGGCTCAGGGCCGGGCGGATTATGTTGGACATTTCAAATTCCTCAATTCGGTCTTTGCAACCTGTGGGCACCGGGGTGGCGCCCACAGGCATCGGGTCACACCAGGTGCAGCGCGGTCAGCAGCATGTCGATCGCCTTGATGCCCACGAACGGCACCAGCAACCCGCCCAGGCCATAGATCAGCAGGTTGCGCCGCAGCAACGCCGCCGCACTCGCGGCCTGCACACGCACACCGCGCAGCGCCAGGGGAATCAGCACCACGATGATCAGCGCGTTGAACACGATGGCCGAGAGAATCGCGCTCTGGGGGCTCTGCAAATGCATCACGTTGAGCACGCCCAACTGCGGGTAGATCGAGGCGAACAACGCCGGCAGGATCGCGAAGTACTTGGCCACGTCGTTGGCGATGGAAAAGGTGGTCAACGCGCCACGGGTCACCAGCAACTCCTTGCCGATCTGCACCACGTCCAGCAGCTTGGTGGGGTCGCTGTCGAGGTCGACCATATTGGCGGCCTCGCGGGCGGCCTGGGTGCCGTCGTTCATCGCCATGCCGACGTCCGCCTGGGCCAGTGCCGGAGCGTCGTTGGCACCGTCACCGCACATCGCCACCAGGCGGCCGTCGTTTTGCTCGTGACGGATGCGCGCGAGTTTTTTCTCCGGGGTCGCTTCGGCCAGCACGTCATCCACACCGGCTTCGGCAGCAATCGCAGCGGCCGTCAGCGGGTTGTCACCGGTGACCATCACCGTGCGAATCCCCAGCTTGCGCAGCTCGGCGAAACGTTCGCGGATACCGGGCTTGACCACGTCCTTGAGGTGGATCGCACCGAGCAATTTGCCGTCGGCACACACCAGCAAGGGCGTGCCGCCGCTCTGGGCGATCTTGTCGATTTCCCGTGCCAACGCCGGTTGCAGGTCGCCGCGTGGCTGGCCGATAAACGCCAGCAACGAATCCACTGCGCCTTTGCGGAACACGCGACCCTGGTAGTCGACACCGGACAAGCGGGTTTCGGCGCTGAACGGTACCGCGGTCAGTTCATCCAGGGATGGCTCGGCCTGCGGGTGCAGAGCCCGCAGGTATTCGACGATGGATTTGCCTTCTGCCGTGTCATCGGCCAAAGAGGCAAACAACGCACCTTCGGCCACTTCCTTGCCGCTGACGCCAGGCGCCGCAACCACCGCCGCGCACCGACGGTTACCGAAGGTGATGGTGCCGGTCTTGTCCAGCAGCAACACATGCACGTCACCGGCCGCCTCCACGGCACGACCAGACTTCGCGATCACATTAAGGCGCACCAGACGGTCCATACCGGCAATACCGATGGCCGACAACAAGCCGCCGATGGTGGTAGGAATCAGCGTCACCAGCAGTGCGACCAAAAACACCAGGGGCAAGCTGCCATTGGCGAAATGGGCAAACGGCTGCAAGGTCACGACCACCAGCAGGAAGATCAGGGTCAGGCCGATCAGCAGGATATCCAGCGCGACTTCGTTGGGGGTTTTCTGACGCTTGGCGCCTTCGACCAGGGCGATCATGCGGTCCAGGGTGGACTCGCCGGGATTGGCGGTGATGCGGATCAGCAGCCAGTCCGACACCAGCCGCGTGTTGCCGGTGACGGCCGAGCGATCGCCGCCGGACTCGCGGATCACCGGTGCGGATTCACCGGTGATCGCCGCTTCGTTGACCGCTGCGATGCCTTCGACGACCTCGCCATCGCCGGGGATCATTTCCCCGGCGGCCACACGCACCACATCACCTTTACGCAGACTGGTGGCCGGCACGACCTTGAAGCTGCCATCGGCTTCCTTACGCCGCGCGCTCAGGCCTTCGCTGCCGGCCTTGAGGCTGTCGGCACGGGCCTTGCCGCGTCCTTCGGCCAAGGCTTCGGCGAAGTTGGCGAACAGCACGGTGAACCACAGCCACACGGCGATTTGCACGGCCACATACGTCGGTACGGCGGTGTCGGGCACAAAGCACAGCACGGTGGTGAGGATGGCGGTCAGCTCGACCACCAGCATCACCGGCGAGCGTTGCAGCTGGCGCGGGTCCAGCTTGACGAACGCCTGGACCAGCGCCGGGCGCCACAGGGCCGAGACGGCGGTTTTGGCGGGTTCCTGGGTGTTGACCGGGGCCGCGTTTTTTGCAGGCATATTCATGTTCATATCCCCTTTTTAGAAGCCCATGCTCAAGTGTTCAGCGATGGGCCCCAGCGCCAGCGTCGGCAGGAAAGTCAGGCCGCCCACCAGCAAAATAGTCACGGTCAACAGGGTCACGAACAGCGGACCATGGGTCGGGAAGCTGTTCTGGCCAATCGGTGCGGTCTTCTTCATCGCCAGGCTGCCGGCCAGGGCCAGTACCGGGAGGATGTAGCCGAAGCGGCCGATCAACATGCCCAGGCCCAGCATCAGGTTGTGGAACGGCGTGTTGGCACTGAAACCGCCGAACGCCGAGCCGTTGTTGGCGCTGGCCGAGGTGTAGGCGTACAGCAACTGGCTGAAACCGTGAGGGCCAGGGTTGCTGATCGCGCCGGCTGGGCCGGGCAGGCTCGCGGCGATGGCACCCAATACCAGCACGCCCACCGGCATCACCAGCAGGGTCACGACCAGCAGCTGCACTTCCTTGGCCTGGAGTTTCTTGCCCAGGTATTCCGGGGTGCGCCCGATCATCAGGCCGGCCAGGAACACCGCGATCAACACGTTGAGCAACATGCCGTACATACCGGCGCCGACGCCGCCGAAGATCACTTCGCCGACCATCATGTTGACCAACGCCACCATCCCACTGAGGGGGTTGAGGCTGTCTTGCATGCCGTTGACCGAACCGTTGGACGCCGCGGTGGTGGTCACCGACCACAACACCGTGCCGGTGGTGCCGAAGCGCGCTTCCTTGCCTTCCAGCGGTGCGGTCTGCTCGACGGCCGGGTTGTTCAAGCTCGGGTTGGGCTGGTATTCGGACCACAGGGAAGTGGCGCCGCCGATCAGGAACAGCGCCAGCATGCAGCCAAGGATCGCGCGGCTCTGGCGCAGGTCTTTCACGTAGTGGCCGAAGGTGAATACCAACGCCACCGGGATCAGGATGATCGAGGCCACTTCGAACAGGTTGGCCCAGGCGGTCGGGTCTTCAAACGGGTGCGCCGAGTTGACGCCGAAGAAGCCGCCGCCGTTGGTGCCCAGTTGCTTGATCGCAATCTGGCTGGCTGCCGGGCCCAGGGGGATCACTTGATCCACGCCTTGCAGGGTCACGGCATCCACATAGTGCGCGAAGGTTTGCGGCACGCCCTGCCATACCAGGAACAGCGCCAGCACCAGGCACAACGGCAGCAGGCCGTAGAGCGTGGCGCGGGTCATGTCGACCCAGAAGTTACCCAGGGTCCTGGCGGATTTGCGCCCGATCCCACGGCACAGCGCGACCAGGACGGCCAGGCCGGTGGCCGCACTGACGAAGTTCTGCACGGTCAGGCCAGCCATCTGGCTGAGGTAGCTCAGGGACGCCTCACCGCTGTAGGACTGCCAGTTGGTGTTGGTCATGAAACTGACCGCGGTATTAAAGGCCAGGGTCCATTCCTGGCCCGGCAATTTCTGCGGGTTCAGTGGGAGATAGTCCTGGAACAGCAGGATCGCGAACAACAGCAAAAAGCCCGCGAGGTTGAACGCGAGCAAGGCCAGCATGTATTTCTGCCAGCTTTGTTCCTGATGTTCATCCCCCCCCGACAGGCGATAACAGGCTTTTTCGACAGGCCCCAGCACCGGGCTCAGCCACGTGCGCTGGCCTTCCATCACCTTGTAGTAGAACCGCCCCAGGAACGGCGCCGGCACCAGTACCACGGCAAAGAAGGCAATGATCAGCCAATAGTCATAACTGTGCATGGCCAGCTCCTAGTTCCGATCCGCGCGTAACAGCGCAACCAGCAGATAAATGAACAGCGCCACGGCCAATAGCAGTGACACCCCGTCCAGAACGCTCATGGAAGTCTCTCCGTTTAGCGGCGAGTGCCGCGTGTGGGGCAATTGTCCGCAGGAGTGGCGTAAAGGAACGAGAGCGACGGGGTGGGCGGGGCGTAAAGATGGCGTAAAGAGTGGGTTTATGCGGGGTTTACAGGGGGGGTATTTGGTGTCTGGGCGGGCGCTATCGGGAGCAAGTCCCCTCCCACACTTGACCGCGTTGTCATGCCGAGCGCCAGTCAACCTATGGCAGGGGGCTTGCTCCCGATAGCGCCGGCACCGTCACCGCCGCACCTAACTGGTGCGACGCCGGCAAATTTCAAACGCCAAACCATCCCCCACACGACAGTTGCGCCGCTTTACGACAATCATTCTCGGGCTGGCATGGCCGCTGCAACACCTTGAATCATTCCAAACCGTTCAGGGAGCGCAGCACAATGAACACACAACTCAAACCCACCTTGGGCACCCTGCATTTATGGGGCATTGCCGTCGGGCTGGTGATTTCCGGGGAATACTTCGGCTGGAGCTACGGCTGGGGCGTGGCCGGGACCTTGGGCTTCCTGGTGACCTCGCTGATGGTCGCCGCGATGTACACCTGCTTTATCTTCAGTTTCACCGAGCTGACTACCGCCATTCCTCACGCAGGCGGGCCGTTTGCCTACAGTCGTCGCGCCTTTGGGGAGAAAGGCGGCTTGATCGCAGGCCTCGCCACACTGATCGAATTTGTCTTCGCCCCGCCTGCCATCGCCCTGGCGATCGGCGCGTATCTGAATGTGCAGTTCCCGGCCCTGGACCCCAAGCATGCGGCCGTCGGTGCCTACATCGTGTTCATGGGGCTGAATATTCTCGGCGTGAAACTGGCCGCGACCTTCGAGCTGGTGGTGTGCGTGCTCGCCGTCGCCGAGCTGCTGGTGTTCATGGGCGTGGTCGCGCCCGCGTTCAGCTTCAGCAACTTTGCCCTGAACGGCTGGGCCGGTTCCGATACCTTCGGCGCCCCGGCGATTGCCGGGATGTTTGCGGCGATTCCGTTTGCCATCTGGTTCTTCCTGGCCATCGAAGGCGCAGCCATGGCGGCCGAGGAAGCAAAAGATCCTAAGCGCACCATTCCAAAGGCCTACATCAGCGGCATCCTGACCCTGGTGATCCTGGCCATGGGCGTGATGTTCTTCGCCGGCGGCGTGGGCGACTGGCGCACCCTGTCGAACATCAACGATCCACTGCCGCAGGCGATGAAAACCGTGGTGGGCGACAACTCCGGCTGGCTGCACATGCTGGTCTGGATCGGCCTGTTCGGCCTGGTGGCGAGCTTCCACGGCATTATCCTGGGCTACTCGCGCCAGTTCTTCGCCCTGGCCCGCGCCGGTTACCTGCCCTCCTTCCTCGCCAAATTATCGCGTTTTCAGACACCACACCGGGCAATCATCGCCGGTGGCGTGGTCGGCATCGCCGCCATCTACAGCGATGGCCTGATCAACCTGGGCGGCATGACATTGACCGCGGCGATGATCACCATGGCGGTGTTCGGTGCCATCGTGATGTACATCATGAGCATGCTCAGCCTGTTCAAACTGCGTAAGACCGAACCGCTGCTGGAACGTACCTTCCGCGCGCCGGGTTATCCGATCGTGCCCGGCATTGCGCTGGCGCTGGCCGTGGTCTGCCTGGTGGCCATGGCGTGGTTCAACACGCTGATCGGGCTGATCTTCCTCGGCTTTATGGCCGTGGGTTTCATCTACTTCCAAATGACCGCACAGGATCGTGCCGATGCACCGGCAGACGCAATGTTGACCGGGCTCTAAGGTTTCGAGGCAGAACGGGCCTACACTGAACTACTCAGAAAGCCCGTCACTCAAAGTAGTTATTGCCGTGGGAAAATTCTCCGACGGTAATCTGCCTCAAGGAGAGCCTTATGCCGTGGTATGCGTGGTTGATTATGGTGGTTGCGATCGGGTCGATCGTCGGAGGGCTGATGATGCTGCGTGACAGCGCCAACAAGGTGGAACTCACCGACGAACAACGCAAACGCGTGGCCGAACGCAACGCCCAGGCGGATGCCAAGGACGCGCAGGACCGCTAGGACCGCTTACTCCCAATCCGCCTTGGCAATCTGCAACCCGTGCTGCCCTTTATAGGCAGCACGCTCCGGCTGGCTCCAGCCGTCCAGCAACTCGTCCTCCAGCCGATAGATCTCCACCCCCAGCGGACGGCACACCGTCAGCGGGTCCTGCGCATCCGGGCCCCACATCGGCAGCGACAAATCCCCGCCCGGGCACGTCGACAGCGCGCAGAGCAAATCAATCTCGGCAAAGAACTCCAGGTAATCGCCCTTCTGCGCCGGGCAGGCTTTCATGAAATACATGTCGTCGTGATTGAGGCCCGTGCACTGGAAAATATTCAGCACGTCATGCACATCGAATTCCGTCAGACCGTGGGGTAATACCGCGCGGGTCAGGTTGGAGTGGCAATGGTGATGGAAGTCCTCGCCGGTGAGCATGCGGTTCACATAGGGATCGCACCGTGTCCCCAGCAAGTCATGCAGACGCCCGCCGTGCTCATCGATGCCGTAACTGGCCAGGCTGTCATCGGTGATGGTCACCAGTGGCCTTAGAAATGGCAGATTCGACCATAGCCGGTCATGAGTGCTCACATGCGCCCCCTGCAACTGACGGGTACGTGCAGCCCAAAGTCGTTCGCGGGGGTCATTGGCGTTCCACACATTGAAGTCCCCCACCTGCGGGCCCACGGGCGTGGTAACACGAAACACATGCCCGGCGGGCACTTTCCACGCCCTGCCCGTGCGAATCGGTACCTCGAACTGCTCGATCAAGCTGCGCTGATCTTTTCGGTCACGAATGCGCTCGTAAAATGCCGCGTCGACCTGCAACGCCGAACCCTTGCTGACCTGATAAGCGGCCGGATAGTCTTTGTACATGATGCAGATCCTCGATCAGGGGTGGGTAAACAGGGCCAAGGACAGGCGTTCCGAATCATCCAGGTACAGGCTCATCGCCTCCCCTGCCGCCGGATTGTCCTGCTCGACAAGCCATTGATAAATCTCACGGTCACGCTCCAGCCAGGGCGACTGGAAACGTTGCTCATCCGGCGCGGCGCAAAACACCAGGCGCAACTGGGCGATGACCTGGGCAAAAAACTCATCGAACAACGGGCTGCCCATCAACCCGACGATGTGCTGATGGAACAGCAAACTGTGGGTGGCCACCGCACGCCAATCCTCGCGCTCACGGGCCAGGGTGGTGGCGTCAATGGCGTTTTGCAGGCGCTCGGATTGCTCGGGCGTCAAGGCCTCGCTTCCGGCGATGGCCTGCAACTCCAGGGTACGGCGGACTACAAACAGGTCGCGGACTTCCTCCCGCTCCAACCGCCGCACCATGACGCCCTTGTTACGCACATAACGGGTCAACCCCTCCTGCCCCAGACGGTGCAAGGCTTCGCGAATCGTATTGCGCGACGCACTGTAGGCCTTGACCAGATCCACCTCGACCAATGCCATGCCTGGCAATAACCGCCCCGCAATAATGTCGGCACGCAGCTCCAGGGCAATCTGGTCGGCTAAAGACAAACTGAGCGTCATGACACCTCACGATTGTTGAACAATCTTCCGTCTAGATGTAATCACATTTCATGCCAACGCCCTGCATGCCGACGAGTGTGTAAAAAAGATCAAGTTGGTTAAAATGCCCGCCTGTAACCGAGGCTGCCCCATGCGTTATTCACATAACCACAAAGCCCAAACCCACCAACGCATCATCAAGGAAGCCTCTGCGCGCTTTCGCCGCGACGGCATCGACTCCACCGGCCTGCAGCCACTGATGAAAGCCTTGAACCTGACCCATGGCGGCTTTTACGCGCATTTCAAATCCAAGGGCGAACTGGTGGAGACAGCCCTGCAGGCGGCCGCCGCAGACCTGGGCGCCCATTGCGACATGCTGTTCAGCCAGGAGCAGCCACTGGGCGCGTTTATCGACAGTTACCTGTCGGAATGGCACCTGACCTCCCCGGACCAGGGCTGCCCGCTGCCAACGATGTGTTCAGAACTGGGGCTCCGAGGCCAGCCCAGTGCGACTACAGACCAGGTACTCAACGCTAGGCTCAAGCAAATAGAAACGGTATTGGGAGAGAAGCGTTGCGATGCAGAGAGCCTGGTGATGATGTCGACACTGGTGGGCGCATTGGTACTGGCCAGGAGTGTTGAAGACCCTCAATTGGCAAGACAGATCATGGCCGTGGTGCGCGAACGCCTGAAAACGCAGAACCCGGAGGGCAAAAAGGCCGATCAATGACCGGCCTCCTGGATGAATCAGTTGATGGCCAGCCTATCGCGATTCTTCTCCAGCAGCGCCTTGCCAATCCCCTTCACTTCCAACAACTCATCCACCGCCGTGAACGGACCATTGCTTTCGCGATAGGCGATGATCGCCTGGGCTTTAGCGGCACCGATACCGAAGAGGTCACGACGCAGGGTTTCGGCGTCGGCGGTGTTCAGGTTGACCTTGGTGGACTGCTCGACCTTGGTCATCTGGGCGGTGATAGGGGTTGGAGCTTCGGGTTTGATGGACGGGGCTGCGGTGGTGGTGACTGAAAGGGTCGTGAGGAAGGCGAAGATTAGGGAGGTGAGGTAGGTGTTTTGCATTGGTGACGCTCCATGACATTGATGAGGGAAAAGCAGCTTTTCCGAAGCTGCTTTTCAAACTTAGGTGATGTTGGAGATTCGTCAAAAATGCTTGAGTAACAGAGTGTTAAATCAAGGCTCGAGCCGGCGCTGCTGATAGATCCAATCGACGATTTCGCCATCGGGGGAGTAGCCGCTGACGGTGTCGCGCAGGAGTTGGCGGACGCGGGTGTAGTCGTCCTCATCCACTGCCGCTAATAGCTCGGTCAATTTTCCCTTGAGGACCTCCCAAGAAAGATGGTCTTCATTGGCACTCATGATCATGGGATGCTGGGTCGCGACTACGTTGTCCCCGATTAGTAACTCTTCGTAAAGCTTTTCACCCGGGCGTAGGCCGGTAAATTCGATGGCGATATCGCCGTGGGGATTTTTTTCGGAGCGCACGCTCAGGCCGGAAAGGTGAATCATCTTCTCAGCGAGCTCAACGATTTTTACGGGTTCGCCCATGTCGAGTACGAACACATCACCGCCCTGCCCCATGGAACCAGCTTGTATGACCAGTTGTGCGGCTTCAGGGATCGTCATGAAATAGCGGGTGATTTTTGGGTGAGTAACCGTGATGGGACCACCCGATTTGATTTGTTTGTGAAACAGTGGGATCACAGATCCAGACGAGCCCAGAACATTGCCGAAGCGCACCATGGTAAAACGGGTTTTGTTGACCCGAGAGATGTTGAATTTGTCGCCAAACATGACCGGAGCCAACTCGTGACTCAAAGCCTGGAGGGTCAACTCTGCTAGACGCTTCGTACTTCCCATCACATTGGTTGGGCGCACTGCCTTGTCGGTAGAAATCAGGACGAAGTTGGCCACCCCTACCTGCAGCGCCGCCTGCGCAGTATTAAGCGTGCCGATGACGTTATTCAGAACACCTTCAGCAATATTGTGCTCGACCATAGGTACGTGCTTATAAGCCGCGGCGTGATAAACCGTATCGACTCGCCACGTCTTCATGACGTCCAACAACTTGGAAGGGTTGCGCACAGAGCCTAGGATCGGTAGCAGCCTTACAGGCAGCGACTCCCGAGTTACGCGTTGTTCAAGTTCAGAGAGAATGCTGTAGAGATTGAACTCGCTGTGTTCGAACAACAGCAGCGTAGTTGGACGCAAAGACAGGATCTGACGACAGAGCTCAGCACCGATGGAACCACCGGCTCCGGTCACCAGTACGCATTGTCCTCTAATACAAAGCTCCAAGAGCTCGGCTTGAGCAGGAACAGCGTCACGGCCCAATAGATCCACAATGTCGACCTCTTGGATATCATCGACTTTCACCCGTCCACTGGCCAGGTCCATAAATCCGGGAACACTGCGCACGTGCAGCGGAAAACCTTCCAGGAAGCTAAGGATTTCACGGCGACGACCTCGGTTGGATGAGGGAATCGCCAGCAGGATTTCTTGCGCGCCTGTAGCGTCGATCATGCGCTCTATATGCTTGGGCTTGTAGACTTGGAGACCAGAAATGACCCGATCGGCAATACTGCTGTCATCATCAATAAAAGCGACTGGGCGCATCAAACGCCCCATCCGCAGTGCTGCGACCAGTTGATTGCCAGCCGCACCTGCCCCATAGATAGCGACACGCGGCAGGCCATCTTCCCGACTGGTAAACGGCACGTGCTGTGATGCGGAGAACCAATCGCCGAGGAAATACTGACGCATGGCTAGACGAAGCCCGCCAACCATAATCAGGCTAAGCCACCAGTAAATGAACACAATCGAACGTGGGACGACGTGTGCCTGGTTGCTGTTCCAATACACCACAAGTCCCAATATCAAGGCTGACAGCGTTACGGCTTTAAAGATTGCGATGAGGGCGTCGTTACCGAAGTAACGCATAACTGCACGGTACATCCCAAAACGAATAAACAGCGGGATAGCGACTACGGGCGCAGCGACAAATAACCATAAATGGTCGCGAAAAGGAGTGACCATCTCATCAATCCCCAACCGCACGATAAATGCCAGCCAAAGGGCAGCCCAAACGACCATAATATCGGTAGCCACTTGAATCAGCCGTTTGTTGCGACGCGGCAATCCCACCAGAATCGCCCGTAACCTATCCATAATCCCTTCGTCCACCTAAAAACGTTCCTGTATTTTATGACTGCGCGGTCAGGCACTGCCTTGCGTAGCGCGAGCCTTTTCCAGTTCGCCCGCATGAAACTTGACCGCCAGCGCAACCAAAGGCACATAAGCGATGACTACACCTACAGCACCGTCCAACCCAAGCATGACCACGCATATCGCAACCGGCAACAACCAGAACAGATTCAGACCTGCAACAGCGAGCGTAACCGACAAATGACTGCCGTAACGCCGGGAGGCAAATTGATACGCGTGGCTGCGATGAGCCTCATAAACCTTGTCTCCCCGCACAAGGCGGCGGATCAACGTAAAGGTCGCGTCGACGATGAATACCCCCAAAAGAATCAACCACGCCCATAACAACTGAGAAGATGCCCAAGCAGCCTGGATTGAAAAAACACCTAGGATTATCCCCAGGAACCCACTGCCGGCATCCCCCATGAATATTCGTGCTGGTGGGAAATTCCAGCAGAGAAAGCCTGTCACTGCCATCACCAAAATAAGTGGTAGTAGAACCAGGCCTGTATGACCGCTCAAGGCGTAAAGCAGGCACATACCCAAGCATGCACAAATGGCTTCGATGCTAGCGATACCGTCGATTCCATCCATGAAATTATACAAATTGAGCATCCATACCAGATAGAAAGCGGCAAGAACACTGCCGACCCAGCCTGAATTTACTGTCAGGCCAAAGAGTGCTAACTCAGGCAGACCACCCAACCAGTATAGCGCCCATGCCGAAGCACAAAAGTGCCCCAATAAACGCCACCGGGCGGCGATATGCCCGTGGTCATCCATGAAACCTATTATCGCGATCAATGCTCCCGCTCCGCCCACGGCCATCAAAGTTGGAAAAGACACCTCCTGTGTCCATCCAACCAAAGGCAACGCCAAGAGGAAGGACACCACTATGGCGACCCCTCCCCCCCTTGGCGTAGGTACAGAGTGGGAACTACGCGCAATCGGAATATCGATAATGCTGTGAGCTAAGGCATAGCGCCGCAGCAACGCAGTCAAAAGACACGACAAAAGACCGATAACGGCTATAAGCCACCAATTAGTCATTGTTTTTTATCACTCATATACTGTGTTGCTACCGCCTTGAGCGCGTCATCCACTGACACTGGAGGTGTCCATTGCAATAAGGTTTGGGTCTTCTGGATGTCAACCTGAAGCGAGCCGCAAAGCCTCTGGGATAAGGCGCCTTTACCAACAAGCCTGGCGGAACTGCTGAGCATCCAAGCGGGAACAGGCAACAAACGCGGGGATCTCCCAAGCGCTGCCGCTGTTCTTCGCAATAACTGCGTCGTGGACAAATCCTCACCATCGCTCACCAGAAATGCCTGGTTTGCAGCAGCGG
Organism: Pseudomonas sp. GV047; assembly: GCF_003058245.1. Classification (NCBI taxonomy): domain Bacteria; kingdom Pseudomonadati; phylum Pseudomonadota; class Gammaproteobacteria; order Pseudomonadales; family Pseudomonadaceae; genus Pseudomonas; species Pseudomonas sp. GV047. Next base: position 492,683 of record NZ_QCWA01000006.1, on the reverse strand, counting down.
GATGGCTGATAGCCGTGACGATGAGATCCACCAGATTGTCCAGCGCCACCAGACTGCGGCGATTATCGATAGCGCCAAAGGGCAGCGCAATGCCCTTGTCAAGCCAGCGCATCATGTTCAAAAAGTTAGCTTTGACTCCCGGCCCGTATACCAAAACCGGACGGATAATCACGACTTCCATTGCGGTGCGATCTGCCAATGCAAGCAGTCCCTGTTCAGCTTCAAGCTTGGAAATACCGTAGGGATCGCTCGGATTCGGCCTGTCATCGGACATGTAGGGTTTACCTGGCTGAGTCCCTTCCCCGTTTACCTTGATGGAGCTGATGAAGACAAAGCGTCGGACGCCAGCTTGAGCAGCTTGCTCCGCAAGATTCAAGGTACCCTCCACGTTAACCTTGCGAAAGGCCGCCAATGGATCAACTTCGGTATCGCTCATGACATGTACACGTGCCGCACAGTGAACAACCGCGTCGATGCCGGCTAGGCTTGAATGCCAGTTTGCGTCGCCGAAGGAATCAAATCGAACGACATCCACATCGCTATTAATAACAGTGGATTCATTGCGTACTGCGGCAGTGACGCGAACGCCATCCTTGATCAGGCGGCGCATTACGGCACCACCGACGAAACCGGTCGACCCGGTCAAAAAAACAGAATGCGACATCACAGTCCTCCTTTACGCAAGGTAGCATCACGAAACAGCTGTTCCAGGCGAGCCAAGAGAGTGGGCTTCGAATAGTTGGCAAGATAGTATTCACGACCAGACCTGCCCATGCGAATGCGCTCACTCTCATCGGTGGTCGCCAATTCGAGCGCAATACGCGCCAGCGCAGTCGCATCCCCGGATGGGCACGCGAGCCCGGCACCGGAAGCCTGAATAACATGCGCCGCCTCGCCATTGATCATCCCGAGGATAGGTTTGCCGGAGGCGAGGTAAGCCTGAACCTTGCCTGGGATGGTTTTTTCGAAGACTTCATTGGTCTTTAGCGAGACCAATAGTGCATCAGCACATGCGAACAAGCCGGGCATCTCCTCCAACGGATGGCGCCCCAGCAGCAGGACATTGTCCAGGCAATGTGACTTGACCTGGTCCGCAAGCCAATCACTCATACGACCATCGCCCACAATCACCCAGCGCACCGCTACAGTGCCCAGCAAAGCCTGGGCAGCCTCGATCACAGCGGGTAAATCCTGGGCTTCTCCCAGATTGCCCGCGAACAGCACGGTAAAAACCGATGGGTCGTGCTTAAGCAATGTAGAGGGCGTTGGCGTGGTCGTGGAAAAATCGTCCTCTGCCCAGCTTGGAAAATAGACAAGTCGTCGCGGCTCGATTTCCCGTGTGCAATAACGCTGCACATTCTCAAAAAAACCGTGGGATTGAAGCAGCAAATAGTCCGCTCGATTGTAGATCCACGACACTACTCGCCCAACACATCCCAATAACAAGGGCTGGCGCAACACCCCGACAGCACGAAGCGTTTCAGGCCATAAATCCAGAACCCAAATGAATACTGGTGCTTTTTTCAAACGGCCAATTATCAAGGCAGGAATCGCTGCCATTATTGGCGAGACCGCATAAACGAAAACTGCATCAAACTTTTTACCGCGTACCTTCCAGGCTCCCAGCGTAGAAGCCATAGTAAAAAAAGAAAGGTAGTTCAGTATCAGGTTGATGCTGCGTTTGCCCCGAGGTATGAGCGGTACGCGAACTACGCTCGCACCGGAATACTCACTGAAGCTTTCCGGCTCGGCCTGGTAACGCTCATACACCTTGCCTTCAGGATAGTTCGGTAGCCCCGTGAGCACCGTCACCGTGTGGCCTTTCTCCGAAAAATCACGGACGAGATCATTGATACGCATATTTTCGGGCCAAAAATATTGCGTCACCACCAGAATGTTCAGCTTTTTATTTTCAGGCATTAACATAACTCAATCAGTAGCGTTTCCAGACAATGCGGTTCACATAATCCGTGTAGCTATGAACAAGCCTGACGACTTTTTCTGACACGTTCGGCATGCTGTAGTCATTCACCAGCCGCAACGTCCTGCATTCCCCTGTACCTTGGCTTTCGAGAATGCCAAGGCCTTGGAGTACGCGATTAACTTCAAGCCCCACCATCATGACTGCCGCCTCTTCCATGCCTTCCGGACGTTCATGTGCTTCCCGAATATTCAACGCCGGGAAGTTGAGAATGGACGACTCTTCACTGATTGTACCGCTGTCCGACAAAACGGCCTTGGACGTCAGTTGCAACTTGTTGTAGTCCTTGAAACCGAGCGGCTTGAGCAGTTGCACATTTTTATGGAATGTCACCCCCATAGCATCTACGCGCTTCTGCGTACGCGGGTGCGTCGAAACGATGACCGGTAGATCATAGTGAGCGGCTACGGTATTCAGTACGTCCACCAACTTGAGGAAATTTTTGTCAGAGTCAATATTTTCTTCACGGTGGGCACTGCATACAAAAAATCCGTTTTGCTGCAAACCAAGGCGCTCCAGCACGTCCGAGCTCTCAATTCCGCCGCGATAGTGGTTCAGCACTTCGAACATAGGGCTGCCGGTCTTGATCACCATGTCCGGCGATAAGCCCTCACGCAGCAGGTAGTCACGTGCAATGGTGCTATAGGTCAGATTGATATCAGCCGTGTGGTCGACGATCCGGCGATTGATTTCCTCGGGTACGCGCATATCAAAACAACGATTGCCCGCCTCCATGTGAAACGTCGGAATCTTGCGTCGCTTGGCAGGAATAACTGCCATGCAGCTGTTGGTGTCACCCAACACCAACAGAGCTTCCGGCTGAACCTGTGCCAATACACGGTCGACCGTGATGATCACGTTGCCAATCGTTTCTGCGCCGCTGGCGCCGGCGGCATTCAAAAAGTGGTCCGGCTTTCGGATACCCAAGTCTTGGAAAAAAATCTCGTTGAGTTCGTAGTCGTAGTTTTGTCCGGTATGAACCAATACATGGTCGCAGTGCTCGTCCAGGGCAGCGATGACCCTTGATAGACGAATGATTTCGGGGCGCGTACCGACGACCGTGACAATTTTCAATTTTTTCATGACTATATCTACTTGAGAATATATTTAGGCTTCTGTGCCCACCGGCAACGCATAAGTGTCAGGTTCGTCACGATCGAAAACTTCGTTGGCCCAAAGCATGACGATCATCTCATCACTACCTACGTTCGTAATATCGTGAGTCCAGCCCGGCACTGTTTCTACAATTTCCGGCTTCTCACCAGTGGTAAACAATTCGTAGAACTCTCCCGAAACAATGTGGCGAAAGCGAAAACACGCATCCCCCCTGATCACTAGGAATTTCTCGGTTTTCGAATGATGGTAGTGACCGCCACGGGTGATGCCTGGATGCGCAGTAAAGTAAGAGAACTGGCCGGAATCGCGGGTCTTGAGCATCTCGACAAAGACACCACGCGAGTCACCATATTTTGGAACTTCATAAGTGAAGCGTTCTGGAGGGACATAACTCAAATAGGTCGAATAAAGCGCCCTTGTCAGCCCAGTACCCACTGCTTCAGTGATCAAGGTGTCACGGCTATCGCGGAACGCCACCAATTGCTCCGCTACCGCTCCGACAGTTGTTGAGTAGGCAGGCTGGACTGAAATAAATGGATCACCAACGAGCCGACCGTCCATGACACCTAAGAAGTGTGCGACCACATCATCGATGTAAACCAGCGTCAGTGCAGCATCAGGATTGTTGATTTTGATAGGCTGGTGGCTAGCGATGTTATTGCAAAACGTCGCTACCGCCGAGTTGTAGTCAGGACGGGCCCACTTTCCAAAGACGTTAGGTAGACGAAAAATATGCACTGGCACGTCATGTGTTGCCGTCAGGTCCAAAAGCACGTGCTCGGCGGCCAACTTGCTGGCGCCATAGGCATTGTCCAGCTCCGCCTGGCTGGATGACGTGAAAAGCACGGGAGTTTTCCTACCGCTGGCGACAATTCCCTCGCAGACTGCACGAGTCAGGTCCGTATTTCCGGACCTGAAGTCTTCAGGGTCAGTCGGCCGATTCACACCAGCCAAATGAAATACGAAGTCTGCCTGCTGGAGCATTTCCTTCAAACTGGAAATACTGTCGCTATGTGAAAACTGCAAGACTTCAATGTCTTGGCGAACCTTCAAATGAGCATGAAGATTTTTTGCGACAAAGCCTTGACTGCCAGTGATCAATACCTTCATTGCTTACTCCTCCGGAGTGGCATGTTCGCCACGCTGGATGGCGCGCATGAATTCCAGCTTCAGGAGCAACGCTTGCATCCCCTCGACGTCCAGCCGCTCGGTGTTGTGAGAATTGTAATCTTCCGTGGTGGAGATTTTTTCCTCCCCCTGCTCGACGTACTTGCTGTAGTTCAAATCGCGCAAATCGGGCGGCACACGGAAGTACTGGCCACGGTCTTCAGCGCAGGCCATTTCCTCGCGACTCAAAAGCGCCTCATACAGCTTCTCGCCATGGCGGGTGCCGATGATCTGAATAGGATGTTCTGGAACTCCCAGCAGAGAGGTCAAAGCAAGAGCCAACGTTTCAACGGTTGCCGCGGGAGCCTTTTGGACAAACAGATCTCCGTTATTGCCATGCTCGAACGCATAGAGAACCAAGTCAACGGCGTCCGCCAGTGTCATCATGAAACGCGTCATGCTCGGGTCAGTGATGGAGAGTGCTTTCCCAGCTCGAATCTGATCAATGAATAGCGGAATGACCGAGCCACGGGAAGCCATGACATTTCCGTAGCGGGTGCCACAGATAACTGTCTTGGTTTCGTCGACATTGCGAGATTTCGCAACCATGACTTTTTCCATCATCGCCTTGGAGATTCCCATGGCGTTGATCGGATACACAGCCTTATCGGTGCTCAAGCAAACAACACGCTTGACCTCGTTCTGAATAGCCGCTTCCAGTACATTGTCCGTACCAATCACGTTGGTCTTGACGGCTTCCATCGGATGAAACTCGCACGAAGGAACTTGCTTGAGAGCCGCCGCGTGAAAAATGTAATCAACGCCCCGCGTCGCGTTCAAGACGCTTTGGTAGTCACGTACGTCGCCAATGTAAAATTTCAACTTGGGATTGTTGTAGTGCTTACGCATGTCATCTTGTTTCTTTTCATCACGACTAAAAATGCGAATTTCACTAATTTCTGTATTCAAAAACCGCTTTAAAACAGCATTACCAAAAGAACCCGTGCCGCCAGAGATGAGTAGTTTACTTCCATCAAACATAATTTACCTCAAACCGAGCCTACAACTCTGAATGTAAAATATACCTACCAAGGCCAGACTAAAGGGTTCCACTGGTAGGCGTGCTGAGTCAACTTGGTGACTTCACAATATATCTCTAGGCTTCGAGGACGCAGAAACCCGTTACGACACCCAAATTAAGAATACCTGACCGCGACGCTTCAGCCGTGTCTCGCGCCACGGCGTAGCCCACGATGCATACCGAACAGGACCAAGCCGAATATCTGTGACCCAAGATTTGAGCGTCAGTTTAGCACGACATCGATGCTGAAAAGCATGCGTCCAATAGCTGAGAAGCAAGATCTCCCCCTTGGGGCACGGGTCTAGGCACAGGGCACGGATGTGCGTCAAAACCGTCCTATCAGATGACGTTAATCCCACCCATGCTTGGCGATACCACAGGCAAACCGCTTACACTCGCGAAGAGGAAGACGCCTCGCGCACTTGGTGGCGGGTGCCTTATGTGCCCTGCGGCAGAGTAAAAAATGCGGTGACCGACCTTTAAAAAAAACCGAAATGGCGAACGGGATTGTGGGACAATAAGAGGGTTAACCCATACTGCGTCCGAAACAACGACTGAGAGTGAGTACGGTGAATTGACACAGAGTATAGCGCCAGAAACAATAGTAAAATTATCATTGGTAGTCCCCGTTTTTAACGAATCCGAAACAGTAGCCCTATTTATTGATTCGGTCTCGAACGTATTCGACAGCGAGCCTCTGATTGAACTCGAAATCCTCTTCATTAATGATGGGAGTACGGATGACACTTTGCTCCGTCTCCTCGAACTACAGAACGTAGACTCTCGAATTCACATCGTTGAACTTAGTAGAAATTTTGGAAAAGAAGCAGCCCTCACGGCAGGATTGCAAATGTGCAGCGGGGAAATTGTTGTCCCCATTGATGTTGATCTGCAAGATCCTCCACAACTGATTCCTGCAATGATCGCCAAGTGGCGAGAGGGCTATGAAGTTGTACTGGGCCGTCGGATCGACAGAGATTCAGACTCCTGGGCCAAGCGCTCCTCAGCGAATTGGTTTTATCGCCTCCATAATAAAATGACCAGCTCGAAAATACCGGAAAATGTGGGCGACTTCCGCCTGATGGACAGGTGCGTAGTGGAAGCACTCAAAGAACTTCCTGAATCAAGACGCTTTATGAAAGGCCTGTTCGCTTGGGTAGGCTTCAAAACGACGTACATCGACTATGCGCGGCCACAACGCTCGGCAGGCACAAGCAAGTTCAATGGCTGGAAGCTTTGGAACTTTGCCTTGGAGGGAATCACCAGTTTCAGTACGGATCCACTCAAAATATGGACATATCTCGGCTTGATGTTTTCTGCGATTTCATTCCTGCTCGCGATTTTCATAGCATTAAAAGTCATCGTTCATGGCATTGACGTACCTGGGTACGCGTCCATTATGGTTGCGGTCACCTTTTTAGGCGGATTACAACTAATCGGCATCGGCATATTAGGTGAATACCTAGGCAGAACATATATAGAATCGAAACGGCGCCCAATATTTCTCGTGCGTCAAATTTATGGAAGTAAGAGCTGATTTATGGACCTTAAAGAAACTGAAATTCTGGGCGATACTATTAATGACCATTGGTATTACAGCTCAAAAGTAAAAGCTGTGGAAAAATTCCTGGGAAAAACACCAGTTAATCGAATTTTAGATATTGGCGCAGGATCAGGTTTCTTCTCAAAGTACCTGCTCACAAACACAACCGCGAAGGAGGCCTGGTGTGTTGATATTAGCTACGAACGGGAATCGGACGAAACCTACGCGGGCAAACCGATCTTCCTGCGAAAAGCAATAGAGTCCGTTGACGCCGACCTCGTTATGCTCATGGATGTACTTGAGCACGTTGACGATGATATTGGCCTCTTAAAGGAATATGTAGAAAAAGTCCCCAAAGGCACTAAATTCTTAATAACAGTTCCCGCTTTTCAATTTTTGTGGAGTGGGCACGATGATTTTTTAGAGCACAAACGTCGCTACACCTTACAGCAACTTGAATCCGTAGTGAGTGCATGCGGACTAAATTTGCAAAAAGGCGCTTATTTTTTCGGGGGCGTATTCCCGGTCGCCGCCGCGCTTCGGCTGGCTGACCGCTTTCGATCGAAAGATCTGGTGCGAAAATCACAACTGGCAAAACATAGTCACTTTACCAACGCCATCCTGAAAAGCATATGTACTTTAGAAGTATCTGTAATGAATTTTAACCGGATTGCAGGCCTTTCCGTGTTTTGCGTTGCACAAAAACCATAAGCGGAAAAATGCCATGGACATAGCGAAGGGGACCATGCGGTGAGCGGCCAAAATGACGCAAAAAAAAGGGTGCTGCGCTTTTGTGCTACGGGCCTGCTTATAACCACCTTACATGCATTTATCGTCTGGGTCATGGTAGGTCTATTTTTGAATTCACCCCCACTATCAAATGGCGTTGCGTTTATCATCGCCACCATGACCTCCTACACGATCAATACACTGTGGAGCTTTTCCCAACCATTGCAGAGACACACGCTTTATAAATTTATCTGCGTATCAATAATAGGTTTTATTGCCTCCGTAGCCATAGCCTGGATGGCTCAAATGTTTGGCTTGAATTATCTATTAGGCATTGTCGGAGTTGTTCTAATAGTTCCCGCCCTGACATTTGTACTGCACAGCACCTGGACATACCGCAAGCCTAAGAAAGAATAACGCGATCACCTATTCCATTTTAAACACTCACACCTTAAGGACCTAGGATGTACTCTCTGAAAGCATTGTTTTTTGATAAATCCTGGACGAATATAAAAGAAAAAAGCTTCCAGATAAAACTCGCAGCCTTCAGCACGAACTTTGCTATCGCAATGACACTCGCTATTGGACTGGTCGGCTTCCTGACTATGGGCACAGATCTGTGGGACGGTGTAATTGTCTCGCATGCCGTTTCCCTTGAGCGACCCGATGTATACCATGAGTGGTTCAGTGAAGCGGGGTTATTTTTTACCCCATACATTTACGACTTCATTTATCTTTTTCACAAATCTGTAAATTACGAACTTCTTGCAAAAATCTTCACTGTATTTTTTTTAATACTATCTGCAAGAGAAGCGGCCAACGTAGCATCAAAGTACTTTGAAATCCCCCGACAGATAAGCTTTTATACTGCGATCTTATTTTACTTATCCCCTGCTTGGGTTCTTTATTATTCAAATATCTATTTGATGCACTCGCTAACATTGTTTGCGACGCTGATCTGCACCCGATATATTATTGACCGAAAAGCACTGGCGCTGTGCATCCCCTTGCTTCTCTTGTCTTTCCAACAGTCCTCGAATGCGCCACTCTCTATATCACTGATATTACTAAGCTGTGTATTCCACCACACGACCGCAAAAGACAGGATTATAAATATTGGCATTATAACTCTCATCACTGCCGGTTTTTTTGTACTCAGAAAGGTATTCCCGACCCACGGACTCTATGAGACTTACAACGAAATTCATTTCAAAAACATTTTCAGCATCAACAACTACCTTAGCCTGACAAAGTATTTTGTACTCCTTTACTTTCCGAGTTTTATTGCGGCAGGTTTGGCCTTATATTTTCAGCCGAATAAAAAAACACTATCTGTACTCTCGATTGTCTTTTTGGGAATCCTATTCAACGGCGTTGCGTACATAGCAGTCAATAAGATTCCGAGCTTGTCAGAAATTGGATTGATGCACGGCGAGTCACTACGCTTTACATTCACCAGCACTATTTTTGCAATTCTATTACTCCCTGCGATTTGGCAGTCGCTGTCGGAAGTGCCCCGCTTAAGGTTCCTGACACTTACAGTAATATTGATACATGCGTGCATAATCAACATTTACGCACATGAGGGAAAAATGAAAGAGGTACTATTTCAGCGCGGGCTGGTTCACGAAATAAAAAAGCTTCCCCCTCTCCCTGCCTGCGCCATCAACATCCAAAGTACAGGCGTCGGAACATTAACAAATTATGAATATGGGCACGTATTATACCGAGTCTACGGCGAAACAAATCAATTGCCACTAGGAGACTCAACGGATCCAGCCGACGACGTCAAAGTGCTTTACGAGAGATTCACTAAGGAAAGCTATAAGAAAAAGTACTTCATGCCTACACAGATGCCGAAATGCATTGTCAGCATGAAAGTCAGTACCTCGGTAGGAACCTGGGGATTCGGAAAGACCTTTACTAAATATCTCTCAGATGACCACAGCGCTATAGTAGCTGTATCGACTTCTGGAACAGACCCGCTATAAACCTAATCGCAGTGGAAGAGTCTTGTGTAAAGAATCAATCTTCTACTGCGATGAATAAATCAATGTGTAGGATGTAATGCCGAGAAAATAAACTTCTCTTTTTGAGTGATATCAGGATAGCTAATTAGCACTGCTCGATAAGGCCCTTTAAAAACAAAAAAACTACCGGCGGCAACCCCGACCACGCCACAACTCGATATCACCGCCCTCATATCATCTAAGGACCCCGCGCCGCCAAGGATCGTCACAGGAGTATTTACAGCCTTGCGCAACTGCAGTGATAGCTCGAGATCGTAACCTTTCATGCGACCGTCGTTATCAATAGAGTTAATGACAATTTCCCCTGCGCCCAGCGCCTCCATCTCTTTGGCCACATCGAGTACATTACGTTTTGTATTGACCTTGCCATTATGCGTCCAGACATCATGTTGCTTGCTGAGCAGACGCTTTTTGTGATCTAGCACTACAACTACACTTTGGCGACCAATCTCATTCGCTATTTGAGTCACCAACTGCGGATTTCCCAAAGCGGCAGAACTAATGGCCACTTTTTCTACGCCGGATGCAATTATTTTCTGGGCCTGACCCACCGTCCTTATGCCGCCACCGTAACAAAGCGGCATTCGGCATTCTGCGGCCAAAATAGCTATTTGTTTATAATTAGGTTCACGATCAGTAACTGTAGCGTCGATATCCAAGACGATTAGTTCATCAGCCTCTTTCTCATTGAAAATCTTCACCGCATTGATCGGATCCCCCACATACTTGGAGTCCTTAAAGCGTACTGTTTTAACCAACCCGCCGTCTTGAATTAATAAACAAGGAATAATTCGAGGTCTTAACATTTCATAGTTCCGCGAAATTTTTAAGAAGCGCGACACCAAAGTGATGGCTTTTTTCCGGGTGAAACTGGACGCCGTAGATATTATCCACAGAAACCGCGCAGCTGAAATTAAGGCCATACTCGGTTCGAGCAGCTTCATGCACCTTTTGCGCACACTCAAAATAGAAAGAGTGAAGGAAGTAAAACCTTGCCTCCGACTCCAACCCTTTAAACAAAGAATGCCCAGATTGCGACTCGATGTCATTCCACCCCATATGCGGCAGTGGCAAATGGGACAGTCCTGTCACTGAGCGAAAATGTCGCACGCGCCCCGGAACCCATCCAAGACCAGGAAGTAAACCCTCTTCACTGCTGTCCGCAAGCATTTGCATACCCACACAAATACCAATGACAGGAATCTTTCTTACTAGAACCAATTCATCAAGCGTCGCCCGCATTCCTGAAGCGTTCAACTGCTCCATGGCGTGGTCAAATGCACCGACCCCCGGCAGGATGAGCTTGGTGGCCGCACTTAGATCCTCCGTCGTTCGAGCAACGGTTACAGGAATGTGCAAGCGCCTATACACATTCACAAAAGCCTGAATATTTCCTAGGCCATAATCAATGATCGTGATCATCTAAACAGTCTTCTCTCCAACCCCAGTGCAGACAAAACACGGGCTCCTAGTCCAATCATAAAGCGTTTGTTCTTGTAGTCATGAAAGGTTTTATTTTTTCCGTCAAACAGTTCCTGCAGGCCCGCGACAGTTAAATCTAGCTTGCTTGCAACATATTCAAATTCCGATTTCAGGAATTGCTCGCCCAGTTCCGGCTTGGAAATACGCTCCAGCGCGGCTTCACGTGTCATTTGCCCGGTCATGATAAGGCTGGAAAAATGCGCGCGGCGTTTCTCATAGCCGAATTTACGAGGCATCCAGTAATCCTCATAGAACCGGGTAAAACGCGATTCATGATGTTTGTGCTGAAACTTCTTCCAACCAAACAAACGCTCTAGAGTCGCCTCAGCATCGTGTTTAATGTAAGGCACCAAATTCAGCGGACGCACCACCTGCATGCCCAAAACGTAACGGTAGTAAATCTTGTAGGCCAATACATCTACAATCGGAAAGCTCTTCAACTTCCGTGAACCGAACTGGCGGTGAATATCATTGATCAGTGTTTTGTCGATACCTGGATAGGCGCCCCACTCCTCTGGCTCGCGGCAGCACTCAGTAGAGAAATTTCCACCCGTGAGTACGTACTTGATTTTGTGAGCCTTGGCGAACTTGTATAAGCCAGAGAAGAAGGCGGTGTCTTGTGGGATATCCTGATCGGCCACCTGAGCCTTGAGAAACGCAAGTTGAAGGCTTTTCATCTCTTCCCAGTTGATCACTTCGGTGTACAGATCCAGCCCCAAGCCATCAACTAGCTTCTCGATATTACCAACTGCTTGGTCCGTGTTCCACCCGGCATCAACGTGGAAAAGCAGGGGGCGCAAACCCATTACCTCCTTGGCTAAATAGCTCACATATGAACTATCTAACCCGCCACTTAAGCCAATAATACAATCGAAATCTCGACCCTGCCCATCCTTCTTTATTTTTTCGCTCAATTTCATGAGTTCTGCACGGCCACGTTCATTAGGGTGCCAGTTAGGCAATATAGCCAAATCAAAGTTTACGCAGTAATCACACAGCCCTTGTTCATTGAAGTGGATATGCGGATCGCTACTATCCATAATACAGCGAGAGCACATTTGATAGTCTTTACCGCTCATACCCACTCCTTTAAAGTAAACATAACGCTCATTCTATTTTTTACAACCCAGTGCGTCTAATTTTGACTTGATTGACTCCAGAAGGCCAGAAGAAAACGCCGGGCTCAAATCCAATGGATGGAGTATCGCAGAAATCCCTGACGCGGCGTACTCAATCACCAATGTAGAGGGGTACGCTATAAGAAAATCGACCTCCGGGAAGATCTCCCGCCCCTCGATGATTCGCCACGCGACACGCCTCACCGAATCCGCGGTACCAGCGGTGGGATGCGGTTTATAATAAAAAGCCACATCGTAAGCCTGGACTAAACTATTAAGTAGCTGTATATGTAAACCTTGGCAAATAGGGTGCCCAACAAATAAAACCTTAACCGCACTTGTCGAGTGAAAGGCGGTCAAGTTGATCGCCGGGCTAAAATGCGTAAAAGTCACACCCTGCCTTACACAACTAGAAGACAGGATTTCCCTTTCAAATATTTCTTGAGAAGCTTCATTATATACAAAAAGCGCTGCGACACTTTTCAACTTATATCTGAGCTCAAATGGCAAGATAGAGTTGGATAACTGCTCTACATGAGTAAGGCCAGAAAGCGAACCATGCTGTACCAATACTAATTGCGGCACCAAAGCATTTTCAAGTCCAAGCGATCTTTTGCGTCGAGAAACTACACTGTCCGCAAGTACAGCCCATCTATCATAATGTTCTGCAATGATGATCTTATTTATGTCAACCCTATCAAACGCGATTCGAACAGCAAACCAACGAAACGCAGTATAACTTTGCAGCGCCCACTGTCGGATATCTTTACGGCAAGCGATTTTCCTCGAGGCAGTTACAGCGCACACAAAAGCGTTTAAAAGGTCTTTACCATCCACAAGTGAAAATACATCTATCTTCTTTGTTGTTTCCATAGACTTAATTGCTACCCATGGAAAAGTTATCCAGCACCTCGGTTCGAAAGCGAGAACCTGTGAAGTCAATACGTCGCTCGCACGTGACGAAAATGCGACCGCGTACTCTCCCGATTGACAGCGCTCGCTTATCAAACCGGAAAGACGCCGAGAATACCTATAAAACACCAACATTTCATAAAAGAAAAATAATGACGCCCCCCCCATACACCAAACACGCTTCAACACCATCATTAAAGTTTTGAAGAGAACAGGTTGCTTTACGAACCTGCTGATAACCTTGGCGGGGCGTGGAACAAAACCTAAACTCTCAGGAGTAACCCCCGCGAGTTGATAGACACTCTCATCAATAGAAATTTCATTTTGAGTCGCTCGGATATAATCCGCAACAAACTTTAACGATTTTTTATTCATTGAGTAACCGCCAAAATCTTCCTACTTTTCATGTGAACGATATACCAATTGATCATATAAAACCTCATATACGAAGCCATCTTACGTGCTCACGCAGAGATCCTGGTTTCGCATCATTAAATAGTAAGCATATAGCTTCCAGACCAGTATCAGACCAAATGCGAAACACATCGATACAGGAACAGCATATACGCCTTCTCTACCCTCTAGAAGGTAAGCACCGAATAAGAAGACTACCAACCCAGCCAGTTGACTATACAGCAGCGGTTTATCAAATCCAAAGGCATAAAGCCCAAGATGAGGAATCATACTCACTGAATATATCGCGACCGCCAATAACAACCAATACAGAATATTGACGTTTTCAGAGTAGATATTATTATTCAACCAATACAACACATAACCACTGACCCCGTAACATGCCAACACCAAGAGCACTGTAACCACCACAACATTCAAGGCCAACGTCTTCATGTCTTTATTAAATAATAATAAATTTCTTTGTTTCGCAGAAGATACCAGCTTTGGATAAAAAAATACGATCACACCTGCGTCTAGAAAGGAAAGTACTGCAGATGCCATACCTACGAACAACACGTAGGCCCCCAGTACTTCAAGACTCGCAATACTCTCAATCCAGTACCTATCGAACGTAAAGACCCCTCTCATTGCAAGGCTAGCAATTAATAGTGGGATCGCGATTTTTATTCCTCTAACTATCCAAATCCAGTTTATTTTGTTGCGCAGCGATGCCTTATCAAATGCACAAATCTTTCTAATCGCTAATATACAACCTAGCGAGCAACCTATGACCCACCCACCTAATAAAATATCCAAATTACGCGCAGAAGCATCAACCCACATAATTGCAACAACGGCCAGACACCAAGCGCCGCTACGCAAAAACAATACTACACTGGCCAATAGCTGTTCAGAAATAGCAACCAAGATACGATTAAGCTCTTGGGCTATATGCTCGAGCAGTGCCAAGACTAAAAACCAAAAAACGTGCGACCAAGGAAGCCATCCCATATAGAAGATGAAAAGCGCGCCGGGTAGAAATACACAATACAAAATCACATAGAACGTCAGTTGATCGCGGATCATCCCAAGCCAACGCTTGGGGTCCTCCCCAATCATTTCTCGTGTGGAAAAATTATAAAACTCAAAACCAACGACATAAAGTGCATATCCGATAGTAGCAGATAGCAATCCATACAAGCCAACGTCGCCCGCCTGAAGAAACTTAGCAAGAAAGAAGAGCAATACAAACTTGCTTACAAGCGTCATACCACGCAGGGTGATATTAGCAATACGAACTCCGTTTTGTTTCAACATAACCCCAACCGCCAGGCGTTCATACTTCATGGCATTTTTGCAACATCGGATCAGGTCTTGACCTCCGAGAAAACAACAGTCGTCGTCCTGCCCAAATACAGACATAGAAGGCCATATTAAAAAGCGCTATCCACTGAAACATACTTCCCCTAAACATACTTAAAAACAACAATAGTTCAGACACATAGATAAAAAGTAATACAGGACCACCTCGAAACCTTAAATAATATAGCGTACAAATATACAGAGCACATAGGACTACAGGAACCACCCAAAAAATGTAATTACCATAATTCAAATACAACTCAGTTTCTATAGGCCATTGTTGCGTGGCAGACTCATTAAACCACTGGGATGGGTAGTAAATAGAGGTTAACCACCGACTGATATCGTGCAAATACCCTTCTGATGGAATCCCGACGAAAGTTAGCCATTTTTTAAACGGAAAATCAAACGTCAAAAAGAAATCTGCCGGCATATCTCTCAACACCATATCATGCAAAAATATAGTATTAAAATAGCTTAAAAAGTACTCCAGCAACATTCCTGGCGTATTATAAAACCCGTTGGATCTGAAATACATAGCAAAACTGAACAACAGAACAAACCCGACAAATATCAGTCCTGCCTTGAAAACTGTCAATTTAAAAGTACACAACCAAGGTAAACTAAAAAATATCAGAAAATAAAACATTCTGCTTTTTATCCCTTGAATATAGGCACAAAATACTAACACCACCAACACTAACAATACTAAAGGTACATTGAGGCTTTTCTTCGTTCGCCAATGGACACCCAGTGCAAACGAAAGGAAATTAGCGCCCATCAATAGCAAAAAATTAAGCAACCCATAACCTTTCTTTTTCTCGAGATAGGTTTTGCTGTAATCATTGAACCAGGCATCTACCCCACCTGTGACTTGGAAAAAATACATCCCCCCCAGTAAAATTGCTAACGCGAGAATAGCGATCCCGATAGGCCTTATCTGATACTCGAGGAATATATCGGGGGCGCGGCGACGGTCTATCACCAATTCAAATAGGCGAGTAATTAAAAAGAAAAGCGTAAACACATAAGCATACGACAATACCGCTTCATTAGAGAGAGCAGCCCAATCATTTATCTTCCCCCATGGAAGCACATAATGCCAGTTCAAAGCTTCAAGAATATAAAAAAGTGTACCTGGAAAAACAAAATATAGAAAATAACTCGCAAACACTATATTGGAAGGACTCAGCACGCGTTTATTTCTTAATAGAAAAAAAACAAAAAGCATATACCCGATTACAAGAAGTACCATAAGCTCAACGCCCCAGTAATAAAGCATTGCTTAATTGGAGGCGCTCTGACAAAAATGAAGTAGGCCTCACAATGAAAACCCATCATCAACCACTATATTTTGGCCATTCACATATTTGGCATTTTCAGAGAGCAAAAACAGGACCGTGCCAGTAACATCTCCAATATCAAGCATTCCTTTGCCCATACAATGCGCTTTATATTTTTCCAAAAAAGCCTGGGGCTGATTATCAAAAATACCACCAGGGCTTACGCAATTTGATCTGAATAGGCTATTCGAAACGTAAGCCGTCAGGTATTTGCTGAGCTGTATCACACCTGACTTTATCGCTGCATATTCAACAGGCATTGTCATGGCCGTGTTTTCATACACCTCAAATCGGGGCGCAATTACTCCATAAACGGAAGATATATTAACCAGCGAGAACGGGTGTTTCTCTCTTTCAAAATAAGCAGCGCACTGTTGCATAAACAGAAACGTCGCACCGAGATGAAGAGAAACATTTTCATTGAAATGTTCAAGCTCTACATCAAACAGCTTTGCACCGTAATGCTTATTTCTTGGATAAGCACAATTAACGGCTCCATCCAAACCCTCTACACTTTGAAAAAACAACTTTACTGCGCCGGAATCATTTAAATCAAGTTCTATGATTGTCAATTTATCAGTAGCGTTGAATCCAGCTAGTGCCTCCAGACGAGAGGTCATGACTTGCCTGTTTATATCTGCGGCGATGACAGAGGCGCCTTGTTCAATCAAAGCCAGTACAAGATTCGATCCGAGCAACCCTCCCGCTCCCGCAACAAGAATTGTTTTATGTTTAAACATACGGATTATCCTTACTTTCTAAAAACAACTCTGCCAGTTTGAAATCGTAGATATCATCAATGTCGACTGCCCGCTCGCGTGGCACTACAACAGACCTTACACGACCTGAAAAAATACGATCATTGGACATAATGAATTTGGGACGAGCCACATAGGCCACTGTCGTCATGTCATAAACTACCGGAGCGTCTTGACGACGGTTCACGTGAGCGCCCGAGCACACCAACTGGCTAGCGCCTTCTTCATCCCGAACGACCATATTAAAATACGGACTGCGAGATGCCGGGGTAACCGTAATGACTACATCCGTTTGCTCATCGAGGCTCGCTATACAGTGTTCCACGTCCCCTGTACTTCTCAAGGGGCTTGTAGCGGGCAAGCTCACGAATACACTAAAGTCGTCCCCTTGAGCCTGCAATGTTGTGATCGCATGCCGCCAAGCTAGCCATTCTGGTGAGCTATCCGTTGCCAGTTCAGCAGGCCTCATGATCACTGTCGCTTGGTAGGCTTCGGCCACAGCCGCAATATCCACAGAATCCGTTGAGACAAACACCTTCTCGATACCCGGCGTTTGCTGAGCGATACTGATGGAGTGTACTAACAGCGGTTTCCCCCCCAGTGGCTTTATGTTTTTTCCCGGTAATCCTTTAGAATTACCTCGTGCAAAAATGAAAGCATAAACACTCACGCTTGAATATCTCCAATTCTTACCACTTGCCCCAACAACGCAGACGCCTTCATCGCCTCAATCAATCGCAGGGTCTCAAGTCCATCACTGACACTAATAGCGGGGCGCGCTTGCCCTTTTACAACTTCAGAAAAGTGACGCAGTTGCTCAAGGTACATTTCGTTCCTGTCGTACTCGCGGTCCTCGAACAATACCGTCCGCTCATTCACACCAGTACTTAGGACGACTGTATTATTTATAATATCCCATACCAACGTTCCGCGAACGCCGATAACTTTGCACATGCGCACGGGGGCTCGCTGTAAAAAGTCCATATGCACTGCAACTGTAAGAAGATCCTCACGCACTAACAGCGCGTCTGCAACATCCTCCACATCTACATCCAAGGAACCAGTGTTTCTTGAGATGCAATAGGCGCTCTCAAACGTTCCAAATAGCCAGCCCAGATAGTCGAGATCATGGCTAAGCTCAAGCAACACCCCCCCTCCCAACTCTTTACGAGCGGAGACATTATTACGATAATTCGTCGTAGGGCGCCAATCGGGCAGGTATTGACCGACGTCCACACTGACACCTAACAATGCCCCTACTGCCTGCTCATCCAGCAACGCCTTAAACTTCACAGCAGAAGGCATGAAGCGTAGATTGTAGGCGATTTCAACTTTATCGTAGTGTGCTAGTAACGCACGCTCTCTGCTTAGAAAGTGCTTTAATGAATCAGAGAGCGGCTTTTCAATTAACACTGGGATACTTTGCTGCAGTAATTGCGCCGCATGCTCCACATGCCAAGGCGCAGGTGAAGCAATAATAGCGAACGTAAATTGCTCGGCGAGTGCCTGAGTCAGTGACTCATATATCACAACGCCATCACCCACTTCCTCTTTAGAAATAACCCTACCCGATGCAGAGACGCAACCTATAGTCACGTTCTCGCCGCCGAAGAGTGTTTTGAGATTTGCGAGATGACGTTTTGCGATGCTACCACTGCCGATGACTAAGTAATTCGCCTGTACGCTCATAGCCCACCAAACTCTTGTTGCGCACGCTGAAAATCTTCCATACGCCCAATATCCAGCCAGTATTCATGAACGGGAAACATATTAACATCTCGGCCTGCCGCGATTTCCTCTTCCAAAAGAGTGGGCATGTCCACACGAGTTTTCGCAGCCACGCTTTTTACTAACTCAGGAGAGAGCAAATAAATCCCGGCATTGATGAAAAAGTGATGAACCGGCTTTTCTACCATAGAGCGAATACGATGACCATCACTTTGTATTACACCATACGGGACGCAGTACTCGTATTCACGAACACACATCGTAGCCGCGCCCTGATGTTCTTGATGAAATTCAAGAAGATTTTCAAAGTTCAGCGTGGTCAATAAATCCCCGTTCATCATGAACAGAGGAGCGTCTATTTCATCGTGAGGTAACAGTCCTAGTGCTCCGCCAGTTCCCAACGGTTCATCTTCATGAATGTAGCGAATGGAGACCCCCCACTGGCTGCCGTCGCCAAAATGTTCTCGAATCATTTCTGGCATGTAATGCGTAGAGATGAAAAACTTATGAAAGCCGGAACTGACAAATCTTTCGAGAATCAGCTCAAGAATTGGCTTATCGCCAACCTTTAGTAAAGGTTTTGGACAGTTATGGGTCAATGGACGCAATCGCGTGCCAAACCCCCCTGCCATCAAGAAAACCGGATTATCACGACGCCTACGGGTCAGCAACTCATGCAATGTCTCAAGTCCAATAACTGTGCCGTCAGCATCTACGACCGGCAATTGCAGTAACTGGTAAGTATCCATGACAGCCATGATGCGCTCCCGGCTCCAACTCGGACCCGCCGTACGTGGTTTAGAGCACATCACATCACTGACCTGAGTGGTCAACGCCTTCTGCTTCAACAAAGCCCGACGTACGTCACCATCAGTTAGCGTACCTAACAAGCGGCGCTCCTGATCTACAACCATAACAATACGCACCGCAACCCGATCAAGCGTCGCGATGGCCTCCTCCATTGAGCACTCTGGACCGACGAGCGTTAACTCCCACTGCTTCATTGTTTACCTTCTTTATGTTTCTCGTCGGGAACGGATCTGGAGCGAGCCGTGGGTCCTAATAAAATACTGTCGGCCGGCAAGTCACGAACCATGACAGTCCCGGCGCCCACAACGGCGTACTCGCCCAGCGCCAGCCCTTGAATTACTGTTGCACCGGCACCTACAAATGCACCGCTGCCTATTTGAACATTGCCACACAGTGTAGCGCCGGGTGCGATGTGCACATGGGCAGCCACGTTGCAATCGTGATCCACGCTAGCCCCGGTATTGATGATGGTATTACATCCGAGGGTCACATCCGGCTGGATAACGGCGCCCGCCATTATCTGTACTCCCTGGCTTAGAACAGCGGACTCATCAACAAACGCCGTAGGGTGCACAAGTGAAGGAAATTGAAATCCCTTGCTCACTGCCGATTCATAAAGGACTCGTCGAAGATTACTTCCCACTACCTGACCGATGCCGTTTATCAGACCAACGCGCGTACGATCAAGCTGGTCCAACACCTCATCTCCACCCAACACGGCGAGCCCGCGCCATTCAAAGATGCCCAAACGATGAAGCTCTGGATCACAGACGCCTATTACGTGCAGGCGAGACGCGTTGGCGAGTGAAAGCAATACTTTCGCGTGCCCTCCGGCACCGAGCATCACCAGGTGCCGTAATGTGCCTAGTGACTGGCTCATTACTTGATGATCTCACCGGCTTGCACTGCAAACTCGCTACGGGTACCAACCAGTTCCCATAAGGCAGCGGCTGGAAAACCCGAGCCGGCGCGAGCGGTTGTCAAATCGTCCCTGCCAATGATCGAGCCTTGTGCAATATCACGCGCAGCCACAACCTGCTGGCGTGCAGCTTTGCGGGTGTCCCACTCGCTGGGCTGAGGCGCCTTGCAGGCATCGCCTAATGCCAACTCCAGCACACGGATCTGGCTGATCATCGCTTTTAATTCATCAGGCTCAAGTGAGGCCTTGTGATCTGGCCCCGGCATGGAGCGATCCAGCGTGAAATGCTTTTCGATGACCTTGGCGCCTCGCGCTACTGCCGCGACTGAAATCAAGCCGCCTTCCGTATGATCAGAATAACCAACTGCCAGATCGAACGCCCTTAGCGTATCCATTGCTCGCAAATTCACTTCCGCCCAGGGCGTAGGATACTGGGAGGTACAATGCAACAACGTGACATGCCCTGTGAGGCGCGCCCGTGCTTGCGGCTGACTCCAGTTTTTCCAAACCTCGTCTAGGTTCACGGGTTCTCGATCAGCTACCAAAGCATGTGCGACGATAGCAAGGCCCTGTTCAACCTCGCTCAATGTAGCCATGCCCGTCGACAGCACAAGCGGCTTTCGGGTATGCGCAAATTGCCACAACAATGGGCCGTTCGTGAGTTCGCCGGAGGGCACCTTGAAGAACGGTAGATTCATCTCACATAGAAACTTCAGACTATCAGTGTCGAACGCTGTAGATAGAAATTCAATGCCGCTGCGATGCGCATGCGCCTGAAGATCCGCGTGCCATTCCTTGGGCAACTCGAGCTTTTTAAGCATGGCAAACTGGCTTTCTGCCGCGTCGGTTGTCTGCTTTTGGTAAGTGGCCTTGGGAGCGGACTTCGACGCCAGACGGGCGGCATCAAAAGTTTGAAACTTCACAGCATCAGCACCCGCTGCGGCCGCCGCGTCAACGAGGGCAAACGCAAGATCACGCTCACCGTTATGGTTAACGCCTGCCTCAGCGATGATGTAGACCGAGTCGTGGTTGGATGCTTTCATGGTTTAGCTCAAATCGTGAAATGATTTGTGGTATTCCCCGTTGAAACGCTCGAGGACGTCCACGATGCAGCGCGCAGCATCGCCGGCGCCGTAGGGGTTAACCGCCTGTTTGCAGGTTTCAGCGAACACCTCAGTCAGTGCTAGGTGTACTGCGTCCGCGATGGATTTGGCGTCAGGCGAGCAATTTATGACCGAGGCTGAGGATAAACGCCCGGTCTGTCGCGCACCTATATTGATCGTCGGTACTCCAAAAGCTGGCACTTCGATGATGCCACTCGATGAGTTGCCTACAACTGCGTCAGCCAGAGCGACCACGCTGAGATATCGCCGAAATCCGAGCGAAGGTATTGCTTTCACGCGGTCGGGGCTGCGCTGCGCGTACTCCTCCAGCAGGGGAATTATCGCGCGCCCCCCATTATCGGCATTGGGGTAGGTGATAATGACCTTGTGCCCTGAAAACTGATCAAGAGCCGATAACAACGCGTTAAAGCTTTGGATCGGATCTTCTTCGGACAAAGTAACCGGATGATAAGTCACCAACAGGAACGGCCTATCCAACTTGAAGTCCAGACTCTGCGACAATTCGTCTAGAGTCATTCGCGGACTGCGCAGTAAATGATCCAGCCCTAGGGCCCCTACGTTAAACACACGCTCAGGTGACTCCCCCATCTGAATCACACGCTGCCGATACGGTTCAGTGGATACAAAGTGGAAGAATGCCATCTTGGTGATAGCGTGTCGGATCGCGTCGTCGTAGGCACCCTCGGTAATCTCGCCACCATGCAGATGCGCAACTGGAATCTTCATGATCAATGCCGCCTGCACGATTGCAAGCGCTTCAAACCGATCCCCCAGCACAATCAAGATATCGGGCCGCAACCGGTCCAGCGCGTCGGCAAAGCCCAGCGTGCCGAGGCCCATCGACTTGACAACACCAACGTCAGTATCAGAAGACAGAAGCATTTCTACTTTTGCATCAATGGTGAATCCGTCGGCGTCTATATCCTTCCAGGTTTCACCAAACTCAGGCGAGAGGTGCATGCCACTCACAATCACTTGCAGCGTCATGCTCTCGCTGGCGTGAATGTCTTTCATCAACCAATAGAGCAAACCGTACTCGGCGCGCGTGCCGGTGAATACGGCAACGCTACGCTTCAAACCTGCAACTCCGGCACAACGCTACTCGGCAAATTCACGACCCGCTGCTCAAGCCATAACGCGTTGGTCAAGTCACCTTGCAGGCTTGAAGAGTACGCCGCTAAATGACTCATTAGCTTCCATATCGGTCGCGTCATGACACCAGCCTGATTGCTGAAAGCCAACAACTCGTCGCGGTGCTTGAGGTCCTCACAGATCACTGCATTAAGCCAATAGTTGGAACGACACCCTTGGGGTTCTACAACGAACTGGAGAGGGCCACCTTCTAAGAAGGACTGGTAACGGCTCGCAAGAACACGCTTTGCGGCAATAAAAGAGTCCAACTGTTCAAGCTGAGCACATCCTAAAGCCGCGTTAAGGTTGGGCAAGCGATAATTGTAGCCCACCTCATCATGGACGTACTCATAAGGGTGAGCTTTTTTCGCAGTGGTGGTCAGATGCTTTGCCCGTGCCCCCAGCGCTTCATCAGTCAGAATCATGCCACCACCACCTGTAGTGATGGTTTTGTTCCCATTGAAACTCAATGTACCAACAGCGCCAAATGTTCCTGTGTGGCGCCCTTTATAGAGGCTACCTAAGGACTCGGCAGCATCCTCGACCAGTACCATCCCCCAGCGAGCGCAAACTTGAATCAACAAGTCCAACTCCACAGGGTGGCCAAACGTATGCATGGGCAGGCAAGCACGAATCACCCTGCCATCACCTTTGACCCGGCATATGCCATCGTCATCCAGGTACGCAGAGTCCTCAAGCCAGCGCTCCATGGCTACCGGAGACAGCCCCATTGTGTGCTTGTCGACATCAATAAACACGGGGTCGGCACCGCAATACGCAATGGCATTACACGTCGCCACGAAGGTGAGCGGCTGAGTTAGCACCAAATCACCGGCCTTGACACCCGCCAGCATCAAGGCGATGTGCAAGGCCGCAGTTCCGTTGACGGTCGCCACTGCTCGCGGACTGCTGGTATAGGCTTCCATGTCTCGCTCGAATCGATCAACAAAAGCACCAACGCTGGAAACAAACGTCGAATCTATGGTCTCGTTAACGTAGCGTTTTTCGTTCCCACCAAATATTGGCGCATGCAGAGGAATGAAGTCATTGGTGCGGTATTGCTCCCGCACAAATTTCACCAGAGAGTCGAGCATGACGGCGCCTCAGACGTTGTAGAGATCGGCTTTGTATTTGGCCAGGTTTTCAGGCCGAGTAAACCAATCAATGGTTTCTTGTAGCCCTTGGCGGATCGAGTACTGCGGCTTGAATCCGGTAAGGCTCTGAATCTTGGAGTTATCACACCATAATCTGAACACTTCCGATTTTTCAGGGCGCAGACGCTGATCGTCCATCAGGAACTCGACATCACTGCTCATCAACTCACGTATCAGCTTCAGCGTATCCCCCACAGTGATTTCAAAGTTTGAGCCGATATTGACGATCTCGCCGACAGCCTTGTCGCAGCGTAGGAGTTCGAGAAAGCCGCGGCAGGTATCAGCAACATAGTTGAAATCACGGGTGGGTGAAACATCACCGAGCTTGATCTGCCTCTTACCACTGGCAATTTGCGTGATGATTGTAGGAATGACAGCACGTGCAGATTGGCGAGGCCCATAAGTATTGAATGGGCGAGCAATGGTCAGAGGCAAATCAAAAGCGTTGAAAAAGCTCATGGCCATTGCATCGGCCCCCATCTTCGAGGCGCTGTAAGGTGACTGCGGCTGGAGTGGGTGGTTCTCATCGATAGGGACGTACTGAGCAGTGCCATAGACTTCGCTGGTAGACGTGTGGATCACCCGCTGCACACCATTATCAATCGCAGCCTGGCAAATATTCAGAGTGCCTTTTACATTAGTGTCCACATAACTGTCGGGTGCTACATATGAATACGGAATAGCGATTAAGGCAGCAAGGTGAAAAACCGCGTCAACATCTTTGGTGATGTGTTTGCAATAATGCGGATCACGTACATCACCGTTCAATACTTCAATATCTTTCAGACAGCTGACATCCTCAAGCCATCCCCAATAGTTGAAAGAGTTATACTGAGACAACGCTTTGACTTTGTACCCTTCCCGGACCAAGAGCTCCGTCAGGTGCGATCCAATAAATCCATCTGCCCCGGTCACCAAAACTGTCTTCATCACTTCACCTTAACTTTAAACCTAACTGCGGCATAATTTCGCTATGTGGCACGAGCAAAATATGGATCCCACGCCAACAACGCATGCATTCACCGCTTGCTTAATCTAGGAATGCACGGAATTTTGTCTACCGACAATTTACAGACTTTGCCCCCATAAAACTAGCATTTAGGCTCCCCAGCGCCTGCCGAACGAGGCCCAGCCTAGCTTCAGAAGCCACTCTCACGCCTCAGCCAACCCAAAAGCCAACCCATGGCTTAGAGAAAGCACACATCAAGATGCCACCACCCATACTGCCATCGTCGGCGATAGATCCGGGGTGCAAGCACCCTCTATCATATTGAAAATCCATGCATGAACAACTAAAAATTTTTAACAAAAACCTGATCATCACCCAAACTTTAAAAAACACTCAACAACTACGAGAACGACAATCTCAGCAACATAAAAAACCAGAAAGATCACAACCCACCAACAGCCAAACCCAACTCATTAAAATATTTCCCAACTTACAATCACCACCAATAAGAAAATCCCATAAGAAAATCCCAAGACTGCACCCAACATAAACAGACCAGCACATACACTCTGCAATTGCACAAAGCAGAAAAATAAGAATACATTAAAACCACGAGCACGACGCTCCGCACTGCCAGCGGCGCACTTTGAGATATTCTGTAGCCTACCTCATCGCAGCACTACTTCGGCGGAGAGGCACCCCACCCGAGAGACTCAGTATTTAGCGACCCCGCGGTAACGACGCACCACGCTGCTAGCGATCCGAGGAAACTGACCGGCGATGGGTCCTACGCCGAAATACAATACCAAGAAGCGGCCCGGTCAGGAGACCGACAACCAAGGAGAGCATAATAAAGACAGATACTGGAATTTGCGGAGTGACCAAACCCAGGAAGGAAAGCGTTTGAACTTGCTGGTTTTCCAGCACAAACACCAAAACACTGAACGCAAGCAAAAGCAAAATTATCACCAGCAGAGCTCGCTTAGCTTGATACATACTCCCTCCTAATCAAAATCGGCTCAAACACCCTCTTCCTCATCCTCATTCACCCGATCCCGCAATTCCTTCCCCGGCTTGAAATGAGGCACAAATTTCCCATCCAGGCTCACCGACTGCCCAGTCTTCGGATTCCGCCCTACCCTTGGCGCGCGGTAGTGCAGCGAAAAACTGCCAAACCCACGGATCTCAATTCGATCCCCGGTCGCGAGGCACTGGGACATTTGCTCAAGCATGGTCTTGATAGCCAGCTCCACATCCTTGGATGAAAGCAGCCCTTGATGGGTGACAATTCGTTCGATCAACTCCGACTTCGTCATATTTTTCCCTTCTTTTTCAAGCAGCTAGGAAAAGCGCTTCGAAGGTTTTAGCATGACTTGATGAATTTGAACAGCCCATCTACCAACTTATCTGCCGTTTGAATAACGCCCGCCATGAGCGACCCACACTCTCAATTGCAGATCACGAGCATGGTACGAGTGACCGCTCCTGCAGGGTTCCAACCGAACAAGTAATCACCCTCTTCGTCCTTGGCGTCGCTGGATCTGGTGATGACCTTATAGCCCTGCATCCTGCATTCGCGGGCGGCGCGTTTCTCGCACTTATCCCAGCTGTTGCCCAACCCCGAGCAATCGACCTCAATGCCGCTGACACCGCGCCTCGCGTGAGTTTTGGCGCTGGTAACGGAACAGCCTGCAAGCATTACCACTGCGAACACCACGATAAGCCTGTTCATCGAAATCCTTAAAAACACGGGAGGGCCTTTATCAATACTCTATTCAGCTCTGACACCAAGGCGTCTGCCTTGGTTCTTGCGTGTTGATTCAACGAATTTCAGGCACAAAAAAGGGCGACCGAAGTCGCCCTTTTTAACAGCCTTACAGAACTTAGTTCTGTTTAGCCATTGCTTCGCGCAGCAGGGAGGCCATGGTGGTCTCGCCTGTTGCAGCTTCCGGAGCCGATTTCAGGCTCTGGATGGCTTCTTTCTCTTCCACTTCGTCTTTCGACTTGATGGACAGCTGGATCACGCGGCTCTTGCGATCGACGCTGATGATCTTGGCTTCTACTTCCTGGCCTTCTTTCAGAACGTTGCGCGCGTCTTCAACGCGGTCACGGCTGATTTCGGAGGCTTTCAGAGTCGCTTCGATATCGTCGGCCAGAACGATGATGGCGCCTTTGGCGTCAACTTCTTTCACAGTGCCTTTAACGATTGCGCCTTTGTCGTTCTCTTGAACGTACTCGGAGAACGGATCGCTTTCCAGTTGCTTGATACCCAGGGAGATGCGCTCGCGCTCTGGGTCAACCGACAGGATAACGGTGTCCAGCTCGTCGCCCTTCTTGAAACGACGAACAGCTTCTTCGCCAACTTCGTTCCAGGAGATGTCGGACAAGTGAACCAGGCCGTCGATGCCGCCGTCCAGACCAATGAAGATACCGAAATCGGTGATCGACTTGATGGTGCCGGAGATTTTATCGCCCTTGTTGAACTGGCCAGAGAAATCTTCCCATGGGTTAGATTTGCACTGCTTGATGCCCAGGGAGATACGACGACGCTCTTCGTCGATATCCAGAACCATGACTTCCACTTCGTCGCCGACTTGTACGACTTTCGAAGGGTGGATGTTCTTGTTGGTCCAGTCCATTTCGGAAACGTGTACCAGGCCTTCAACGCCTTCTTCCAGCTCAGCGAAGCAGCCGTAGTCGGTCAGGTTGGTAACACGCGCGGTGACGCGAGTGCTTTCTGGGTAACGGGCTTTGATAGCGACCCATGGATCTTCACCCAGTTGCTTCAGGCCCAGGGAAACACGGTTGCGCTCGCGATCGTATTTCAGAACCTTGACATCGATCTCGTCGCCAACATTGACGATTTCGGAAGGATGCTTGATACGCTTCCAAGCCATGTCGGTAATGTGCAGCAGGCCATCGACGCCACCCAGATCGACGAATGCGCCGTAATCGGTGAGGTTCTTGACGATACCTTTGACTTGTTGGCCTTCCTGCAGGGATTCCAGCAGAGCTTCACGCTCGGCGGAGTTCTCTGCTTCCAGGACGCTGCGACGGGAAACGACAACGTTGTTGCGCTTCTGGTCGAGTTTGATGACCTTGAATTCGAGTTCTTTGCCTTCCAGGTGCGTGGTGTCGCGCACAGGACGAACGTCGACCAAAGAACCTGGCAGGAACGCACGGATGCCGTTAACGTCGACAGTGAAGCCGCCTTTAACCTTACCGTTGATAACGCCCTTGACCACTTCTTCAGCTGCGAAGGCTGCTTCGAGAACAATCCAGCATTCAGCGCGCTTGGCTTTTTCACGGGACAGCTTGGTTTCACCGAAACCGTCTTCAACCGAGTCCAGAGCAACGTGAACTTCGTCACCGACATTGATTGTCAGATCACCAGCATCGTTGTAGAACTGTTCCAGCGGGATCAGAGCTTCAGACTTCAGACCAGCGTGAACGGTTACCCAGCGAGCTTGGTAATCGATATCAACGATAACACCGGTGATGATGGAGCCTGCCTGAAGGTTCAGGGTTTTTAGGCTTTCTTCAAAGAGTTCCGCAAAGCTTTCGCTCATTTTAATTCCTGTTGATAAGGGCGAAGAATACGCCCATCTCCACACCCCAGACGGTGTGGGTCAGTTTCAGTTAAAAGAAGCCACCGCAGGACTATGACTGGTCCCCTGCGGCCTTCTTGATCACCCGGCGATATCGCGAATGGCGATTTCACTCAAGATGCGTTCCAGCACCTGCTCGATGGACAACTCCGTGGAATCCAGCTGTATGGCATCAGCCGCCGGCTTGAGCGGGGCTACTGCGCGCTGGGTATCACGCTCATCGCGTGCACGGATCTCATCTAGCAGACTCGACAGACTAACACCATCGACTTTGCCCTTCAACTGCAAGTAGCGGCGGCGAGCCCGCTCCTCGGCGCTGGCGGTCAGGAAAATCTTCAGTGGCGCCTCGGGAAACACCACCGTGCCCATGTCGCGGCCATCGGCCACCAGCCCCGGCGGCTCCTGGAAAGCCCGCTGACGCTGCAACAGCGCATCACGCACCGCCGGCAGCGCGGCAACCTGGGAGGCCCAGGAGCCGACCTGCTCGTTACGCAGGTCATCGGTCACATCGTCCCCTTCCAGGATGATGCGCTGGGGATGACCTTCCGTCGCGCCGACGAATTGCACATCGAGATGCGCGGCCAGCAGCTTCAGGGATTCTTCGTTGGTCAGGTCGACGCCATGGTTGCGTGCGGCAAACGCCAGCAGGCGGTACAACGCGCCGGAATCCAGCAGGCACCAGCCCAGGCGCTTGGCCAGGATGCCGGCGATCGTGCCTTTGCCCGAGCCGCTTGGCCCGTCGATGGTAATCACCGGTGCTTTGATATTCACAAT
Organism: Pseudomonas sp. GV047; assembly: GCF_003058245.1. Taxonomy (NCBI): domain Bacteria; kingdom Pseudomonadati; phylum Pseudomonadota; class Gammaproteobacteria; order Pseudomonadales; family Pseudomonadaceae; genus Pseudomonas; species Pseudomonas sp. GV047. The sequence continues at coordinate 463,528 of NZ_QCWA01000006.1, read as the reverse complement.
TGAGCCTCTTGGGCAACACGGATGCCGACTTGGGCACACAGTGTAAGAAAGTTCGGAAAAGACGTAGCAACATTGACGCAGTCATGGATACGAATCGGCGCAGCCGCCCGCAGGGAAGCCACGCTGAAGGCCATGGCAATCCGGTGATCGCCATGGGCATGGACTTCACCACCGCCCATCAGGCCACCGTCAATGATAATCCCATCGGCGGTCGGTTCACACTTCACCCCCAACACCTGCAGACCGTCGGCCATGACCTGGATACGGTCGGACTCCTTAACACGCAACTCTTCGGCGCCCCGCAAAATGGTCCGGCCTTCAGCGCAGGCGGCCGCGACGAACAACACCGGGAATTCATCAATAGCCAGGGGCACCAGCGCTTCTGGAATCTCGATACCCTTCAATACAGCTGCCCGCACCCGCAGGTCAGCGACAGGCTCGCCACCCACTTCGCGCGGGTTTTCCAAGGTGATATCGGCCCCCATCAACCGCAGGATATCGATCACCCCGGTGCGGGTCGGGTTGATGCCGACATGCTCCAGCAACAACTCGGAGCCTTCGGCAATCGAAGCCGCCACCAGGAAGAATGCCGAAGAGGAGATATCCCCCGGCACTTCAATATGGGCAGCCGTCAGTACATGACCCGATTCCACCGATGCGGTAGCGCCTTCCACCGCAACCGGGTAACCAAAACCGCGCAACATACGCTCGGTATGGTCACGGGTCGGCGCAGGCTCGGTCACCGCAGTTTGACCTTCGGCATACAGCCCCGCCAGCAACAGACAGGATTTGACCTGGGCACTGGCCATCGGCATTGCATAGCTCATGCCTTTGAGCGCCTGGCCGCCACGAATGGTCAGCGGCGGACGCCCTTCCGGCCCAGTCTCGATCACCGCGCCCATGTCCCGCAATGGCTTGGCCACGCGGTTCATCGGGCGCTTGGACAGGGAAGCATCGCCGGTCAACACGCTGTCAAAGCGTTGTGCCGCCAACAAACCGGACAGCAGGCGCATGGACGTACCGGAATTGCCCAGGTAGATCGGCCCCGGCGCCGGCTTCAGGCCGTGCAAGCCCACACCGTGAATGGTCACGCGCCCATGGTGCGGCCCTTCAATCACCACGCCCATGTCGCGAAACGCCTGCAGGGTCGCAAGGGCATCTTCACCCTCAAGGAACCCTTCCACCTCCGTCACGCCCTCGGCCAACGAGCCGAGCATGATCGAGCGATGGGAGATCGACTTGTCACCCGGCACCCGGATACGCCCGCTCAAGCGGCCGCCCGGGTTGGCGAGGAAAGTCAGGTCATCGGCGTTCACAGCGGTTTCCATATAGGCCCGGCGAGCCAGGATCTTGCTGAAATGCTCACGCGCCACCCGCGCACGGGTGAACACGCCCAATAATTGATGGCCATCCCCGGCATCGACCGCGTCGCGCAAGGCGTCGAGGTCACTGCGGAAGGTGTCCAGGGTGCGCAACACCGCTTCGCGATTGGCGAGAAAGATGTCATGCCACATCACCGGATCGCTGCCGGCAATCCGTGTGAAGTCGCGGAAGCCACCGGCGGCATAACGGAAAATCTCGAGGTTTTCGTTACGCTTGGCCAGGGAGTCCACCAGGCCGAATGCCAACAGATGGGGCAAATGGCTGGTCGCCGCCAGCACTTCGTCGTGGCGCTCGACCTGCATATGTTCCACATCCGCCCCCAGCTCACGCCAGAGACGATCCACCACCGCCAGCGCGGCCGGATCGGTTTGTTCCAGCGGCGTCAGGATCACTTTATGACGGCGGAACAGCTGCGCATTGGACGCTTCCACCCCGCTCTGCTCGGAACCGGCAATCGGATGGCCCGGCACAAAGCGCGACGGCATGCCGCCAAAGGCCTGCTGCGCGGCCCGCACCACATTGCCCTTGGCGCTGCCGACGTCCGTCAGGATCGCCTGGCCCAGGTCCATGCCGGCCAATACCGCCAGCAGTTTCTCCATCGCCAGGATCGGCACCGCGAGCTGGATGACGTCAGCTCCCTGGCACGCAAGCGCCAGGTCCGCCTCACAGCGATCCACCACGCCCAACTCCACCGCCAGCTTGCGCGATTGCGGGTCCAGGTCCACACCAACCACTTCGCCGCACAGCCCGCTTTCGCGCAGGCCTTTGGCGAAGGAGCCACCGATCAAGCCCAGGCCGACCACCACCAGGCGACCGATCATAGGCACGGCAGGTTGCAATGCAGTGACATCAACCACGAGCCAGGACCTTGGCCAGCGCCTCCAGGAAGCGACTGTTTTCAGCCGGCAAGCCGATGGTGATCCGCAGGTGGTTCGGCATGCCGTAGTTGGCCACCGGCCGCACGATCACACCTTCGCGCAGCAGCCCCTGGAATACCGGGGCGGCCACTTGACCAAGGTCGACACAGATGAAGTTGCCCTTGGAGGGAATCCAGCCCAGGCCCAATGCACGGAAGCCATCCTGCAACTGCAGCATGCCGCTTGCGTTGATGCGGCGACCTTCTTCCAGGTACTCGGCATCCTTCACCGCCGCACAGGCTGCCGCCAGGGCGAGGCTGTTGACGTTGAACGGTTGGCGCACGCGGTTCAGCACATCGGCCACCACCGCTGTCGACAAGCCATAGCCGACCCGCAGCGACGCCAGGCCATAGGCCTTGGAGAAGGTGCGCGACACCAGCAGGTTCGGGTAGGCCGCCAGGAAATCCAGGCCGTTCGGCAGGTCGCTGCCTTCGGCGTACTCGATGTAGGCCTCGTCCAACACCACCAGTACATGCTCAGGCACGTCCTGCAGGAAGTCGTTGAGCGCCTGCGCATCGAACCAGGTGCCGGTCGGGTTGTTCGGGTTGGCGATAAACACGACGCGGGTCTGGGCGTCGATGGCGGCCAGCATGGCCGGCAGGTCATGGCCCCAGTCCTTGGCAGGAATCACACGGGCGTCGGCACCGACCGCCTGGGTGACGATCGGGTAGACCGCAAACGCGTGCTCGCTGAACACGGCGTTCAGGCCCGGCGCCAGGTAGGCACGGCCAACCAGCTCGAGGATGTCATTGGAACCGTTGCCCAGGGTGACCTGGTTCAGCCCGACCCGGCATGTTTCTGCCAGCAGGGACTTGAGGGCGAAGCCATTGCCGTCCGGGTAACGGGTCAGCTCGGCCAATTCTTCGCGAATCGCCGCCAACACCTTGGGGCTTGGGCCCAGTGCATTCTCGTTACTCGCCAGCTTGACGATCTTGGAGGGGTCCAGGTTCAACTCACGCGCCAGCTCGTCCACAGGCTTGCCCGGAACGTAAGGCGACAGTTGTTGCACGCCCGGCTGGGCCAGGGCGAGGAAGTTGCCACTCATGTTAAAGCCTCACAAAACCGCTTTCGGGTAAGAGCCCAGCACCTTGAGTGCCACAGCTTCCTGACTGATCTTCTCCAGCACGCCCTTGACCAGCGGATCGCGGTGGTGGCCGATGAAGTCGATAAAGAACACGTAAGTCCATTTACCGCTGCGCGAAGGACGTGTCTCGATGCGCGTCAGGTCAATCCCGTTATCGTGGAACGGCACCAGCAGCTCATGCAGCGCGCCGGGCTTGTTGCTCATGGAGACGATGATCGAAGTCTTGTCGTCGCCGGTCGGCGGCACTTCCTGGCTGCCGATCATCAGGAAGCGCGTGGAGTTGTCCGGGCGATCCTCGATTTTCTCGGCCAGGCGCGTCAGGCCATACAGACCTGCCGCCATATCACCGGCGATCGCCGCCGAATTCCATTCACCCTTGACCCGCTTGGCCGCTTCGGCGTTGCTGGACACCGCCACGCGCTCCACATTCGGGTAATGCGCATCCAGCCACTTGCGGCACTGGGCCAGGGACTGGGCGTGGGAATAGATGCGGCTGATGCTGTCGGTCTTGGTGTTCTCACCCACCAGCAGGTGATGGTGGATGCGCAGCTCGACTTCGCCGCAGATCACCATGTCGTGCTCAAGGAAGCTGTCCAGCGTGTGGTTGACCGCCCCTTCGGTGGAGTTTTCCACCGGCACCACGCCAAAGTTCACCGCGCCGGCCGCCACCTCACGGAACACCTCGTCGATGGCCGCCATGGGCTTGCTGATCACCGCGTGGCCGAAGTGCTTCATGGCCGCCGCCTGGGTAAAGGTGCCTTCCGGGCCGAGGTAGGCCACTTTCAGCGGCTGCTCGAGCGCCAGGCACGACGACATGATTTCACGGAACAACCGCGCCATCTCTTCGTTGCCCAGCGGGCCCTTGTTACGCTCCATGACGCGCTTGAGCACCTGGGCTTCACGCTCCGGCCGGTAGAACACCGGCACTTCGCCCTCCGCCAGGGACGCCATCTTCACCCGTGCCACTTCCTGGGCGCAGCGCGCACGCTCACTGATCAGCTCCAGGACTTTCTCGTCCAGGCTGTCAATGCGTACACGCAGGGCCTTGAGTTCTTGTTCAGACATTAGCCGTGTTCCTTTTCGAACTCTGCCATGTAGGCAACCAGCGCGTTGATCGCATGGATGTCGACAGCGTTGTAGATGGAGGCGCGCATGCCACCCACCGAACGGTGGCCCTTGAGGTTCAGCAGGCCGCGGGCGTCGGCACCGGCCAGGAAGGGCTTGTCCAGGCGGTCATCAGCCAGGCGGAACGGCACGTTCATCCACGAGCGGTCGGTCAGGTTGATCGGGTTGCTGTACAGGCCGCTGGCGTCGATGAAGTCATACAGGGTGCGCTTCTTCTCTTCGTTGAGCTTGCCCATGGCCGCCACGCCGCCCTGCTCTTTCAGCCACTCGAACACCAGGCCCGACAGGTACCAGGCGAAGGCCGGCGGGGTGTTGTACATCGAGCCGTTGTCGGCCGCGACCTTGTAGTTGAGCATGGTCGGGCACAGTGAACGGGCGCGGCCCAGCAGGTCCTCACGGACGATATTGACCAGGATGCCGCTCGGACCGATGTTCTTCTGCGCACCGGCGTAGATCATGCCGTAGCGCGAGACATCGATAGGCCGCGAGAGGATGTCCGAGGACATGTCGCACACCAGCGGAACGTCACCCACTTCCGGCACCCAGTCGAACTCCAGGCCGCCAATGGTTTCGTTCGCGACGTAGTGCACGTAGGCCGCGTCCTTGGACAGCTTCCATTCGTTCTGACCGGGAATGGCGAAGTAGTCGTAAGGCTTGGCGGTGCCGGCCACATTGACATGACCGTAGCGCGAGGCCTCTTCAATAGCCTTCTGCCCCCAGATACCGGTGTCGATGTAGTCGGCAGTGCCGTCTTCCGGCAGCAGGTTCAGCGGGATCTGGGCGAACTGCTGGCTCGCGCCGCCTTGCAGGAACAGCACTTTGTAGTGGGATGGAATGTCGAGCAAGTCGCGCAGATCCTGCTCGGCCTTGGTGGCAATGGACACGAACTCATCACTGCGATGGCTCATTTCCATCACGGAGAGGCCTTTTCCATGCCAGTCGAGGAGTTCACCCTGCGCGCGCTGCAGGACTGCTTCAGGAAGCGCCGCGGGACCGGCACAGAAGTTATAGGCTCTCTTGCTCACATCCAATCTCACTCTGATCTGGTGGGGTGGTGCAATAAATCGGGTTTCAATACTTTCATAAGGGACAAACAACAAGGGGGCGAATCTTCATCCGCCCCCTGTGTGTCCGCTTATTCCTGCGGTTCTTCTTCGTCTGCGGCAGCATCGAGGGTTGGCTCGTCGACGCTGTCATCGCCGGCTGCGATCACCTCGCCTTCGAACTCCTCACCTTCCAGCTCTTCGCCTTCGACTTCCGATGGTTCCTGGACACGCTCCAGGCCGACCAGTTTTTCGTCCTTGGCCAGCTTGATCAAGGTCACACCCTGGGTGTTACGGCCCAGGCTCGACACTTCGGCCACACGGGTACGCACCAGGGTGCCCTGGTCGGAAATCAGCATGATTTCCTCGCCATCGAGCACCTGGACCGCGCCGACCAGACGGCCGTTGCGGTCGTTGCTGACCATGGCGATAACGCCCTGGCCGCCACGCTTGTACTCCGGGAACTCGCTGATGGCGGTGCGCTTGCCATAGCCACGCTCGGAAGCGGTGAGGATCTGGCTGCCTTCTTCCGGGATCAGCATCGAAATCAGCTTCTGCCCTTCCGGCAGGCGCATGCCGCGTACACCGCGGGCGGTACGGCCCATGGCGCGAACATCGGATTCCTTGAAGCGGGTGACCTTGCCGCCGTCGGAGAACAGCATGACTTCACGCTCGCCATCGGTGATGGCCGCGCTGATCAGCACGTCGCCTTCGTCCAGCTCCAGGGCGATCAGGCCCACGCTACGCTGACGGCTGAAGGATTCCAGCGGGGTCTTCTTCACGGTGCCTTTGGCGGTGGCCATGAAGATGAAGTGACCTTCGGTGTATTCCTCGACCGGCAGCATGGTGGTGATGTACTCATCACTGTCCAGCGGCAGCAGGTTGACCAACGGACGACCACGGGCAGCGCGGGAGGCTTCCGGGATTTCGTAGGTCTTGAGCCAGTACACCTTACCCTTGCTGGAGAACAGCAGCAGCGTGGTGTGGCTGTTGGCGACCAGCAGGTGGGCGATGTAGTCCTCATCCTTCACGCCGGTAGCCGATTTACCTTTACCGCCACGGCGCTGGGCCTGGTACGCAGCCAATGGCTGGGTCTTGGCATAGCCACCGTGGGAGATGGTCACCACGCGCTCTTCTTCCGGGATCATGTCACCCAGGGTCAGGTCGAGGCGGGCATCGAGGATTTCGGTGCGGCGCACGTCGCCGTATTCGGCGCGGATCACTTCCAGCTCTTCGCGGATCACTTCCATCAGGCGCACGGCGCTGTTGAGGATGCGGATCAGCTCGCCGATCTGGTTGAGGATCTCCTGGTACTCGGCCAGCAGCTTCTCGTGTTCCAGGCCGGTCAGGCGGTGCAGGCGCAGTTCCAGGATGGCCTGGGCCTGTTCCGGCGACAGGAAGTACTTGCCGTCACGCAGGCCGTATTGCGGGTCCAGTGTCTCCGGGCGGCACGAGTCGGCGCCGGCACGTTCAACCATCGCCACGACGGCGCTGGATTCCCATGGCATCTTGATCAGCGCTTCCTTGGCTTCCGACGGCGTCGGCGAAGCCTTGATCAGGGCGATGACCGGGTCGATGTTCGACAGCGCTACAGCCTGGCCTTCCAGGATGTGGCCGCGCTCGCGGGCCTTACGCAGCTCGAACACGGTACGGCGGGTAACCACTTCGCGACGGTGACGTACGAAGGCTTCCAGCAGGTCCTTGAGGTTCAGGATGCGTGGGCGGCCGTCGATCAGTGCAACCACGTTGATACCAAACACGCTTTGCAGCTGGGTCTGGGCGTAGAGGTTGTTGAGGATCACCTCAGGCACTTCGCCACGACGCAGCTCGATCACCACGCGCATACCGTCTTTGTCGGATTCGTCGCGCAGCTCGGTGATGCCTTCGAGTTTCTTCTCTTTAACCAGCTCGGCGATCTTCTCGATCAGACGCGCCTTGTTCAACTGGTACGGGAGTTCGGTGATGACGATCTGCTGGCGGCCACCGACCTTGTCGATGTCCTCGATGATCGAGCGGGCGCGCATGTAAATACGGCCGCGACCGGTGCGGTAGGCTTCGATGATGCCGGCGCGACCGTTGATGATCGCGGCGGTCGGGAAGTCCGGGCCCGGGATGTATTGCATCAGCTCATCGACGGTCAGCTCAGGGTTGTCGATGAGGGCCAGGCAACCGTCGATGACTTCACCGAGGTTGTGCGGCGGGATGTTGGTGGCCATGCCCACGGCGATACCGCTGGAACCGTTGACCAGCAGGTTGGGAATCTTGGTCGGCATGACCGCCGGGATCATTTCGGTGCCGTCGTAGTTCGGCACCCAGTCCACGGTTTCTTTATGCAGGTCGGCCAGCAGCTCGTGCGCCAGCTTGGTCATGCGCACTTCGGTGTATCGCATGGCCGCGGCGTTGTCGCCGTCGACCGAACCGAAGTTGCCCTGGCCGTCTACCAGCAGGTAGCGCAGGGAAAACGGCTGGGCCATCCGAACGATGGTGTCGTACACCGCAGTGTCGCCGTGAGGGTGATACTTACCGATCACGTCACCGACAACACGGGCAGATTTCTTGTACGGCTTGTTCCAGTCGTTACCCAGCTCGCTCATTGCGAACAGCACGCGCCGGTGCACGGGCTTCAAGCCATCGCGCGCATCAGGCAGTGCCCGACCGACAATTACGCTCATCGCGTAGTCGAGGTAGGACTGTTTCAGCTCGTCTTCGATATTGACCGGGAGGATTTCTTTGGCCAGTTCGCCCATGAGAAGCCTGATTCCTTTTTCGGGTGAAACCTCGTCGCATCCATATGGGACGAACGAAGCTCGCCGTCGCCGGCACACTGCCTGACAACGACTTACGACAAATCAACGAGTTATGACACGGATCTGCACGTTATGGGCAACCCCTGGGGGCGGCCCTGGAAACCGCCGGATGTTATCACAATCGCCGCCACGCACCTATCCCCCTGATGCGCATGGAGACTAGTAATTTGACGGATGACAGGCTTGAGGAGGCCGAGAGGGGCTCAGAGATGGGGTGGTGCTTTTTTTTGAGGGTGGATCCGAGGGTTTTATTGACTTTCAGGGCCAATCGGGGGCAAGCCCATTCCACACGTTAATTGTGAACAGTCAAAATGTGGCAGGGGGCTTGCCCCCGATAGCCACTTCACAGACACCAAATCCTTCAATGCAGCCGCTTACGGCACATCAGCTTGGCCAATTTCGCCGTATCCGGCCGCTCAACCACGCCCTTCTCAGTCACGATCACATCGATCAGGTCGGCCGGGGTCACATCAAATACCGGATTAAACGCATTGACCTCCAAGCGCTGCCCCATGACCTCCAGCAGTTCACCGGGATCGCGCTCCTCCAGGGCCACATCGTCACCAGTGGCCATCATCAAGTCCAGGCTCGAACTCGGCGCCACCACCATGAAACGCACGCCGTGGTGCATGGCGCACACTGCCAATTGATAAGTGCCGATCTTGCTGATCACATCGCCATTGGCGGCAATGCAATCGGCGCCGACGATCACCCAGGTGATGCCCTTGGTCTTGAGGAGATGCGCACCGACCGAGTCGGCATTCACGGTGACCGGGATCCCCTCGCCCGCCAGCTCCCAGGCGGTCAGCCGCGAGCCTTGCAGCCATGGGCGGGTCTCATTGGCGTAGACGTGCTCGACCAAGCCTTCCAGAAAGGCCGCGCGAATCACCCCGAGGGCCGTTCCGACACCGCCGGTGGCCAAGGCGCCGGCGTTGCCATGGGTCAAGATCGCCTGGGCGTTGCCCTGATGCTTGCGAATCCGCTCAACGCCCAACTGGGCCATGACGAGGTTGGCTTCCCGGTCGCTTTCATGGATAGCGATCGCTTCGGCCTCCAGCACCGCCAGCGGATCGGCGTGCTTCTTGACGCGATCCAGGCGATCGCGCATGCGCTTGAGCGCCCAGAACAGGTTCGAGGCGGTCGGACGGGTATCGGCCAGTAGTGCGTAGTCCTCTTCCCAGGCGGCCTGCCAGTCACCGCCCTCGGCGATGCGCTCGCGAGCGGCGAGCACCAGGCCATAGGCCGCGCTGATGCCGATCGCCGATGCGCCACGCACCACCATGGCACGAATGGCCGCAGCCACTGCATCGACCGTGGAGCAGGCCACCCAGCGTTCCTGGGACGGCAGGGCGCGTTGATCGAGCAGGTGCAGCGTGCCATCACGCCAATCGATGGCCTTCACTTTCTCCGCTGCCAACAGTCGATCGCGCATCCATCACCCCATACTCATCAACAAAAGCCGCCGATTATAGCGATCCGCCAGCCAGGACGCTCGGGTATACTTCGCGCTTCTTTTATAGCTGCCCGGGAAGAAGCCTGCGATGACCTCCACTGCCGCCCCGCTCGACTTATTGCTACTGCCAACCTGGCTGGTACCTGTCGAACCCGCCGGCGTGGTGCTCAAGGACCATGGCGTGGGCATCCGCAATGGGCGTATCGCCTTTATCGGTCCACGGGCTGCGGCGTTGAAGCTGTCGGCCACTGAAGTGCGCGAACTGCCGGGCATGTTGCTCAGTCCGGGCCTGATCAACGCCCACGGGCATGCGGCGATGAGCCTGTTTCGCGGCCTGGCCGATGACCTGCCCCTGATGACCTGGCTGGAAAAACACATCTGGCCCGCCGAAGCCAAGTGGGTCGACGAGGCCTTCGTGCGTGACGGCACCGACCTGGCCATTGCCGAGCAGCTCAAGGGCGGTATCACCTGCTTCTCGGACATGTACTTCTACCCCAAGGTCGCCAGCGATTGCGTGCACAACAGCGGCATGCGTGCGCAGATCGCGATTCCGATCCTCGACTTCCCGATTCCCGGTGCCGGCACGGCCGATGAGGCGATCCGCCAGGGCATCGAACTGTTCGGCGACCTCAAGCACCATCCGCGCATCAAGATCACCTTCGGCCCCCACGCGCCCTACACCGTGTGCGATGCCAACCTGGAAAAGATCCGGGTCATCGCCGAAGAGTTGGACGCCGCGATCCATATGCATGTGCATGAAACCGCTTTCGAGGTACAACAGGCCGTCGAACAGACCGGCGAGCGGCCATTGGCGCGCCTGGGACGCCTGGGTTTGCTGGGCCCGCGCTTCCAGGCCGTTCATATGACCCAAATCAGCGAGGACGACCTGGCTTTGCTGGTAGAAAGCAACACCAGCGTGATCCATTGCCCGGAATCGAACCTGAAACTGGCCAGTGGCTTCTGCCCGGTGGAGCGTCTATGGCAGGCGGGCGTCAATGTGGCCATCGGCACCGACGGCGCCGCCAGCAACAACGACCTGGACCTGCTGGGTGAAACCCGTACCGCCGCGATGCTGGCCAAGGCCGTCGCCGGTTCAGCCACCGCCCTGGACGCCCACCGCGCGCTGCGCATGGCTACGCTCAACGGTGCACGTGCCATGGGCCTGGAAAGTGAAATCGGCTCCCTGGAAGTGGGCAAGGCGGCGGATATGGTCGCCTTCGATCTGACCGGGCTGGCGCAACAACCGATCTACGATCCGGTCTCACAGCTTATATATGCCACCGGACGCGATTGCGTGAAACACCTTTGGGTCGCCGGCAAGCAGTTGCTCGACGACCGGCAACTCACCCGCATGGATGAACAACAGTTGACCGCCACGGCGATTGCCTGGGGAAAACGCATCAGCGGGCACACCGAATAACGCTGGCTCTGAACCCGCGTGTTCAGAACCGACAAACCGATTTATCAGATTCAGAGGATTCACCATGAGCAACGTCGACCACGCCGAAATCGCCAAGTTTGAAGCCCTGGCCCACCGCTGGTGGGACCGCGAAAGCGAGTTCAAACCCCTGCACGACATCAACCCGTTGCGGGTCAACTGGATTGACGAACGCGTCAACCTGGCCGGCAAGAAGGTGCTGGACGTCGGTTGCGGCGGCGGCATCCTCAGCGAAGCCATGGCCCAGCGCGGCGCCACCGTGATGGGGATCGACATGGGCGAAGCGCCGCTGGCCGTGGCGCAGTTGCACCAGCTGGAATCCGGCGTGAGCGTGGAATATCGCCAGATCACCGCCGAAGCCCTGGCCGAGGAAATGCCTGAGCAGTTCGACGTGGTCACCTGCCTGGAAATGCTGGAGCACGTACCAGACCCATCGTCGGTAATCCGCGCCTGCTTCCGCATGGTCAAGCCGGGCGGCCAGGTGTTCTTCTCCACCATCAACCGCAACCCCAAGGCCTACCTGTTCGCGATCATCGGCGCCGAATACATCATGAAGCTGCTGCCGCGCGGCACCCACGATTTCAAGAAATTCATCCGCCCGTCCGAACTGGGTGCGTGGAGCCGCCAGGCCGGGCTGACCGTCAAGGACATCATCGGCCTGACCTACAACCCGCTGACCAAGCACTACAAACTGGCCAGCGACGTTGACGTCAACTACATGATCCAGACCCTGCGCGAGGAGTAAGCCTGTGAAGTTGCGAGCGGTTCTCTTCGACATGGACGGTACCCTGCTGGACACTGCGCCGGACTTTATCGCCATCTGCCAGGCGATGCGCGCCGACCGCGACCTGCCACCGATCAACCCACAGCATATCCGCGATGAAATCTCCGGCGGTGCACGGGCGATGGTGGCCGTGACCTTCTCGATGGACCCGGAATCCCCCGGCTTTGAAGAGCTGCGCCTGGAATTCCTCGAGCGTTACCTGAAGGGTTGTGCGGTCCACAGCACATTGTTCGACGGCATGGCCGAGCTTCTGGAAGACATCGAGAAGGCCAAGCTGATCTGGGGCGTGGTCACCAACAAGCCACTGCGCTTTGCCGAGCCGATCATGCAGCAACTGGGCCTGGCCGAGCGCTCGGCGCTGCTGATCTGCCCGGACCATGTGAAAAACAGCAAGCCGGACCCGGAGCCGATGATCCTGGCGTGCAAGATGCTCGGCCTGGACCCGGCCAGCGTGCTGTTCGTGGGGGATGACCTGCGCGACATCGAGTCCGGCCGCGACGCCGGCACCCGCACGGCGGCGGTCACCTATGGCTACATTCACCCGGACGACAACCCGCGCCATTGGGGCGCGGATGTGGTGGTGGACCACCCGCTGGAACTGCGCACGGTGCTGGATAACGCACTGTGCAGTTGCTGATGGCTCACTCACTCTACTGACTAAGGAAGATCCAATGTGGGAGGGGGCTTGCCCCCGATTGCAGTGTGTCAGTCACTGCATTTGGTGACTGATATACCACTATCGGGGGCAAGCCCCCTCCCACATTTGGATCTTCACTGCGCTCAAGATGGGTGTTTGTAACCCGCTGAATTCTGTCGAGGCTTTTTATGTTTGATTACTCTGCACGTCCAGAACTGCTCAAAGGCCGGGTGATCCTGGTGACCGGCGCCGGTCGCGGAATTGGTGCGGCGGCGGCGAAAACCTACGCCGCCCATGGCGCGACCGTGCTGTTGCTGGGCAAGACCGAAGCCAACCTGGCCCAGGTGTATGACGAGATCGAAGCGGCCGGCCACCCGCAGCCGGTGGTGATCCCCTTCAACCTGGAGACCGCCCTGCCCCATCAATACGATGAGCTGGCCGCGATGATCGAAAAAGAATTCGGCCACCTCGATGGCCTGCTGCACAACGCCTCGATCATCGGCCCACGTACGCCGATCGAGCAGCTGTCCGGCGAGAACTTCATGCGGGTGATGCACATCAACGTCAATGGGATGTTCATGCTCACCAGCACGTTGTTGCCGCTGCTCAAGCTGTCCCAGGATGCGTCGGTGGTGTTCACCTCCAGCAGCGTCGGGCGCAAGGGCCGGGCGTATTGGGGGGCTTACGGGGTGTCAAAATTCGCCACTGAAGGCTTGATGCAGACCCTGGCGGATGAGCTCGAAGACGTGGCTGCAGTAAGAGCCAACAGCATCAACCCGGGCGGCACGCGCACCAGCATGCGGGCGCAGGCATATCCAGGGGAGAACCCGATGGAAAGGCCGGCACCGGAAGAGATCATGCCGGTGTACCTGTACCTGATGGGGCCGGACAGTACCGGCATCAATGGGCAGGCGTTTGACGCCCAGTGAAACCAAATGTGGGAGGGGGCTTGCCCCCGATTGCAAGGTGTCAGTCACTGTATCTGTGACTGACCCACCGCTATCGGGGGCAAGCCCCCTCCCACATTTGTATTGCGGTGTTCTCTGGGCCTTAGTTTTTCACGACATCTTCAAGCGTGAAACGACCCAACGGATTTTGCAGGAAGTTGCTCACATTCTTGCGTGAGATGTTGATGTACGGGCTGTAGTACAGGTCGATCCAGTTCACATCCTGTTTCGCCAGTTTCTGCAACTCGACATACATCTGCTCACGCTTGACCGGGTCAGCCTCGATGCGCGCCGCCGCGACCAGTTCCTTGACCTTATCGTTCTTGTAGCGGGTCATGTAGTTCTGGTTGGTGTCGTGGCCCAGCACGAAGGTGGTCTTCTGGTCCGGGTCGAGGATGTCGTTGGTCCAGTACATCACCGAAATATCGTACTCACCGTCCACCAGCATCTGCCAGCTTTGGGTCGGGTCGACCTTCTGCAGGTTGGCGGTCACGCCGACCTTGGCCAACTGGTCCTTGATGATCACCGCGATCTGCTCGTCGGCTTCGTTGCCGGCGTTGACCACATAGTTGAGCTTCAAGTCCTTCGCGCCAGCCTTTTCCAACAGTTTCTTGGCGGCGGTCGGGTCATACGGGCGTTGCAGGTTGTTGGCGTAGTGGAACAACGAGCCTTTCGGGATGTAGGAATAGGCCACAGTGCCCTGACCGTAGGTCGCGGTTTTCACCAGCGACTGCTTGTCGATGGCCATGTCCAGCGCCTCGCGTACTTCCTGCTTGGCCAGCAGACCGTGGGCGTGGTTGATCAGCAGGTGATCTTCACGGGTGGACGGGTCGGAGTGGATCACCACGTTCTTGTCTTTCTTCAGCTCTTCAACCCGGGAAAACGGTACGAAGATCGCCGTGTCCAGCTCGTTGTTCTGCACCATGCGCATCCGCGTGTTGTCGTCGGTCACGGAGACCCACTCCACGCCATCCAGGCTGACCTTCTTGGCCTGCCAGAAGTTCGGGTTCTTCTTCAGGATGACCCGGTCGCCCTTGCGCCATTCGTCCACGGTAAACGCGCCGGAGGTCACCGGATTTTCCGAGTAGGCGTCTTCACCCATTTTTGTCATGGCTTTTTCCGACAGGATCGACACCGTCGGCGAAGCCAGTTGCGACAGGAAGGCGACTGCCGGGGTCTTCAGTGTGACAACCAGGGTTTTCGAGTCCGTCGCCTTTGCGGTGTCGATCAGGTTGAAGGGATCAGCCCACAACGAAGCCTTGTTATCGCGGATGCGCAACAGGCTGAACGCCGCATCCTCGGCGGTGATCGCCGAGCCATCGGAGAACTTCGCATCGCGCAGCTTGAAGGTGTAGGTCAGGCCGTCCTTGGAAATATCCCAGCTTTCAGCCAGGCCGGGCTCCATCTTGGTCCCCAGGTTGTCCACGCGCACCAGGGTGTCGTAGACGTTGGCAAATACCCAGGTATCGCGGTTCTGCGCGCTTTTGATCGGGTCGAACGTGGTGCTGTCTTCACGGCAACCGATGGTGAGGACGCCGGCGGCTTGCGCCAATCCGGCAGTGAGGGACCACGCGGTCAACGTAGCAGCGGCGAGCAACTTCAAGTGGCGCGATTGCATGTCATAACTCCTTGTTCATGATGGGCAGGAAGGGTCAACGGTTCTTCAAGCACGCAACTGTATCGATGCTCGTGCTGGGAATGGGTAGGCGGCAACACCACGGAACACATCGTCCGGGCGTACCGGCAACGCGGGTGGAAGGCACAGCCCGTAGGCAAATTCAGCGGGCTCGGCGGCTCGCCAGGCAACAGCTGCGTCGGCAAAGGCCGGTGCGGATCGATCTCCGGAATCGCCTCGATCAACGCCGCGGTATACGGATGGCGCGGCGCGGTGAAGACCGCTTCCACCGGCCCTTCCTCGACGATCTTGCCCAGGTACATCACCGCCACGCGGTCGCACAGGCGCCGCACGATGGCCAAATCGTGGGCGATAAACAGGATCGCCAGGTTCATGCGCTGTTGCAGTTCCAACAGCAGGTTGATGATCTGGCCCTGGATCGATACATCCAGGGCCGCCACGCATTCATCGGCGATGATCAAGCGAGGCTCCACCGCCAGCGCCCGGGCAATACCGACACGCTGGCATTGGCCGCCACTGAGGGCGCCGGGTTTGCGACTGGCCAGTTCGGGGCGCAGGCCGACTAGGTCAAGCAGTTCGTTGACGCGAGCCGGGATACGCTCTGCCGGGACTTTGCGCTGCACCCGCAGCACCTCGGCGATGGTTTCGCCGATGGTGTGGCGCGGGTTCAACGCGGCGTAGGGATCCTGGAAGATCATCGCCGTTTCCTGGCGCAGGCGCGCGATGTCGATCGCGCTGCCATGGGCCATGTCGATGCCATCGAACAGCACCTGCCCGGCACTGATCGGGTTGAGGTGCAGGATCGCGCGGCCCAGGGTGCTTTTGCCGCTGCCGGACTCCCCCACCAACCCCAGGGTTTCACCGGCTGCAAGGTTCAGCGACACGCCGTTCACCGCCTTCACCCACTGCTTGTTCAGGCCGAACACCCCCGTGCCGGACGCGGCGAACCGCACCTCCAGGTTCTTGATCTGCAACAGGCTCATGGGCGTGCTCCCAACGGGTAGTGACAGGCCACGCGCGTGCCTTCGGGCAACCGTTCGGTGCACAACGCGCCGACCTGCGGGCAACGCGGGTTGAAGCGGCAGCCGCCGGGTAATGCATCGAGCAAGGGCGGCTGGCCGGGGATGGTACGCAGCAACCCAGGGCCACTGCCGTGGGCCGGCTGGCAATCAATCAGGCCGGCGGTGTAGGGGTGTTGCGGGTGGGCGAGCACGTCGTACTTGCTGCCGTGCTCGCACAGGCGCCCGGCATACATCACGGCGATGGAATCGCAGGTTTGCGCAACCACGCCGAGGTCGTGGGTGATCATGATGAGCGACAGGCCGCGCTGGTCACGCAGGTCCAGCAACAGGCGCAGGATCTGCGCCTGCACGGTCACGTCCAACGCCGTGGTCGGCTCGTCGGCAATCAATACGTTCGGGTTGCAGCCCAGGGCCACGGCGATCATCGCGCGCTGGCGCATGCCACCGGAAAATTCATGGGGATAGTTGTCGACCCGTGCCTGGGGATCGGGAATGCCCACCTGGCGCAACACTTCGATGGCTTGTCGGCGCGCGTGTTTTTTCGACGCGCCCTGATGCAGGCGGATGCCTTCGGCGATCTGATCGCCGATGCGCATCAACGGGTCAAGGTGGCTGCTGGGGTTCTGGAAAATCATGCCCAACTGCCCGCCACGCACCGCGCGCATGCCGGCGTCATCCAGTTGCAGCAGGTCCTGGCCCGCCAGGCGTACCGCACCGCCCTGCACGCGCAGGCTGGGCGACGGCAACAGGCGCATCAAGCCACGGCAGGCCATGGTCTTGCCCGAGCCGCTTTCGCCCACCAGGCCGAGGATCTCGCCTTCGGCCAGGTCGAAGGACACGCGGTCGACCAGGGTCACATCGCGCCCGCTGTTATTGGCGATCACACTCAGATCCCGCACTTGAAGCAGACTCATGAGCGATCCCCCAACACTTGCGCCACACCATCGGCCAGCAGGCTGAAGCCCATGGCCAGGGTCACGATGGCCAACCCCGGAAAGGTGCAGATCCACCAGGCCGTGGTGATAAACGCCTGCCCTTCGGCAATCATCGTTCCCCACTCCGCCGTCGGCGGTTGCACGCCCAGGCCCAGGTAGCTCACGGCGGCACCGTTGAGCAGTACCAGCACCGCGTCAGACATGGAAAACACAATCGAGCCAAACATCGCATTCGGCAGCAAATGCCGGAACAGGATGCGCCCATGGCCAAAGCCCAGGCTCTTGGCCGCGAGGGCGAAGTCGCTTTCCTTGAGCACCAGGATCTGTGAGCGGATCAGCCGTGCATACGACACCCAGCCCACCAGCGCCATGGCGATATAAAAACTCTTCAAACCCGGACCGAGGATAGCCATGATCGCCAGCATCAACACCAGGAACGGGAACGCCAGGATCACATCGATCACGCGCATGCAGAAACTGTCGAAGCGCCCGCCGATATAGCCGGAAACCGCGCCGACAAACGTGCCGATAATGAACGGGAAAATCACCCCGATAATGGCCAGTTGCAGATCGACGCGCGCACCCCAGATCACCCTCGAAAGGATGTCCCTACCGTAGTTATCCGTACCGAATGGATGGGCGAGACTCGGCCCCAGCAAGCTGATGTCGGTGTTCTGCGCGATCGGGTCATAGGGCGCGATCCACGGCGCGCACAGCGCCAGGACCAACCACACCAGCAGGACCAAAAGCCCCCACGCGGCCGTCAGGCGACCATTGCGAAAGCCAAACCGCAGACGCAGGCGCCATGGAGCAATCAGTGGACGGCTGCTCATTGCATTTTCACCCGAGGGTCGAGGGCCACCGTGACCACGTCGGCGATAAAGTTGACCACCACCGTCGCGCACGCCAGCACCATGGCCACGCCCTGCACCACCATGTAGTCGCGGGTAAAAATGCCGCGCACCAGCAACTGGCCGATGCCGGGAATGGCGAACAGGCTTTCGATCACGACGGTGCCGCTGATCAGCCAGCCAATATTCACCGCCAGCAGGTTGACCGCCGGCACCAGGGAATTGGGCAACACATGGCGACGGAACACCGCTGCTTCCGACAGCCCGCGGGCCCGCGCGGCAGTGACGTGGTCGGCCTGCAGCTCCATCAACATGCTCGCCCGCAGGTTGCGGACCAGCACCGCCGACAGCGCCAGGGCGATGGTCAGGCACGGCAAGACCATATGGTGCGCCTTGTCCAGCCAGGTACGACCGTAGCCGGACACCGGGAACAGGCCCCATTGCACACTGAGCAGCAGGATCAGCATCAGGCCCAGCCAGAACGCCGGCATGCCCAGGCCCACGGTGGTGAACACGCGGATCAGGTTGTCCGCCCACCCGCCTTTATTGCGCGCGGCCCACGTCGCCAGCGGCACCGCGATCAGCAGCGCCAGCACCACGCTGCCGAGCACCAGCACCAGGGTGGGTTCGATGCGGGTGACGATCAATTTCAAGGCGTCGACTTTGTACAGCAGTGATTGGCCGAGATCGCCCTTGAGCAGGTTCTTCAGGAAATAGAAATACTGCTGCCACAAAGGCTGGTCGAGGCCGTACTGGGCGCGGATTTTCAGCAAGGCGTCCGGCGTGCTGCGCGAACCCAGCAGGGCCCGTGCCGGGTCGCCAGGAATCGAGCGCACCAGCACAAACGTGATCAGGCTGATGCCAAACAGTACCGGCAGCAATTGCAGCGGTCGGGACAGTACAAAACGGTAGCGCGCCAGGTTCATCGGTCAGCCTCGGTGGCGAGCGAGAAAGTCCAACAGTACCGGAAAATAAGCCTGTGGCTCTTCATAGAACGGCATATGGCTACTGTTGGGAAATACATGCAGTTCGGCGTGTCTGGCCGCCATCTTCATGCGCATGGCGCAGGCTGGGGTGAGTTCGTCGTGCTGGCCGGTAGTGATCAGGATCGGCATGTTGAAAGCGGCCATCTCGGGGATGCGGTTCCAGTCCTTGAGGTTGCCGACGTAGAGAAATTCGTTGGGGCCCTGCATGGTTTCGTAGGGGCCCATGTTCCAGTCGCCGAGGGAGCGCTTGACCGGCTCGGGCCATTCGTCCAGGCGGCAGACATGGCGATAGTTGAGCAAGGTGATCGCGGCCTGGTATTGCGGGTGATCCAGGGTGCCCATGGCTTCGTGGCGTTGCATCATCGCCACGGTCTCACTGCCCAGCGCGCCGCGCAGGCGTTCGAGTTCTTGAGAAAGATGCGGAATGTCGCCGACGGTGTTCTCGAGGATCAGGCTTTTCAGCCTGTCGGGGTAATGGATGGCGTATTCGATGCCCAGCCAGCCGCCCCAGGAATGCCCGAGCAGGTGCACGCGGCCGAGGCCAAGGGCTTGGCATACGGTTTCGACTTCTTCGACATAACGGCGGATTTCCCACAGGGAAACATCGGTCGGTCTGGCTGATGCGCCTGTGCCAAGCTGGTCGAATGCAACCACTCGCAGGTCATGGTCCTTGAGCCAGCCATGGGCGTCGCGCAAGTAGTCACACGGCAGGCCCGGCCCGCCGTTGAGACACAAGAGCACCTCATCGCCTTCGCCGAAGCTGTAGACCACGAGGTTGTGGCCATCGACTTGCACGTTGTACTGCTGGTCGGGGGCAATTTCACGCCACATGCATACATTCCTTGTGTTGTTTCGGCCTGGCGGGCAGCGGCCGTTTATCAGGCCAACACTACCGAGGATGCCGCGCGTCCATAACCTGGTATTTCTTATAGGTTTGGCCTGGCAGTCCTTCGCCGGGGCGTGGCATTCTACTTGCAGGAAGTGGAGATTCAAATGAATTCGGGAGCAGAACGGATGCTGGCCAAGCTAACTGCCTTCAATAATCGTCTGATGCCGGGCAGGAGCCTGGATGAGCAGATGGACAACACTTTTATCCTCGCCCAGCAGTTGGGCTTCGATGCACTGGTATACGACTACACCCCGGTGCCGATCGACCAGAATGGTGCGTTGATCACCCCCTCGGTGCTGGAGCTGCGTAACACGCCGACCGATTGGCATGCACTATGGTGCAGCAAGGGTTTCTACCAGATCGACCCGGTGCAACACCTGGCCCTGCGCACGGTATCGCCGTTCGTGTGGTCCTACGAAGCCAAGGCTGACACGGCCCTGCAAACCATCATCGACCCCTGCCACGCCCCCGTTTCATCCTACCTGCACGACCAGCAACTGACCTGCGGCGTCAGCGTGCCGATGCATCTGCCCCGTGGCGGCTTCGCGTCACTGACCGGCTTGCGCACTGGCAAAACGCCTACCGTGTTGCAGGACGCGCAGCAGACCTTGTCGGACTTCAGCCTGATTTCCCACGCTTTGCAGGAAGCGGCCTACCCGCTGTTCGGCAAGGAGCTGCGCACCTACCCGCACATTCACCTGACCAAACGTGAACGCGAATGCCTCAAATGGGCCGCCGACGGCCTGACCGCCGCCGAAATCGCCACGCAACTGAGCCGCTCACTGGCCGTCGTCACCCTGCACCTGGCCTCGGCGATGCACAAACTGGGCGCCAAGAACCGCGTGCAGGCGGTGGTCCGCGCCACCCATTACCGCCTGCTGGAAGACTGATCCCCCGGCAAAACCTAGCTGTTTTGCTAGTTACCTAAATCTCGCCCGCAGACTATCGTGTCCCTGATCATTTTTTCAGGGCAGGGTAGGAAATGGACTTCATCGAAAAAATCCGCGAAGGGTATGCCGCGTTTGGCGACTACCAGACCTGGTACCGCGTCACTGGCGACCTGGCCAGCGGCCGCACGCCGCTGGTGGTCATCCACGGCGGCCCGGGCTGCACCCATGATTATGTCGACGCGTTCAAGGACGTCGCGGCCAGCGGTCATGCGGTCATCCACTACGACCAATTGGGCAACGGCCGCTCCACGCACTTGCCTGAGAAAGACCCGTCCTTCTGGACCGTCGATCTGTTCCTTAAAGAATTGGACAACCTGCTGGACCACCTGCAGATCAGCGATAACTACGCGATCCTTGGTCAGTCCTGGGGCGGCATGCTCGGCAGCGAGCACGCAATCCTGCAACCCAAGGGCCTGCGTGCGTTTATCCCGGCCAACTCGCCGACCTGCATGCGCACCTGGGTCAGCGAAGCCAACCGCCTGCGCAAGCTGCTGCCCCAAGGCGTGCATGAAACCCTGCTCAAGCATGAAGCCGCCGGCACCTACCACGACCCGGAATACCTCGCCGCCTCGCGGGTGTTCTATGACCAGCATGTGTGCCGGGTGAACCCATGGCCGGAAGAAGTGGCGCGCACCTTCGCCCAGGTCGACTCGGACCCCACGGTGTATCACGCCATGAGCGGCCCGACCGAGTTCCACGTGATCGGCAGCCTGAAGGACTGGAAATCCATTGGTCGCCTGTCGGCGATCAAGGTACCGACCCTGGTGATCTCCGGCCGGCATGACGAAGCCACGCCACTGGTGGTCAAGCCGTTCCTGGATGAAATCGCGGATGTGCGCTGGGCGCTGTTCGAAGACTCCAGCCACATGCCCCACGTGGAAGAACGCCAGGCGTGCATGGGCACCGTGGTGAAGTTTCTGGATGAGGCGTGCTCTGTTCCGCACACAGTCCGCAAGGCTGGTTGAGTTCCAAATGTGGAAGGGGGCAAGCCCCCTCCCACATTTTTAGACCTCTGTGGTTTCTGCATGTGGGGCTTTCCTTGGCTCCTGCGCCACCAATGGAATTTCCTTGCCCTCGGCATCAAATAACTTGCCCCCCCTGAAATAGTCCCCATCACGCAACGCCGCTACGTCGTGGAAACACAAACTGCGCTCAGTCCCCGCCACAAACACCGACTGCTGGTCTGAGTTACCGGCGGTGAAATGGTTGAACGCCAGGTTCAACAGGATCGCCATGATCGCCGACGAACTGATACCCGAATGGAAAATGGTCGCGAACCAGCTGGGGAACTGGTCGTAGAAACTCGGTGCGGCAATCGGGATCATGCCAAACCCGATGGACGTGGCGACGATGATCAGGTTCATGTTGTTGCGGTAATCCACCTTGGACAAGGTGCGAATACCACTGGCCGCCACGGTGCCGAACAGCACAATCCCGGCACCGCCCAGTACCGAGGTCGGCACCGCCGCGATCACCCGCCCCATGAATGGCAGCAAGCCGAGGATTACCAGGAACAAGCCACCGGTTGCCACCACAAAACGACTCTTCACTCCGGTCACCGCCACCAGGCCAACGTTCTGGGCGAAGGCACTCTGGGTGAACGAACCGAAGATCGGCGCGAACATGCTCGACAGCATATCGGCGCGCAGGCCATTACCCAGACGCTTGGAGTCGACCTTGGTATCGATGATTTCCCCCACCGCCAGGATGTCGGCCGAGGTTTCCACCAGGGTCACCATCACCACGATGCACATGGAAATGATCGCCGCGATGTGAAAGGTCGGCATACCGAAATGGAACGGCGCAGGGAAACCGAACATAGGCCCCTGGCTGACCCCGGAAAAATCCGCCATGCCGAGGAACACCGCGATCACCGTGCCGATCACCATCGCCAGCAGGATCGACAGGCGCGAGATGGTCGCGCTGCCGATCTTGCTCAATAGCAGCACCAGCACCAGGGTCAACGCCGCCAGGCCGATATTGGGCATGCTGCCGAAATCCGCCGCGCGGCTGTTACCGCCCATGGCCCAGCGCGCCGCCACGGGCATCAGGGTCAGGCCGATGGTGGTGATCACAATACCGGTCACCAACGGCGGGAAGAACTGGGTGATCCGCGAGAACACCGGGGTGATCAACAGCCCGATAAACGACGCGGCCATCACCGCGCCGAGAATCGCCGGTACCCCGCCGGCGCCATCGCTGCCGACAATCGCCACCATGGTTGCCACACCGGCAAACGACACGCCCTGCACCAGCGGCAACTGACAGCCAAAGAACGGCAGGCCAAGGGTTTGCAACAGGGTGGCAAGGCCACCGGCAAACAGCGACGCGGCGATCAACAGGCCGATATCCGCCGGTGACAACCCGGCCGCCTGGCCCACGATCAACGGTACCGCGACGATGCCGCCGTACATGGTGAGCACATGCTGCAGGCCGTAAGCCATGTTGGCGGCGACGCCTAGATTCTCATCTTCCGGCCGCTGCGGTGACGCCTTCGGGATAGTCATGGTGAGGGGTTCTCTGTTTTTGTTGTGGTGACACTGTATGCAATGTTTAGACTGGATGTCCATAGAGCTGTATACAATCACTCGAACAAGATACCCTCCATCGGCGTTACAAAAACAACCCGGCCGTGATGAGCCAGAACGCCACAGGACACTAGAACAATGAAAAAGGCATTACAGGGAGCCACCGTTGCACTCACCCTCCTCGGCGGCGGGGAGGCCGTCGCGGTGGAATGGATGAACAACAGCGTAGGTTTTCGCTACGGCCAGCAGTTCACCAATCCGAATAACCCCGACGAATTCAGCAAGCGCATCTACAGCGTTACCCACGCCAGCGGCTACCGGTATGGCAGCAACTTCCTGAACCTGGACGTGTTCCTGTCCGACAACCGCGACCCGCGCAAGGGCACCGACCACGGCGGCAGCGAGGTGTACGCGGTGTACCGGCATCAGTTGTATGCATCACGGGTGCTGGATGTGCCCCTGGGCACCGGGCTGGTCAAGGATTACGCGCTGACCCTGGGCTTTGATGCCAACCGCAACAACAACGTCGCTTCGGCGAAAAAACGCGCACTGGTGCTCGGCCCGACATTGAAGTTCAACACCGTGGGCGTGCTGGACCTGAGCCTTCTGTACTACAAGGAGCGCAACCACACCGGCATCCCCGGTGCACGTGAGTCGAACCACACGTTTGACGACACCTACATGCTCAACCTGACGTGGATGCGCCCTTTCGAGATCGCCAACCATGCGGCGAAATTCCAGGGTTTTGTGAACTACGTCGGGGAAAAAGGCGCGGACTACCATGGCCGTGACACGGCACCGGAAACCCTGATGCGCAGCGCGCTGATGGTCGCGGTGCGGCCGGGCAGGAGCGTGAAGCCGAACCTGTACCTCGGGGTGGGTTACGAGTACTGGCATAACAAGTTCGGCGTGGACGGCGGCCGGGGCAGCCGTACGTCAACGCCGACGGTGAACATGGAAGTGACGTTCTAGGCGGCGGCCAGTTCCGACTTGTCTGCTTTCGGCCGCGCCAGCCAATAGCCCAAGACGGCCAAGGGCGCGGTCGCCAGCATCACTATCACAGTAATCAGCAACGGCTGTTCGATCATCGATGACACCAACAGGCTGCTGAGAAAGCACAGGCCCAATTGCAGCGTGTTTTGCAGTGCCGCCGCCTTGCCGGAATGTTCTGCAAACGGCATCAGCGCATTCGCCACCACGATCGGGTAGCTGGCGCCGTTGACCAGCGCCATCAGGCAGAACGGAATCAGCAAGGTGGTGAGCGTCGGCACGGTCAAGGTGGCGACCAGGTACAGCGCCACCATGCTGATGCAATAGGCCAGCAGCAACCACGGCAACAGCGTCTTGCCCTGGAAACGCTGCAAAGCGCTACGGCAACTGTAGCCACCCACCAGAAACGCCAATGTCGGCAGCACGTAGCTCAGGCCGATGTCATTCGGGCTATAGCCCATGTCGCCGAGGATGAAGGGTGAAGCGGTCAGCCAGGCGAAGAAACTGGCCGAGCAGGCGGCGAAGATCATCACATTGCCGGTAAACACCCGGGAGGTGAGCAACTGCCAATAGCCAAGGCGCGAAGGTTCGTCTTCCCGCGTCTGAGGTTTCGACACGGAGCGCAGGAACAACGTCGGTAGCAACAACAGCAGCGACACCCCCAGCAATACACCGAAGATGGCCTGCCAACCGAAGTGGTTCAGCACCATCGCGCCCAGCAGTGGCGCCAGCGCCGGTGACAACGACATCAACGGCATGATGCTGGCGAACACACGGTGGGCCTTGTCGGCCGGGTAGCGGTCGATCACCAGCGCCTGCCAGCTCACGGCCGCAGAACACACGCCAATCGCCTGCATAAAGCGCAAGGCCAGCAACTGCGGCGCGGTCTCGACCCAAAACATCCCCGCGCAACCCACGACAAACAGGCTCAAGCCTGCGAGCAGGATCGGCTTGCGCCCCAGGCGGTCGGACAACGGCCCCCACAGCAACTGCCCCACGGCAAAGCCCGCGAGGAAGATACTCAGGCTGGCGCCCACCGCGCCCGCACCAATCTGCAACTGCTCGCCCATGGCGCCGAATGCCGGCAAATACATGTCCATGGCGAGGTAACCGAGCATGCTCAGCCCCGCCAGATACCAGGTGAAACCAAAAGAATTTTTCATTGAAACCTTGTTAATCCTGCCATCAAACTATTTGCTGACTGCCGCCCATTATGAAGCTGACAGTTTTGCTGTGAAGCGATAATAATTGGCGTCTGTTATCAATAATTTTGAAGGCAACCCTCATGTGGTCCGAATACTCCCTGGATGTCGTCGATGCGGTAGCGCGCCATGGCAGCTTCAGCGCCGCCGCCCAGGAATTGCACCGCGTGCCGTCAGCCATCAGTTATACCGTACGCCAACTGGAAGAGTGGCTGGCCGTACCGCTGTTTGTGCGCCGGCATCGTGATGTGGAACTGACACCCGCCGGCCGCCTGTTTATCGACGAGGCCCGCGGGGTAATGAAAAAAATGCTCGGCACACGGCGCCTGTGCCAGCAGGTGGCCAATGGCTGGAGTGGCCAGTTGAAGGTCGCGGTGGATTCCATCGTCAAACCCCAGCGCTGCCGACAGTTGGTGCTGGATTTCTATCGGCAGTTTCCCGAGGTGGAATTGCTGCTGGAATACGAGGTGTACAACGGTGTGTGGGATGCCCTGGCGGATGAGCGCACCGATATTGTCATCGGTGCCACCAGCGCCGTGCCGGTGGCCAGTCACTTTACTTTTCGCGATATGGGCTTATTGAATTGGCTGTGCGTGGTCAGCGCCCGGCACCCATTGGCGGCGGTGGACGGGTTGCTCAATGACGACCAACTGCGCCCCTTCGCCTCGCTGTGCATGACCGACACCTCGCGCAACCTGCCCAAGCGCGACACCTGGACCCTGGATAACCAACGCCGGTTGGTAGTCCCGAACTGGGCCTCCGCCATCGATTGCCTGCGCGATGGCCTGTGCGTCGGCATGGCACCGGCGCATCAGGTATTGCCCTGGATCGAACGCGGTGAATTGGTGGCGCTGCAACTGACGCGCCCCTTCCCGGCCAGCCCATCGTGCGTGGCCTGGGCACAGAGCAAACTGTCCCCGGCCATGGCGTGGTTATTGGAATACCTGGGGGATACCGAAACCATGAACCAGGAGTGGCTCAACGGAAAGGACCTAGTTCAATAGCCGAGTGATGGCCCGCACGATCATCTCCACCTCCTTGGCATCCAGGGTCAGCGGCGGCAGCAGGCGAATGACCTTGCCCCGCGTCACGTTGATCAGCAGCCCATGCTCCTGGGCAGCACGCTGTGCCAGGTCGCGATAGGGGCTGGCCAGTTCAATACCGATCATCAGGCCCTGCCCGCGAATCGCCAGCACCTGCGGATGCTCTTCCAATTCCATGCGTAACCGCGCCAGCAAGCGCTCGCCCTGTTGTGCAGCGTTCTGCAACAAGCCTTGCTCTTCGATAATGTCCAACACCGTGCAGCCCACCCGGCACGCCAGCGGGTTGCCGCCAAAGGTGCTGCCGTGACTGCCGGGCGTGAAAAGCGCGGCTACCGCTGCCCTGGCCAGGCACGCACCGATGGGCACGCCATTGCCGAGGCCTTTGGCCAGGGTCATCACATCCGGGACAATGCCTTCATGCTGGAAGGCAAACCAGGCGCCGGTGCGGCCGATGCCGGTCTGGATTTCGTCGAGCATCATCAGCCAGCCGTGCCGTGTGCAGTGGTCACGCAGGGCTTGCAGGTAACCCGACGGCGCGGGCAGTACACCACTTTCGCCCTGAATGGGCTCCAGCAAGACCGCCGCGATCCGTGTGCCAAACGTCTGGGTGATTGCCTCGATCGCCGCCAGATCACCAAACCTGACCTTGAGAAAATCCCCCGGCAAGCGTTGGAAACCCAAGCGCACCGAGGGGCCATCGCTGGCCGCCATGGTGCCCAGCGTACGGCCATGAAAGGCATTCTCCATCACCACCACCAAGGGCTCTTCGATGCCTTTTTTCCAGCCATGCAACCGCGCCAGTTTCAGCGCCGTCTCGTTGGCTTCGGCGCCGGAATTATTGAAGAAGGCACGGTCCAGGCCGGACAGCCGCGTCAGGCGCTGGGCCAGACGTTGTTGCCAGTCGATGCTGTAGAGGTTGGAGGTGTGCAACAACAGGCCGGCCTGCTCGCTGATGGCCGTCACCAGTTTCGGGTGGGAATGCCCGACGTTGGTCACCGCCACACCCGCCACTGCGTCCAGGTATTCGCGCCCCTGCTGGTCCCACAGGCGCGTGCCGAGGCCACGGGTGAAACTCAGGGCCAGGGGTTGATAGGTGGTCATCAGGCAGGCGGCGGTCATGGTGGCGGACTCCAGTGCATCGTTGAGATAGCAACAGTATCGTTAGCCATCCCAGCTGGATAAACTGCGCCTTCCTGCAATGACTTTAAACCAGAGCTTGATAATGGACCTGTTCCAAGCGATGTCGGTGTACGTGAAAGTGGTGGAGACCGGCAGCATGACCGCCGCCGCCCACGCCTGCGGGATGTCGACCACCATGGTCGGCAACCACTTGCGCGCCCTCGAACAACGCCTGGGCGTCAGCCTGCTCAAGCGCACTACCCGCAAACAGAGCCTCACGGAGTTCGGCGGCCAGTATTACCAGCGTTGCCTGGAAGTACTCGGGCTGGTGGCCGACTCCGAGCAATGGGCCGAACAGGCCCACGGCGACGTCCCCAAAGGCACACTGCGCATCACCGCGCCACCGGCGTTCGGCACTGAACGCCTGGCGCCGGCCCTGAGCGAGTTTTCCCAGCGCTACCCGCTGATCAAGCTGTACGTAGTGCTCAGCAACCAGCGCATGGACATGGTCGACAGCGGCTTTGACGTGGCCATCCGCCTGGGCGAGCTGGAACCCTCAAGCCTGATCGCCCGACCGATGCAGGACTACACCATCACCCTGTGCGCCTCACCGGACTACCTGGCCCGACGTGGTACACCCCGGACGCCCGAGGACCTGCAACAGCACGACTGCCTGGCATTCGCCTACCCTTCCACCGATGACTGGCGCAACGCCGACAAGCTGTGGCGCATGACCGGCGCAGAAGGCGAAGTGGAAATCCCGGTGTCCGGCTCGCTGACCATCAATAGCTCCCAGGCCTTGCGCCAGGCCGCCGTGCAAGGCATGGGGATCGTCATGCTGCCGGATGCCCTGGTACAGCCCGACCTGCAAACCGGCAAGCTGGTGGCCTTGCTGACCACCTATCAACTGCCCAGCCGGCCCATGCATCTGCTGTACGGCCAGGACCGTTATCGCTTGCCGAAGCTGCGCGCCTTTGTGGATTTCGCCATGGAAAAGTGGGCGCGCTAGAAGCCCACGCCCAACTCGCGCAGTCGCGCCGCCGTCTGCTCGGCAGACACATGGTGAATGCCTTGCCAGCCGAGGGCGACGGCCGCTTCGATATTGCCGGCGACATCATCGATAAACACCACTTCCCCCGGCTGGATATCCGGCAGGTACACCCGTACCTGGCTGAGACTGGCGTGGTAGATCGCCGCGTCAGGCTTGATCAGCTTCAACTCGCCAGACACCACGATGTTGCGAAATTTGCGAAGGAAGGGGTAATGGGCCAGCGCATAGGGAAAGGTCTCGGCCGACCAGTTTGTGAGCCCGAACAGTGGCATGTTGGCCTGATGCAGCGCGTTGAGAATCGCCACGCCTTCGGGCAACGGGCCACGCAGCATTTCGTGCCAGCGGCCGTAATAGGCCGTGATCAAGGGTTCATGCTCGGGGTATTGATCGATCAGGATCTGCGTGGCTTCGGCCAGCGGCCGCCCCGCATCCTGCTCGGTGTTCCAGGCCTGGGTACAGATGTTATCGAGGAACCACTGCCGCACTTGATCGTCGGCAATCAGTTTGCGATAGAGGTGCTGCGGGTTCCAATCGAAGAGAACACCGCCGAAATCAAAAACGACTGCACGAATCGTCATCAGATCCTCCGTTAGCATGGTTTGAGAGCTGAGGGAGTCTGGCAGATTTACAAGGAGGGAGGTGCGCGCCGGAGCGTAAGACGGATCTGAAAAACCAAAAAAACAAATATGGGAGGGGGACACGCCTCCTCCCACATTTTTAACCGCGTTTAGGCTTGGACCAGACCCTTGATCTTCACGGTCGGGTTGACGTCAGCCTCGTAGTCCACACCATCGACTTCAAAGCCGAACAAGCGCAGGAACTCAGCCTTGTAGCCGGCGAAATCACTGATCTCGTTGACGTTCTCGTCGGTGACCTGGTTCCACAGTGCCGCCACGGCGTCCTGGACCTTCGGTTCCAGTTCGGCCAGGTCGGCACGCAGGCGGCCGTCGGCGTCGAGCTTCGGCTCGCTGCCGTACAGGCTGTCCTTGAACAGGCCGTAGACCTGCTCGATGCAGCCTTCGTGGGTGCCCTGCTCTTTCATCACCTTGAACAGCAACGACAAGTACAGCGGCATGATCGGGATCGCGGAGCTGGCCTGGGTGACCACCGCCTTGAGTACCGATACGCGGGCATCGCCCTTCAGTGCAGCGAGGTTGTCGCGCAGGGTCAGGACTTTCTTGTCCAGGTCTTTCTTGGCTTCGCCGATGGAGCCGTTCCAGTAGATGTCCTGGGTCAGCTTCTCACCGAGGTAGGTGAACGCGGTGGTCTTGGCGCCTTCGGCCAGTACGTCGGCGTCACGCAGGGCGTCGATCCACAGCTGCCAGTCGGCGCCGCCCATGACATTGACGGTGCCGTCGATTTCTTCCTGGGTTGCAGGTTCGAGGGTGGTGTCGACCACAACGCCTTTGTCGGTATTGATACCGCGCAGGGTTACAGCCTTGCCGATTGGCTTGAGGGTGGAGTTGTAGACTTCACCGGTCTTGGGATCGGTACGGCGTGGCGCGGCCAGGCTGTAGACGACCAGGTCGATCTTGCCCAGGTCTTTCTTGATGGTTTCGATGGTCAGGCGCTTGATCTCGTCGGAAAACGCGTCGCCGTTGATGCTCTTGGCGTACAGGCCTTTTTCAACGGCAAACTTCTCGAACGCAGCGCTGTTGTACCAGCCGGCGGAGCTCAGCTTGCCTTCTTCGCCTTCTTTCTCAAAAAACACGCCCAGGGTGTCGGCGCCGCAGCCAAACGCTGCACTGATGCGCGCGGCCAGGCCGTAGCCGGTGGAAGCGCCAAGGACCAGCACCTTCTTCGGGCCGTCTTTGATGGCGCCGTGCTCAGTTACGTAGTCGATCTGTTCCTTGACGTTCGCTTCACAGCCAACAGGGTGAGCGGTCACACAGATAAAGCCACGAACCCGCGGTTTGATGATCATAAAATTTCTGCCTCTTCCAAGGTGCCGAAGGCCAATGGTGGCCATTCAACTTCAATCGTACCGGTCTATGACGTCCGAAAAACCGAAGCGTCACGATAGTCGCAAATCTTCTGTTTACAAAATCCAATCCATACGAGCCCACCAGGGTTAAAGACTGTGTCGAGCCTTCACAATTTTGCACTATTTAAAACGCCAATCCGCTGCTGGACGCCTTATCATGACGAAGATGTTTCATTATGTTTCAAAACCCCACCACTCGCGGCCACGGATCCGGACCTGTCGAATGGCGTCCTCCTGGAGCTGAGTTGCATGAACAAGTCTGCTTTGCGTAAGAAAGCGGTATCGGTCGCCTGGGTACTCGGCGTGTTGCTGATTATCGATGTGTTCCCCGAAACCACCCTGGTGTTCCTCTGCCTGGTACTGGTGTGCGGCGTTTACGACTTCCTGCGTAACGGCCTGTATGACAAGCCGACCGTCAAGAAATACTTTATCGGCAGCGGTCGCAACACTTGGCTGCTGGCGCCGTTCAACACCCTGTTCGACCTGCTGAGCGCGCGTAACCGTCACGTCTACACGATGGGCGACCTGCCACCGGCCTGGCGCACAGACCTGCAACAGGTGCTTGATGACGCCATGGCCCATAAGGATGAAATCATCGGCTACCTGGACGAACGCATGGCCGAGAAGAAGCGCGGCATGTTGTTTTTCCAGTGGTACGGGCGCCCGATCGAAACCACCCTGGATATTCCTGAACTGCGCAAAAAACTGCCGTTCGTGAAAACCATCGGCGTGTCGGTGTTCAACGAGAACCGCTCGACGTCCTTTCACTTCGGTCCCCTGCGCATGATGTTCCGCGTGCTCTACAACATGGCACCGGCGCCCCATCACGACGGCGTGTACATCCAGGTCGGCAAGCACAAGCACTACTGGCACGACGACCCGCTGTTTATCTTTGATGACACGCTGATGCATGCCTCCTTCAACAAGAACGACGCCAAGCGCTACTGCCTGTTCATCGACATCGTACGGCCGACGCCGCTGCCGTCGGTGCTTAACGCCGTCATCGCGGGATTTGCCGGGCTGGTCTTTACCCTGCGTCGGGTTTTCTACAAAAACTGGAAGCTGATTGAGTAAGTTCTGCGGCATGATGGTGTTGGACGGTATTTGCGCTCGGCCCTGCGCCTGAGGTAAATATCCGGCTCGTGCGCCCTAACCTGCGCCCACCATTCTCACGTCATCGCACCTCGACAGGTGCGGTGGCTGCGTTTTCAAGGAATCAGAATGCCCCAACGCCAAGTCATCAATGCCTCCGTCAGCCCCAAGGGCAGCCTCGAAACCCTGTCCCAACGTGAAGTCCAGCAACTGAGCGAAGCCGGTACCGGCAGCATCTACACCCTGTTTCGCCAGTGCGCCCTGGCGATCCTCAACACCGGCGCCCATATCGATAACGCCAAGACCATCCTCGACGCCTACAAGAACTTTGAAGTGCGCATCCACCAGCAGGACCGTGGCGTACGCCTGGAGCTGTTGAACGCCCCCGCCGATGCTTTCGTCGATGGCGAAATGATCGCCAGCACCCGCGAAATGCTGTTCAGCGCCCTGCGGGACATCGTCTACACCGAGAACGAGCTGGACAGCCAGCGCATCGACCTGAGCAACTCCCAGGGCATCACCGACTACGTATTCCACCTGCTGCGCAATGCTCGCACCCTGCGTCCGGGCGTGGAGCCGAAGATCGTGGTGTGCTGGGGCGGGCACTCGATCAATACCGAAGAGTACAAATACACCAAGAAAGTCGGTCACGAACTCGGCCTGCGCAGCCTCGACGTGTGCACCGGTTGCGGCCCGGGCGTGATGAAAGGCCCGATGAAGGGCGCGACCATTTCCCACGCCAAACAACGCATTACCGGCGGGCGCTACCTGGGCCTGACCGAGCCGGGCATCATCGCCGCCGAAGCGCCGAACCCGATCGTCAACGAACTGGTGATCCTGCCGGACATCGAAAAACGCCTTGAAGCCTTCGTGCGCGTAGGCCACGGCATCATCATCTTCCCCGGCGGCGCCGGTACGGCCGAAGAGTTCCTGTACCTGCTGGGCATCCTGATGCACCCGGACAACCGCGACGTCCCCTTCCCGGTCATTCTCACCGGGCCGAAACAAGCCGCGCCGTACCTGCAACAATTGCATGCCTTCGTCGGCGCCACCCTCGGCGAAGCCGCGCAGGCGCACTACCAGATCATCATCGACGACCCGGCCGAAGTGGCCCGCCAGATGACTGCCGGCCTCAAGGCGGTGAAGCAGTTCCGCCGTGAGCGCAACGACGCGTTTCACTTCAACTGGCTGCTGAAGATCGACGAAGGCTTCCAGCGCCCGTTCGACCCGACCCACGAAAACATGGCCAGCCTGCAACTGAGCCACGCACTGCCGCCCCATGAACTGGCAGCCAACCTGCGCCGTGCGTTTTCGGGGATCGTGGCGGGTAACGTGAAGGACAAGGGCATTCGCCTGATCGAAGAACATGGCCCGTACGAGATCCACGGCGACCCGGCCATCATGAAGCCACTGGATGAGCTGTTGCAGGCGTTCGTTGCCCAGCATCGCATGAAGTTGCCGGGTGGCGCGGCGTATGTGCCGTGTTATCGCGTAGTGCAGTGAGCTCGCCAGGTAATTTGCTTACAGCCGCCAGGCTTTACTGGCGGTCGTTCATAGTTTGTATCTCTTTGCGCCATGGGTAAGCGTGCGGGAGGGCTGAGTTCGGACTAGGTTTTCATGACTCCGACTCATCCTCCACCTGAAGAGCGACCTATGGACCAACGGATATTGTCCTCCACCACTCCTTACCCTAAGGTAAGGAGCATCATGTTGGAGATCTTTACCATGGCGACCGCCACACTTACCTCAAAAGGGCAAATCACCATCCCCGTCCAAGTCAGGACCGCACTCGGCCTGGAGACAGGCGACCGCGTCGAATTCGTCGAAACGGAAGATGGCAAGTTTTCCATCATTGCAGCGAGCAAGACGGTCCATGATCTCAAGGGGCTGGTCCGTAAGCCTGCAAGGGCCGTGTCCATTGACGACATGAACCGCGCCATCGCAGCACAGGGAGCGAAGGCTGGATGATCGGGCTGGATACCAATGTGCTGGTGCGCTACGTCACCCAGGATGATCCCGTTCAATCCCCCAAGGCCTGCGAATTGATTGAATCCCTCACCACGCTTTCGCCAGGGTTTGTCAGCCTGGTGTCCGTGGTGGAGCTGGTGTGGGTATTACAGAGCTGCTACCAATGCGCCAAAAATGACATTGTCGTCGTTCTGGAAACACTGCTGCGCACCCGTGAATTGACCGTCGAACATGCCGAGGTCGTCTGGCAGGCGCTTCGACGGTTCACGGCCAACAACGCCGATTTTGCCGATTGCCTGATAGAGCGCTGCGCCCACGCGGCCGGGTGCGAATACACTGCTACCTTTGACCTCGGTGCGGCCAAGGCAGCGGGTATGAAGCGTCTGGGCTGAGCGGCAACATTGCGGCAAGGGGCAGGCTTTGGTAAAAGTCGCTAATCCCTGAACGAGAGAACGCCCCACGTGCGCACGCTTCTTCTTGCTGCCCTGGTCCTGACGCCGCCCCTCGCACTGGCCGAGATCATCTGGCCCGACCTGCCAAAGAGCTGCTTCGTCAGCGGGCGTTCTGCCACCAGTGTGGATGTCGACGCCGGCTGCGCAGCGTTCCTGATCAATGTGCAAGGCAAGGCCGCAGGTACGCCGATCAAGGTGGATATTCCCCAATATGCTTTTCACATCGACGAAGCCAGCGGCAAAGAGACACCGGTGATCATCATCCAGGCCGAAGAGAACGGAGAGGTCAAGGCCGTGGGATACAAGGAACTGGGCACCGATCAACTCGGTGCCGCGCTGCTGCGGGAAGTACGGCTCCTGGGTACAAAGAAGCCCTCCTAGTCGGGGTTCAACGAACCCAGCCCCCCACCTGCCAGTGGTAGCCATCATTGCGCTGCACCCAATGCGGATGCACATAACGATAGCCTTCGCGCACCGGCTCCCAATGGCCGTGTACGGCAACGTAGCGCCCGCCTTCCCAGCGCCAGTAACCACGTGACCATATGTAACCTTCACGTACGGCAGGCTCGACTTCGATGATCTGGGTCGGCGGCGGTTGTGGCGCAACCACCTCGACATATTCACGCTGTACAGGCCGGCGCTCATGCACCACGCGCTCCTGTACACACCCGGACGCCGCGACCACAACTGCCGCTAATGCCGCGTAACGTAACAACATACAACCCCCTCGGGCGTTATCGCCCAACACCTGCACCGGTAAAAATGCCCCCGTGTTTCAGCCGTGCTCCTGCTCAGGCCTGGGTACTTTTTTAACAGGTTGTGTCTGTCGGATTGCTGAAGCAGCACGCATCAAGGGTGACCGAAGCGTCCCAACACCGCTTCGACAAAGCGTCTCAACTTGGCCGTACGCTGACGGTTCGCCGTGTAGACAAGGTGCATCGGCCGGCTCGGCGCTTCAAAGTCCGGCAGCACTCTCACCAATTCGCCCCTGGCCAATGCCCCGCGCAAGAAGTCTTCCGGACCGAGCACGATGCCAAAACCATCCAGCGCGGCGGTCATCAAGGCCCTGCTTTCATTGATCTGCAAGCGACTGGCAACCTGCACCTTGCAAGGCGTCGAAGCCTGGTAGAACACCCACTCGCGATCCGCCGGCCGCGACCAGAAGGCGTAGCCGAGGCATTCATGACGCTCAAGGTCCACCGGGGCCTGCGGGGTACCGCGTGCCGCCAGGTACTCCGGCGACGCGCAGACGACCAGGCGATAAGGTGCCAGTGGCCTGGCTGTCAGGCTGGTGGTCGCCAGGGGGCCGATACGAAAAGCGGCTTCATAGCCCTCCTCCACCAGGTCCACGAAACGGTCGGTCAAGTGCAGGTCGATTTCCACATCCGGGTTGTCGCGCAGGAACCCGGTAATCAACGGCATCAGGCTGTAGGAGCCGAAGGTGACGGGCGCGGTGATTTTCAGCTTGCCGCGCGGCGTGTCGTTCATGATCTGCGCCAGTGAATCGGCAGCCTCGGCTTCTACCAGGATATGTTTGCAACGCTCGTAGTACGCGCTCCCCAGCTCCGTCAGGCTTTGCCTTCGTGTGGTGCGGTTAAGCAAGCGAGCGCCCAGGCGCTGCTCCAGCGCGGTGACATGTTTGGCCACCATCTGCGGCGACATGCCCAAGCGCTCGGCAGCCCGCGCGTACGAGCCCAACTCAGCAGCCATCACAAAGGCATTCATGCTCGACAGGCGATCCATCATTCCCTACTCCCAGCAACAACATCCACGCCAAAACGACGATTTATCGCCAATTGGTTGCCAATCATCATAACCGCTCCCCTACTCATTGGAGCAAGACCATGAAGATTGGTGTTATTGGAGCAGGCTTTATCGGGCGCGCCGTGGCCCAACTGGCGCTGGCGGCCGGGCACGAAGTGATGTTGAGCAACTCCCGTGGCCCCCACACCATGAGCAGCGTCGTAAGCGGCATACTCGGCGTGCAGGTGGGCAGTGCCGACGACGCCGCCAAATTCGGCGATGTGGTGCTCGTGGCGATCCCCCTGGAGCATTACCGCAGCGTCCCGGCGCAATGGCTGGAGGGCAAGACGGTGATGGACGCGAATAATTACTACCCGAACCGCGACGGCCATATACCGGTACTGGATCGCTTCGAAACCACCACCAGCCGGTTGCTCGCCGAGCATCTGCCCCATTCACATGTGGTGAAAGTGTTCAACGCGATCTTCGCTCCCGACCTGACGCAGGACGCCCGCCCCCACGGTGCCCCCGACCGCCGGGCGTTGCCGGTTGCAGCGGATGACGCCGCAGCGAAGGCACGCATCATCACGCTACTCGACGAATTGGGGTTCGACGCCGTGGATGCCGGTAGCCTGGATGACAGCTGGCGGCTGGAACGCGGCAAGCCTGCCTATTGCGTGCCGCTGGACCAGGCTGGCTTGAAGGCAGCGCTGGCCGCCGCCGAGCGTACGGTTGAACTGCCGCCTGTCGAACGCACCCGCCGTTAGACACGCACAAAAAAGCCCGCTGACCGTTACCGGTTCAGCGGGCTTTTTGTTACCGACAAGGTCCTGACCCAGGACCTCCCCAGCGGCTTACAGCGCCAGGTCAGACGCCGGCTTGCTCGGCTCAGCCGCAGGCTTGGCAGCCTCGGGCGCCTTGACAGCAGCCTGTTGCGGAATCGCAGGCGGTGCAGGCAGTTGCAGGATATTGGCGGTGTAGGCCCATTCCTTGGCAACAGCCTCAGGACTGTCGTTCAGCTTGGTGCCGTAGCTAGGCACGATCTGGTGCAGTTTTGCCTGCCACTCAGGGGTCGCAACCTTGTCCTTGAACACTTTCTGCAGCACGGTCAACATGATCGGAGCCGCGGTGGACGCGCCTGGCGACGCACCCAACAGGCCTGCAATGGTGTTGTCGGCAGAGCTGACCACTTCGGTACCGAGTTTCAGGACGCCGCCCTGCTCTTCGTCACGCTTGATGATCTGCACGCGCTGGCCGGCCTGCCACAGGCGCCAGTCGGATTGCTTGGCGTTCGGGAAGTACTCCTGCAGCGCCTTGAAGCGATCGTCATCCGACAGCATCAGTTGGCCGGCGAGGTACTCGACCAGTGGGTATTCACGAATACCGACTTTGGTCATTGGCCAGATGTTGTGGGTGGTGGTGCTGGTCAGCAGGTCCAGGTACGAGCCTTCTTTCAGGAACTTGGTCGAGAAGGTGGCGAATGGGCCAAACAGAATCACGCGCTTGCCATCCAGCACGCGGGTGTCCAGGTGCGGAACCGACATCGGTGGCGCGCCAACCGAAGCCTTGCCGTAGGCCTTGGCCAGGTGCTGCTCGGCGACGGTTGGGTTATCAGTCACCAGGAACGAGCCGCCGACCGGGAAGCCAGCGTATTCCTTGGCTTCAGGAATGCCCGACTTTTGCAGCAGGTGCAGTGCACCGCCACCGGCGCCGATGAACACGAACTTGGCGTCGGTTTCAGTCTTGGTGCCGTCTTTCAGGTTTTTGTAGCTGACACGCCACGAACCGTCGGCGTTCTTGGTGATGTCCTGCACTTCGCTCGACAGTTTCAGGTCGAACTTAGGCGTGGTTTGCAGGTGAGCGACGAACTGGCGGGTGATCTCGCCGAAGTTCATGTCGGTACCCAGCGGGCTCCAGGTGGCCGCGATTTTCTGGTTCGGGTCACGCCCTTCCATCATCAGCGGAACCCATTTGGCGATCTGCGCCGGGTCTTCGGAGTACTGCATGCCGGCGAACAGCGGGCTCGCTTGCAGGGCTTCGTAGCGCTTCTTGAGGAACTTGATGTTGTCATCGCCCCACACAAAGCTCATGTGCGGTGTGGAGTTGATGAACGAACGCGGGTTCTTCAGCACGCCCTGCTGGACCTGCCAGGACCAGAACTGACGGGAGATCTGGAACGCTTCGTTGATCTCGACCGCTTTCGGGATCTCAACGTTGCCGTTCTTGTCTTCAGGGGTGTAGTTCAGCTCAGCCAGGGCCGAGTGGCCGGTACCGGCGTTGTTCCAGCCGTTGGAGCTTTCTTCGGCGACGCCATCGAGGCGCTCGACCATTTCCATCGACCAACCCGGCTCCAGCTCATTGAGCCAGACACCCAGGGTTGCACTCATGATGCCGCCGCCGATCAGCAGCACATCGACTTTCTTTGCCTCTTCCGCGTGAACGGACGTGATCCCCATCGACAAAGCCAGCCCCAGCAGGGCAGTGTTTACTTTTTTAAACATCAGTAGCACCTATGATAAAACGCCATCCGCCCCACCGCCCCTGATCATGGGCAACCCTCAATCACGCTGCGCCAGGCAACGCACCGCGGGGTTTGCACATTCACTCGGGGACCGCAGGGTGGGCACACAAGGCCGACGTATCGACCTCACTTTTATGTCCCTTCTGCGCTGACTTCTTATCATTATTGGCTTCAGCTACCTGGGCGACAGCCAAACGCCGGGACGTATACGGGTGTACGTACCGGGGAAAGACCAGACCAAGACGGCGCGCAGAATATCACGCCACACGGCGTTTATGCGTCGTTTGGCCAATTGACAACTCTAAATCGCCGGTTTTAACGCGCGAGTGTCAAGTGTGGCAAGCGCGACCTGAGGTCACAGGGCAGGAACTCTCGGGCAAAAGGTGGTTCTAGACTCCTTCGTCGCTGCTTGCGTAGCATCGACGGTTTTCCCTCGTACCCCTTCAATACAGAGCGATCCATGTCTATCCACCAAACTCCCGGGCACGTACTGCCCGCGCGCAGCGCCGCCAAAATGGAAGCTGCCATGGCCGTGGGCGCCTTCGCTATCGGTACCGGCGAATTCGCCATCATGGGCCTGATGCCCGACATCGCGCAAAACCTGGGTTTAAGCGAACCCCAGGTTGGCCACGCCATCAGCGCCTATGCGTTGGGCGTGATGGTCGGCGCCCCACTGCTGGCCATCCTCGGCGCCAAGCTGCTGCGCAAACATATGTTGCTGTTGCTGATGGGCCTGTATGCCCTGGGCAACCTCGCCACTGCGTTCACCCCGACCTTCGGCTCGTTGGTGGCGTTCCGCTTTATCAGCGGCCTGCCCCACGGCGCCTACTTCGGCATTGCTGCGGTGGTCGCCTCGAGCATGGTGCCCAACGACAAACGTGCCGGCGCCGTGGCGCGGGTAATGATGGGCCTGACCCTGGCCATGCTGCTGGGCAACCCCATCGCCACCTTCCTCGGCCAGCACCTGGGCTGGCGCTCTGCGTTTGCACTGGTGAGCGTGATCGCCCTGTGCACCATCGCCCTGGTCTGGCAATTTGTGCCCCATCGCCACGATGAACAACGCAGCGACCCGCGCAAGGAACTGCGCGCCTTCACCAAACCCCAGGTGTGGATGGCGCTGTCCATTGGCGCCATCGGCTTTGCCGGTATGTTCTGCGTGTTCAGCTACCTGGCACCGACCATGCTGGAAGTGACCAAGGTATCCCCGCAGTGGATCCCATTCGGGCTGGCAGCATTCGGCGTGGGCGGGATTATCGGCAACATCGCCGGCGGCAAGCTGTTTGATCGCATGCAGTTTCGCGCCGTGGGCTGGATATTGGTGTGGTCGATGGCCGTGTTGCTGTTCTTCCCCTTCGCGGCGTCCTCGCTATGGGGCGTGCTGCTGAGTATGGGCCTGGTCGGCACCATGGTCTCGTTGGCCGCACCGCTGCAGATCCGCCTGATGGACATCGCCCACGAAGCACCGAGCCTGGCGGCAGCGTCCAACCATGCGGCGTTCAACCTGGCCAATGCGCTGGGACCATGGTTTGGCGGGATGGCGATTACGGCTGGGTTTGGCTGGACCAGCACCGGCTACATCGGCGCGGCGACGGCACTGGTCGGGCTGGGCATTTACCTGATAGCACGGCGGATGCAGGGAGGGCATTAAGCTCAAGCCCCAGGGCTATAAGCACATTTCAATCGCCATGAACAGTGAAGAATCGGCGCAGTTAGACTATTTCATTTTCGTTCAGGTAAAGTTCAGGTTGGATCCAATAAGTACAAGCTGTAACATATCCGTCATATTTATTCCCAATGACAAGGACGTGTTTTGAGCTTTCCTGACACAGGTGTATTGCAAAGTTTTCCGACGACCCTCACTCATCGCAATGCGACGATCTTCACCACCGACACCACCGACCACAAAACGCAGCAGGCGATTCAGGACCTGATCGACACGCGCCACCAACTGACAGATCGCATCAGCGCACCGCTCAAAGGGATGGAAGCCAACCTGTTCGCCAAGTCCCAGCCGCTGGACAGCCTCAGGCCCAAATTGCGCGTGACCTTCGGGCGCGCCAAGCGGGACGGTGCGTTTGACTGGCCGGTCGAAGAAGTCATCAACACCCTCGGCGCCCAGAAACGCGGTGCGCCGGTTGCTGGCTTGTATGGGTTCGGTTATCGAAAGTCAGCGCTTGGCCTGATCCAGGAATTCTTCATCTTTACCGAGATGCTGGAGGGCCACCTCAATGGCCTGGAATGGCTCAAGCAGGAGCGTGACATCCAGAGCCTGATCACCGCGTCGTTCAAACTGTTGCACTGCCTGCACAGCAAAGGCGTGGTGCATATGGACTTCTGGGCAAACAATGTGATGATCAACCTGGAGCAGCCGACGCACGCCAAGGCCATCGACCTGGAAAACTGCTTTCTCACGCCAACGGACTACTTGACCGAGGTACTGGCGTTTCAATTCGGGTTCTATTATCGACGGGAAATTTTCCGGTTCATGATCGAAGAGGATTACGACCGGAGGGTGCTGCAAGAACTTGGCAACTACGAGGGCATTGATCGCCGTCGTTTTGACGAAATCTACACGTCAAGCAAACATGAAAACATCAGCCGCCGCGCCAGGCGCGAGATTTTCCATAATGGGGTTGTGATAACAGGCTGACTCACCTCCCCCGGCGACAAGGGCGCTTGCCCCCGCCGGGCCATATGCGCCATCAATCATCATGCAACAACCCCGTCCCATATTCCCCATAACTACTCCCCAGGCCACTGCCGCCAAAATTAGCTTTGGCAGCCTTGCTGGAGCTGTGGTCACCAAACGCCTGGCATCCGCCTGAAAAGCAAGGGTCGCCACTCATGCCCGGCGCACCCGAAGAACAAGCGCCCAACAGCAACGTGCCGGTAATCATCACGACTTTGACGAGGTTCAAAATCATTTTTTCAGTTCCCTGTGGGCTGGACCGTGGGGGCTTCACTTGAGGAAGATCGTAGACCTCAACGGTGGAAGGAATTATGAAACTTTGCTGGGGGACAGCGTCGGTTCAGGTTGCCGGCCTGGGGCAAGACGGGGGGATTATCAGGCATGTGACCATGCTGGCTGGCGGCAGGCGCGACCTGCTCCTCGGTAATTGGCGGGCATTAACCGGCGTGGCGGACAACCACCTGCCCCGCCCCTTTCGATCTAATCACGCAGCAATCCCGAACTGTAGTGGTTAAGCTGCTACCGATCTCACTGCCTCCCGCGTTCATCTTGGCCCCACTGCCGAGCCCATGACGACCATCCAACGCCTGGCAACCCGCGGAAAAGCAGGTGCTGGTGCTCACGCCTGAGCAGGCGCCAGGTAACGCAACAGGTGCAATGAGGATGGATTCATGGGGGGCGCGCAGTATTCAAGTCACCGAGGACTGAAGCGTGAACGATTTTATCGTGCAGGCGATCCTATGCCGCAAGACAAAGGGCATGATGAAACTTCAATGCATGAAAGCTACGGTTCAGGTGGTGCCAAAGAACGAGTCCAAGCCGCACAAACGGGAAATATTCTCATCTAAATCGACTGATAATATTACATGCCGTATTGTGTTTTTTTCTCTACAATTCGGAAATGCAAAGTAAAGGAATTTTTTGTGAGCACTTCAACGAATTCGAATAGCCGTCGTACTGATGATGAAATAGATTTGATTCCACTTATCCAAGCCTTATGGACAAGTAAGAAAATCCTTATAGCCACAACGGTAGCAGGCGCTATCGCTTCATATGCAATCTATGCAACCGCCCCCGCGCAATGGACTGCTAGCACATACCTTACCAAAGCCTCGCTCTACAGCTTATATAAAGAAGTTAAAGAAAAAGAACCCGCCCCTACTGCGATCCCACACTCGCTGGAAACCGACCTGTACAGCTCAATACAAAACGACGTGTTCTATACCGCCATGGGCGTCATGGCGGCT
This sequence comes from Pseudomonas sp. GV047, assembly GCF_003058245.1. Taxonomy (NCBI): domain Bacteria; kingdom Pseudomonadati; phylum Pseudomonadota; class Gammaproteobacteria; order Pseudomonadales; family Pseudomonadaceae; genus Pseudomonas; species Pseudomonas sp. GV047. The sequence continues at coordinate 421,012 of NZ_QCWA01000006.1, read as the reverse complement.
CAAGCCATTACACTGAAGGAAGTGCCGCCCAAGACAGGCAAAAACGAATCCTTCCTGTACGTCGCATCGACAACGGCCACGACTGAAGAGTCGGCAAGAACGCAACTGAAATCCGCGCTGGATACTGCCAACAACGAAGCCATGGCACTTAACTTACCAGCGCTGGCTTCTGGAAAAAGCGTACGCGCGTTCAACGTTCTCGACGAAGTCAAAACCGTTAACAATAAAAACTCAAAAAAACTCCTCGCACTGGGCGCCTTCCTGGGGTTTATTCTGGGTAGTTTTTTTGTATTGGGCAGATTTCTCACGCGGCAATACAAGCAGCCGAAGCGTTCTTAGAACGCTCTAGAGGAATGCATCGATCAATAAACAAACGACGCCGATCAATAATGAAGCAATAAAAACAACAAACAACTTCGCGGAAAATGTCGCTTTCATTAATAGTACTTATAAAAAATTGATGGCTCATAGCCATTATTGCACGATAAAAATCTTTTTGCCGGTGATTTTTTCCAGTAGGTGATGTAGAGCCAACACGAACCCGAGGATCGAAAAATGCACATGGACTTCCGGGCCAACAACGTCATGGTTGACCTGCCGCAGCCAACCCGTGCCAAGACCATCGACCTTGAAAACTGCTTCCTTACTACAACCGTCACCTGACCGCGGTACAGGCGTCCCAATTCGGATTTTTTTATCGGTGCAAGATTTTCCGGTCCGTGATCGAAGAAGATTACGAGCAGAGAGTGATTGAAACCAAACACGCGAAAGATGGAGAGGTGGAGTGCGAAGCCTTCCCCTGGTTTCCTGATAAACTCCCGACCTCTGCCCCGCCTACTCAGATTGCCCAATGCCCCTGATCAGCGCTTCACCACCCCTCCTCTCCCGCCGCTTCTCCGTCGCCCCGATGATGGATTGGACCGACCGCCACTGCCGGTTCTTCCTGCGCCTGCTCTCCAAACGCGCCCTGCTCTACACCGAGATGGTCACCACCGGCGCAATCCTCCACGGCGACCATGACCGCTTCCTGCGTCATAACGAAGCCGAGCACCCGCTCGCGCTCCAGCTCGGCGGCAGTGTCCCCGCAGACCTGGCAGCCTGCGCCCGTATGGCCGAGGCTGCCGGTTACGACGAAGTGAACCTGAACGTCGGCTGCCCCAGCGACCGCGTCCAGAACAACATGATCGGCGCGATCCTGATGGCTCACCCGGCCCTGGTGGCCGATTGTGTGAAGGCGATGCGTGATGCGGTGTCGATTCCGGTAACGGTGAAGCACCGTATCGGCATCAACGGCAGGGACAGTTATGCCCAGTTGTGTGATTTCGTCGGGACGGTGAAGGACGCCGGCTGCACCAGTTTCACCGTGCATGCGCGGATTGCGATTCTTGAGGGCTTGTCGCCGAAGGAAAACCGCGACATTCCGCCGTTGCGGTATGACGTGGCGGCGCAGTTGAAGCAGGATTTCCCTGAGCTGGAGATTATTCTCAACGGCGGGATCAAGACGCTGGAGCAATGCCATGAGCATTTACAGACGTTTGACGGGGTGATGCTGGGCCGCGAGGCTTATCACAATCCGTATCTGCTGGCGGAGGTGGATCAGCAGTTGTTTGGTAGCGCGCAGCCTGTGATCAGTCGGGCGGAGGCGTTGGCGCAGTTGCGGCCTTATATTGCTGAGCATTTGGCGACTGGCGGGACGATGCATCACATTACGCGGCATGTGTTGGGGTTGGGCACCGGTTTCCCTGGGGCGCGCAGATTCAGGCAGTTGTTGTCGGTGGATATCCATAAGGCTGCGGATCCATTGGCATTGCTTGATCAGGCTGGGGCTTTGTTGGAAGGGCGTTGATTGGATAGCTTGCAGGGGGGGGCAGTTGGTTATTGGATGAGCCGACACACTGCCATCGGGAGCAAGCCCCCTCCCACATTTGGTGCGGTGTGTGCCAGGGAAGGAGTCAGTTGGCATGAAGGCGCTATCCAAGTGTCATCGGGCAGTCGGGTTGAACCTGTCGGCCGTTCTGGCCTCCTATTCAGCACTACGGCCGGGCATTCAAACGGCTGTTTTCAGGTTGTTGCCCTCGCAAACGATCGAACGTATTTGCGCCCTTGAGCGCCTGCCAGCGCTCGGGTAATGTCATCAGACCCATAGGACAGAGCACGCCCATGACTTCCAAGCTGGAACAACTCAAGCAATTCACTACTGTCGTAGCCGATACCGGCGATTTTTCCACCCTCGCCAAGCTCAAGCCCCAAGACGCCACTACCAACCCTTCCCTGCTGCTCAAGGCCGCGTCGATTCCGGGCTATGCCAAGCTGCTGGATGAGTGTGTGCAGGATTGCAACGGTGATGTCGGCCTGGCCAGCGACCGTTTCGCGGTGGCTGTGGGCCAGGAGATCCTTAAGGTCGTGCCAGGGCGCATCTCCACCGAGGTGGATGCCCGCCTGTCGTTCGACACTGACGCCGTACTCAAGCGTGCGCACCGTCTGATCGACCTGTACGACAAAGCTGGGGTTAGCCGTGACCGCGTGCTGATCAAGATCGCGTCCACCTGGGAAGGCATCCGCGCGGCGGAGAAGCTGGAAAAAGAAGGCATCCAGACCAACCTGACCCTGCTGTTCTCGTTTGCCCAGGCGGTGGCGTGCGCAGAAGCTGGCGTGTTCCTGATTTCACCGTTCGTAGGCCGTATCTACGACTGGTACAAGAAAGCCAATGGCAACGACTACACCGGCGCTGATGATCCGGGCGTGCAGTCGGTGACACGCATCTACAACTACTACAAGGCTAATGGCTACAAGACCGTGGTGATGGGTGCGAGTTTCCGCAACCTGAGCCAGATTGAAGAGCTGGCCGGCTGTGATCGCCTGACCATCAGCCCGGACCTGCTGGAGAAGCTGGCGGCGGATGACGGCAAGCTGGAACGCAAGTTGTCGCCAGGGCACGCCGGAGAAGCGCGAGTGCATCTGACTGAAGCGCAGTTCCGTTGGGAGTCCAACGAGGATGCGATGGCGACTGAGAAGCTGGCGGAGGGGATTCGTCAGTTTGCCCGGGACCAGGAGAAGCTTGAGGCACTGTTGTCCGCCAAGCTGTAAACGGCGCAGGCGACAAAAAGGGCGGTACCTGTGAGGGTACCGCCCTTTTTTGCTCTGCTGTCCCTAAAGTAGCAGGCGATCCCTGGGATCAGTGACGCTCGAGGGCGTTGACGAGGTCGTGGAAGGCTTCGCGGTTGGACTCGTTGAGGCCCATCAGGATCTTGTGCGCTTCCAGCACCTTGACCCGCACCACTTCCTCGGACTGATCCTGGGACGGCAGGTCGGTGAGGCATTCCGGGCAAGGGATCGGGCGATCAACGATGTTGAACACCTGGTCGAAGCCCATGGACTGCAACAGACGGGTGATGTCTTCGTGGGTGGTGACGACGGTCGGCAACAGGCCGACCTTCTGCCGGGACAGAATGGACAACTTGGCCAACAGCCCAAGGGTGGTGCTATCGATGCTGCGGGTTTCGGTCAGATCGATCACGATCGCCGAGAAATTCAACGCCGTGAAAATCCGCTCAATCGTCGCATCCAGCGCCGAACACAAGGTCAGGCGCACTTCACCGACAAACTTCAGGACGAAGGTCCCGTCTTGCTCGGCGAATTGGATTCTTCCGGTACTCATCAAAGATTCCTGCTCAACACCAATAGGGCGATATCATCCGGCATCTCCCCTAGCGTGGCCAATCCAAAAACCTGCCGCAGGCCATCCAGGCTGCCGCCCGCCGACTTGACCTTCTGGGGCAAGGCGGCTTCTTTCTCTTTGAGTGTAGGCTCTGGAAGAAGGTCCAGGATGCCGTCGGACATCAGCGTCAGGCTGAACGTCGGCGGCAGCTCCAGGATGTGGTCTTCGTAAGTAGCTTCATTGAACAAGCCTACGGGCAGACCACGCCCTTCCAGGTAACGCACACTGTCGGGAGTGTATAAAACAGGCATCGGCAGGTGACCGCCGATGCTGTAGGTCAAAAGACCGGTTTCTTCATCAATCACACCGCCTACCATCGTCACGTGCTTGCCCAGCTTGCAGCTGATCAGGCCTCGGTTGATGTGGCCCAGCACCTCGGAGGGGGTAAACTCCGGCAAGGTGCCATTGCGCTTGGATTCGAACAACAGCCGTGTGGTCATGAACTTCAACAACACGGTGACAAAAGCAGAGGAAGCACCATGGCCGGAGACATCGGCCAGGTAGAACGCGACACGCCGCTCGTCAACACGGAAATAGTCGACAAAATCGCCCGACAGGTACAGCGACGGGATGATCTGGTGAGCAAACTGGAATTCGTCGATGGTCCAGGGGCTGACCGGCAGCATGTTCATCTGCACCTGGCGACCGGCGTTCTGGTCTTCCTGGAGCAGGTTAAGGCTGGCTTCGAGTTCGCGGTTGGCGGTTTCGAGCTTTTCGCGGTAGCGCTGGTTCTCGACCAGCAGGCGCGCACGATCCAAGGCGCGGCGCACAGAGTGCTCCAGTACCGCCAGGTCTTCGAGGGGCTTGATCAGGTAGTCGGCAGCGCCCAGACGCAACGCTTCGACGGCATCGTTCATGACGCCGGCACCGGACACGACAATCACCGGCGTCTGCGGGGCAAGCTCGGTCACCTGGCGAATCAGCTCCAGGCCGCCCATCTGGGGCATGCGCAGGTCGCAGATCACGAGGTCGGGCTGGTCGCGCTCGAATACCTGGAGACCCTGTTGGCCATTACTGGCCTGCAGGACGCTGAAGCCACTGTCTTCCAAATAGGCCGCGAGGCTCGCGCGCACTACTTCGTCGTCATCGATTATCAGCAGCGTGGCACTGGTTTTTTGCATGTGGGCAAACGGCGCCAGAATTAGGTTGGCGTAGGTGGCTCGGCAATGGCCGGGCTCACGTACTGGATTCGCTTTCTAGCCTCTCTGTACTACAACGCAATGGGATTTTTCCCATGCACAACTGTAAAGCAGAGGTGCCCTTCTAAGGCGCAGACGGTACTCCCATCCGCCGGGGGTTTCAAGCTCATGCCGATGGTCGCCGGGCGTCTTTACATCGCAAATCACCGGGAGTTATAAGAACAGCCAAGACCACAACACAAAGTAAGGATGGAACCGATGGGCGAACACGAGCGCGACTACGCCGAAAAACGCGATTTCATCCGCATGCGGGTGGATGCCGAAGTATCTTTGCTCCACGAAGGCCAGGAGTTTGCCGGGGTTTGCGTGGACCTTTCCAGCTCCGGGATGCAGGTGCAGGCACCGCGTCAGTTCGCGGTGGGAGACCTGCTCACCGTGCGCATTGATTCAGAGCACGCGGCGCTCAAGGGCCTGGAGGCTGACACGGAAGTGGTCTGGACCAAAACCGTGGGCGACGAGCAACAACTCGGGCTTAGGATCCTGAAAATGCGCTGAAACCCGCGCACAAAAAAGGCGACCGCCAGGGTCGCCTTTTTTTCATTTCAAAACATCACAGCTTAAAAGTCGTCGACGACCTTGCCGTCCTTGACCTTGAACTCGCGGTTCTGCAGGTAGGCATTGCGGATAAAGGTGTACTTGTCGCCGGTGATCAATTTCTCGCTGTCGAGCAGGCTGGCACGGGTGTCAACGATGTTCAGGCCCATGGTGCTGTTGCGCCAGCCGATATCGTTCATATAGCGGTACGGTTGGGTGTAGCTGTCCACGTATTTGGACGGTGCATCACGCAAGGTGCTCGGGCCCAGCAGCGGGATCATCACGTAGGGACCGCTGCCCACGCCCCAGTAACCGAGGGTCTGGCCGAAGTCTTCATCACTGCGTTGCAGCCCCATTTTGGTGCCGACGTCGATAAAGCCCAGCACGCCGAACGTGGTGTTAACCAGCAAGCGCGCAGTGTCGACCCCGGCATTGTGGGGTTTGAGCTGCAGCACGTTGTTGGCCAGGTTGCCGACATCGCCGATATTGCGGAAGAAGTTGTGGATACCATCTTCGACAAATTGCGGAGTGATCCACTGATAGCCTTGGGCCAATGGCTTGAGGGCATAGGTATCAACGGTGTCGTTGAAGGTGAAGATCGGGCGGTTGACGCTTTCCCATGGATCATCTTCCGATGCAGCCTGTGCAGCGAAAGGCGCCAGCAGGACAGTGGCACACACCGATAGCTGAGCGAAGTAGTGGCTCCAGCGCATAGCTTTTGCTCCTTGAATGGTCTGTCATGGGCGCTATGCCCTGAATAAGGCCGTCAGTATATGACGGAAGTGTCCAATTAGGCAGCTGCTAGGAATCGTCCTAACACAAATGGACAATTTTCCTACAATTACCCCGCTGTCATCTGCTTGTCATCCTGCCCCGATAGCGTCACAGCTATTTCAGGGATGTCGACATGCCTCACGCCGAGATAGCCATCGCCAACGCGCCCGCCTTGACTGCTGTTCTGTTTGGCCTGAGTGGTTGCCTGGTGGACTTTGGTTCCCGGGCGCGCACCGATTCACCCTCCCCGGACTCCCAAGCCACACCCGGCGCCCTGAAAATCCTGCGCAGCCTCAAGGAACAAGGCGTCCCCTGTGCCTGGCTGGATGAACTGCCGCCTTCGGTAACCACACCACTGGCCGCCGTACTGCCCAACTGGCTCAAGGCCGCATCCCCCTCCTCCATCCGCTGGCCCGCCCCTCATGCCTGCTGGCAAGCCTTGATGGAACTCAACATTGAACGCCTGGAAGGTTGCGTACTGGTCAGCGGCGAGCCGCGCCTGTTGCAATCGGGCCTGAATGCCGGCTTGTGGACCATTGGCCTGGCCTCCTGTGGTTCATTGTGCGGCCTGGCGCCTGAGCAGTGGCAGGCGCTGAGCGACAAGGAACGCGAGCACAGGCGCGGCAAAGCCACCGTTGAGCTCTATGGCCTGGGGGTCCACTCGGTGATCGATCACCTCGGTGAACTCGGCACCTGCCTGGCCGACATCAGCCTGCGCCAGCTCAAAGGCGAGAAGCCCTGATCGAGATCATGCACAGTCGGCGCCCGTGGATTAATCTACAGGTCAGTCCGTAGACCTTTCACGGCGTGCCGTGGTCTATGCCAGTGCCTATCGATAAAAGGAAGAACGTCATGCCTGATCGCAAAAAACTGGAAGAACAGGTCGAGATCCTGCGCGGGCAGCTGGAACAGGAGCCGCCGCTGTCGGAAGAAAAACGTGATGCTCTGCAAGCCTTGATTGCCAAGTTTGAATTGCAACTTGAACTTGAACCAGCCACTCAAACGCCGAGTATTTCCGACGATGTGAGCCAAGCTGCCATAGAGTTCGACGCTGAGCACCCGGTGATTTCCGGGACACTGCGCAATATCATGATCACCTTGAGCAATATGGGGATCTGACCCGAGCCCAAGCCAGGCGCAGAACCAAAAGGTAGGAGAGGGCTTGCCCCCTCCCACCTTTGCTTACTGACGGGCCAGGCGCACGTTCTGGAACGCCACATCCTCAGTACTGCGGTAAGGGTTGATATCCAACCCGCCGCGCCGCACATAGCGCGCATACACCGTTAACTTCTCCGGCTTCAGCAAACGCTGCAGGTCGAGGAAAATGCGCTCCACGCACTGTTCATGGAAATCCGAGTGCTGGCGAAAGCTCACCAGGTATTCCAGCAAACTCCCGTGATCCAACGCCGAACCACGGTACTCCACCACCACGCTGCCCCAGTCGGGCTGGCTGGTCACCGGGCAGTTGGACTTGAGCAGGTGGCTGTGCACGCTCTCCTCGACAATGCGCGAGTCATCACAACGCAGCAGCTCCGGGCGCGGGTGTTCGTAGTTGCTGACACTGATATCCAGATCGTCAATGCACGTGCCCGGCAACGCCATCACGCCTTCGGCCTCAATGTCGGCCAAGCTGCGGATACGCACGGTAACAGGCTTGCCGGCGGCGGCGCTGAGGTCGGTGCGCAGGGTCGCTTCCAGGCTTGGTGTATCGGTGAACGCGGTCTGGTTCAGCGAGTTGAGGTACAGCTTGAACGACTTGGACTCGATGATGTTCGGCGAGTCGGCGGGGATGCTGAACTCACCGATGGCCACCACCGGCTTGCCCGACGGCAGCAGCCAGGACAACTCGAAGCAGTTCCAGAAATCCACGCCCTTGTACGGCAGGGTCTCGGCGCTCAGGCCCAGCTCGGCCCATTTGGCGGCGCGTGGAATCGGGAACAGCAACGAAGGGGTGTAGGTGGAAATGTATTCACTGGACTTGCCCAGCGGCGAATGTTCGGCTGCGGGATGCATGGCGGAAACCTGGCTAAATAAACCGCGCCAGTCTACCAGCCTTTGCCCCCGCCCTTAAGAAACGCCTTACTCGACGGTCAGCTTGCCGACCATGCCCGCCTGGTAATGCCCGGGGAGGTTGCAGGCAAACTCCAGGCCGGTGGCCTTGGTGAACGTCCAGGTCAGCTCAGCGGTCTTGCCGGGCTCCACCAGCACGCTGTTGGGATCGTCGTGTTTCATGCCGCCCATTTCACCGTGGCCCATGGCACTATGATCCATCTTGCCCATTCCCGTGGAAGTGAGCATGCCGCTGGCCTGCATCTGCAGCATTTCCTTCTGGTGTTCGGCGTGCATCGCCGCGTCACCGAGGTTGAATTCATGCAGCAACTGGCCTTTGTTGACCAGTACAAAGCGCACCGTCTCACCGGCCTTGACGTCCAGGGACTTGGGCGAAAAGGAAATATCCTGCAGCGTCACTTCCACGGTGCGTGTGGCCTTATCCGCCGGTGCCGGCTGGCCGAACGCATAGGTATGGGCCGCATCCGCCATTGCATTGAAACTCAACGCCAACAGGCAGCCCGCCAACAACAGGGGTGTACGCAATGCCATCTCGATTCTCCAAAAAGTGTGCAACCTGCTTGGACAGCACTCTAAGAGTGCGCCGCTGCCAGCCAGCTGACTGCTAGATTACAACTTTGTCAGGTTGCGCCCTTCCCCTGGCACCCAGGGTATAAAGCCCCTCGTGAACTGTTGCCAAGAGCCGCCCATGAAATTGCTGATCGTCGAAGACCAACCGAAAACCGGCCACTATCTGCGCCAAGGCCTGGCCGAGGCGGGCTTCACCACCGAACTGGTGGCCGACGGTACCAGCGGCCAGCACCTGGCGCTGACCGGCGATTATGACCTGTTGATCCTGGATGTGATGCTGCCCGGTCGCGACGGTTGGCAAATCCTGCAAGCGGTACGCAGTGCCGGCCTGGAGATCCCGGTGCTGTTTCTGACCGCCCGGGATGCCGTGGAAGACCGGGTGCACGGCCTGGAACTGGGTGCCGACGATTACCTGGTCAAGCCCTTTGCCTTCTCCGAACTGCTGGCGCGGGTACGCAGCCTGTTGCGCCGTGGCAGCAGCACGCCGCAGGAAACCGCCCTGCAACTGGCCGACCTGCGCCTGGACCTGCTCCGCCGCCGCGTCGAACGGGACGGCCAGCGCATCGACCTCACCGCCAAGGAATTCTCCCTGCTGGAGCTGCTGCTGCGCCGCCAGGGCGAAGTCCTGCCCAAGTCGCTGATTGCCTCCCAAGTATGGGACATGAATTTCGACAGTGACACCAACATCATCGAAGTCGCGATCCGGCGCCTGCGCCTGAAAGTCGACGATCCTTTCCCCACCAAGCTGATCCATACCGTGCGCGGCATGGGTTATGTGCTGGAGGAGCGCAGCCATTGATCCAGCGTCTGTCCCTGGCCAGCCGCCTGGCCCTGCTGTTTGCGGCGTGCACCGCGGTGGTCTCGTTGTTCGCCGGCGTGCTGTTCAACCGTGCCAGCGAGGCGCACTTCATTGAGCTGGACCAACAGCAACTCGACAGCAAGCTGGTGGCGCTGCGCAGTACCTTGCAGGGCGTCGAATCACTGGACTCATTCGCCCAACGCGAAGCGCAGCTGCGAGCCGAGCTCAATCGCCAGCCTGACCTGACATTGCGCATCACCGCCGCCGGCCAGCGCTGGCTGGACGATGCGCCAAACGTCAGCCTGCCCGAGGCGCCTGGCCTGCACACCCTGCAGAACGCCGGCACCGACTACCGCGTGTACAACGCCCCCTTGAGGCCCGGCCAGCCCGCCTCACCGCAACTGACCCTGATGCTCGACATCACCCATCACCAGCACTTCCTGCAACGCATGCAACATTTGATCTGGCTCACCGTCGGCCTATCGGCCCTTGCCACCGCGCTGCTGGGCGCCTGGGCTGCACGCAGTGGCTTGCGGCCGTTGCGGCGCATGGGCGAAGTGGCTGCCAGCGTGTCGGCCCACTCCTTGACCCAGCGCCTGCCTCAGCAGCAAATGCCGGCGGAACTGGCCGACCTGGCCCAGGCCTTCAATGCCATGCTCGGACGATTGGACGACGCCTTCCAGCGCCTGTCGGCCTTCTCCGCCGACATTGCCCATGAACTGCGCACGCCCCTGTCGAACCTGCTGACCCAGACCCAGGTCATCCTGACCCAACCGCGCCCCCTGGAGGATTACCGCGAGGCGCTGCACAGCAACCTGGAAGAGCTGCAATGGATGGCGCAGTTGGTGAATGACATGCTGTACCTGGCCAAGGCGGACCACGGCTTGCTGGTGCCCAAGCGCGAGCCGTTGGTGCTGGCGGATGAAGTGGAGACGTTGCTGGAGTTTTTCGCGTTGCTGGCAGAAGACGCACAGGTCTCGCTGGTACGCGAAGGCGGCGCACAAACCGCCGGCGATCGCGGCATGCTGCGCCGGGCCCTGTCGAACCTGCTGGATAACGCCCTCAGGTTTACCCCGGCCGGCGGCCAAGTGCGCGTGCGGATGGTTGAAGGCGCACGGGGCGTGACACTGACGGTAGAAAACAGCGGGGAAGGTATTCCAGCGCACGTGTTGCCGAGGCTGTTCGACCGGTTCTACCGAGCCGACCCGGCGCGCCATGAAGGCAGCAGCGAGCATGCGGGGCTGGGATTGGCGATTACCCAGTCGATTGTGCGGGCACACGGGGGGAGGATTTTTTGTGAATCCGCGGCGGGGTGGACAAGGTTTGTGATTGAGTTGCCCAGGGGAAATTGATGCAAGCCAGGCCGGCCCTATCGGGGGCAAGCCCCCTCCCACACGTTGATCCGTGAATACATTCAAATGTGGGAGGGGCTTGCCCCCGATAGCGGTCTTAAAGACTACGAATACCTAAGGGCATGCGCCGGCTCAATCTTCGCCGCCCGATACGCCGGGTAAATCGTCGCCAGGAAGCTCAACACAAACCCGGCCGTACAAATCAGCACCACATCGCCACTTTGCAGCTCCGAAGGCAGGTTGCTGACGAAGTACACATCCGAACTGAAGATATGCTGCCCGCTCACCCGCTCCAGCCAGCCCACCAGCTCACTCACGTTCAGCGCCGCAATCACCCCCAGCACGCCGCCGATCAAGGTGCCGACAATGCCGATCACCGTGCCCTGCACCATGAAGATCGCCATGATCTGCCGTGGCGTGGCGCCGATGGTGCGCAGGATCGCGATGTCCGCACCCTTGTCGTTCACCACCATGATCAGCGTGGCGATGATGTTGAACGCCGCGACGGCGACGATCATCAGCAACAACAGGCCGATCATGGTCTTTTCCATCTTCATCGCACTGAACAGGCTGCCCTGGGTGTGGGTCCAGTCATCGGGCTTGTAGCCGCTGCCGAGGCTGGCGGCGATGTCCGCCGAGACCTTGGGCGCTGCGTACAGGTCTTTCAACGCCAGGCGCACGCTCTGCACCTGGTTCGGCTGCCAATGCTGTATCTCGGCAGCGTCAGCCATGTGGATGAGGGCCATGGAGCCATCCAGCTCGGCGCCGACCTTGAAGATACCCACTACGTTCAGACGCTGCATGCGCGGGGTGATACCACCGGGCGCACTGCTGATTTCCGGGACGATCAGGGTCAATTTGTCGCCCACATTCAGGCGAAAACGCCGGGCGGTGATTTCGCCGACCACCACGCCGAACTCGCCGGGCTTCAGGTCTTCCAGTTTGCCCTGCACGATATGCTGGGCCACGATCGACACCTTGCCTTCCTGGGCCGGGTCGACGCCGCTGATCTCAATCGGCTGCATCGCGCCCTTGTAGGAGAACATCCCGTCCATCTGCGTGAACGGTACGGCGGCAGTCACTTGCGGATTCTTCATCGCCGCAGCGGCCACCGGCTGCCAATCGTCGATCGGATTCACCCCGACGACAGTGGCGTGAGGCACCATGCCAAGGATGCGCGAGCTCATTTCGCGCTGGAAGCCGTTCATCACCGACAGCACCACGATCATCGCCAGCACGCCCAGGGCGAGGCCGATCATCGAGGTCATCGAGATAAACGAAACAAAGCGGTTGCGGCGCTTGGCGCGGGTATAGCGCGTGCCGATGAAAATCGATAACGGTCTGAACATTCGCGGGCACCGTTGGAAAAATAGAAAACCCGGCGTCAGGCACCGGGCTTGAAACAGGTCAGATGGCGACCAGATGACCTTCCTGCAGGTGCAGCACACGGTCCATCTGGCGGGCCATGCTCATGTCATGGGTCACCACCAGGAACGCGGTGCGCATCTGGGTGCTCAGTTCCAGCATCAAGTCCTTGATGCCCTGGGCGGTGTGGGAGTCGAGGTTGCCGGTGGGCTCGTCGAGCATCACCAGCCCCGGGTTGTTCACCAGGGCACGGGCAATCGCCACACGCTGGCGCTCACCGCCGGACAGTTCGGCCGGTTTGTGCTCCAGGCGATGGCCGAGGCCGACGCGCTCGAGCAAGGCCTTGGCACGCTGGCGGGCTTCCGGGATCGCGGTCTTGCCGATCAGCAACGGCATGCACACGTTTTCCAGGGCGGTGAATTCCGGCAACAGGTGGTGGAACTGGTACACAAAGCCCAACGAGCGGTTGCGCAACTGGCCACGGGCCTTTTCATTCAAAGCCGACAGTTCTTCACCGGCCAGCCATACGCTGCCCTGGGACGGCGTATCGAGGCCGCCCAACAGGTTGAGCAAGGTACTTTTGCCGGAACCGGAACTGCCGACGATCGCCACGCGCTCGCCGGGATGCAGTTCCAGTTGCAGGTTGGACAGCACCACGACCGACTCCGGGCCTTCCTCGTAGGATTTGCCCAGGTTGCGGCAGCTCAGGATTGCTTTTTCACTCATGCCCGATTCACTCATAACGTAAGGCCTGTGCTGGCTGGGTACGTGCCGCGCGCCAGGCTGGATACAGGGTGGCAAGGAAACTCAGGACCAACGCGGCGCCGCCCACCATCAGCACGTCCTGGGCTTGCACCTGGGACGGCAGGTAATCGATGAAGTAGACGTCGGCGTTGAGGAACTTGTGGCCGATCACTTTTTCAAGCAAGGCGATGGCGGCACTGACGTTCAGCGCGGCCAAGATGCCTACCGCCGTGCCGATCAAGGTGCCGACCACGCCAATCACGGTGCCCTGCACCATGAAGATCGCCATGATCTGCCCCGGCGTAGCACCCAGGGTACGCAGGATGGCGATGTCGCCCTTCTTGTCATTCACCACCATCACCAGCGTGGAGATGATGTTGAAGGCCGCGACCGCGACGATCAGCAGCAACAGCAGGCCGATCATGGCTTTTTCCATGCGGATGGCCTGGTACAGGTTGCCGTGGGTGCGGGTCCAGTCGCGGGCGTAGTACTGGCTTTCACCCAGGTGCTGGGCGATTTCCCAGGCGCCGCGCGGGGCATCGAACAAGTCGTTGAACTTCAGGCGCAGGCCTTGCACCTGGTCCGGCTGCCAGCGATGCAGGCGGGCCAGGTCGGTGAGGTTGGTCAGGCCGAGGTAGCCGTCGATCTCGCCGGCGCCGACGTGGAAGGTGCCGACCACGGTAAAGCGCTTCATGCGCGGGAACATGCCGGCCGGCGTCACGGTGACTTCCGGCGCGACGAAGGTCAGCTTGTCGCCGATGCCGACGCCGAGCTTGGCCGCCGCCTTGTCACCGATGACAATGCCAAAGCTGCCGGGGGCCAGATCGTCGAGTTTGCCCTGCAACATGAACTTGTCGATGATCGAGACGTTGCGTTCCTGGGCCGGGTCGATGGCATTGAGCAGGATTTTCTGCACCTTGCCGTCGTTGGTCAGCAGCCCCTGCATCTGGGTAAACGGCGCCACGGCCACTACCTTGGGGTTCTGCTTGACCTTGGCGGCCAGGCTTTGCCAGTCGCTGATGGGCGCATCGCCCTCGATGGTCGCGTGGGGCACCATGCCCAGCACGCGGGTGCGCATCTCATGATCGAAGCCGTTCATCACCGACAGCACCACGATCATCACGACCACGCCAAGGGCGAGACCGATCATCGAGGTCAAGGAAATGAACGACACAAAATGATTGCGACGCTTTGCACGGGTATAACGCGTGCCAATAAATACGAAGAGAGGTCTGAACATGTCGGGGCTTGTTCGGAGGAAAAGAAGACGTCCCGGTGGCGGGGTCTGGTAAGCAGCTTTACACTCAGACCATTACCGTTACCTGGGGTTCGCCATGTCGACATTAGATGAAGAAGAGCGCCGCGAATACTACCGTATCGACGACATGATCGCACTCCAAATCAAAAGCCTGTCTGCCCCCGAAGCGGCGAGCAAGGAAGTGTTGCTGGATGATTCACCGCTGTTCAATCTGCTCAGTGAACTGCACCTGAGCGAATTTGAAGCCCAGCACCTGCTGCGCCAGCTCAGCGAGAAGGATCGCACCCTCGTCGCCTTCCTCCGGGTGCAGAACAAACGCCTGGATTTGCTCAGCCAAATCATGGCCCGCGGCCTGCTGGATGAGGTCGGCGCTCCGCAGCCGGTGATCATTTCCGAAGGCGGCATCGATTTCCAACACCCCTCCCCCCTGACGGTGGGTGCGCACCTGGCGGTCAAGCTGGTGCTGATGCCCCAGGCGCTCGGCCTGCTGCTGCGCGCGCGGGTTACCCATTGCGATCCCAAGGGCACAGGCTTCGACGTCGGCACGGAATTCGAAGCCATGACCGATGCCCAACGCCAGCTACTGGCGCGCTACATCCTGCAGAAACAGGCGCAGGAACGGCGCCTGGCACGGGAACAGAGCGACGCCCAAGACACCTGAACTCTCGAATTCACCCTGCCAGACAACCTGGCGTAAAGGAGCAACTGTGACCCTGATCTACGGCCACCGCGGTGCCAAAGGCGAAGCACCGGAAAACACCCTGACCAGCTTCCAGGCGTGTCTCAAGCACGGTGTACGCCGCTGCGAACTGGATTTGCACCTGTCCATGGACGGCGAGCTGATGGTCATCCACGACCCGACCCTCAAGCGCACCACCGACCGGCGCGGCAAAGTCGTCGAGTATTCGGCGGCAGACCTGGTGAAGATGGACGCGCGCAAAGGCGGCCCGGGCTGGGTCAAGCCTTGCCCGATTCCGCGCCTGGAAGAGCTGTTCGAACAGTGCGACTTCGATCACTGGCAACTGGAAGTCAAAAGCGCCTCGCGCACCCGCGCCGCGACCACCGTGCTGGCCATTCGTGAGATGGCCGTGCGTTTCGGCCTGATGGACAAGGTCACCGTGACCTCAAGCTCGCGGGAAGTGTTGAAAGCAGCGGTTGAACTCACCCCCGACCTGTCACGCGGGCTCGTCGCCGAATATGCCTGGCTCGACCCGCTGAAGGTCGCGCAGAACTATGGCTGTGAGATGCTGGCGTTGAACTGGACGTTGTGCACCCCCGAACGCCTGGAAAAAGCCCAGCGCCAGGGTTTGCATGTGTCCGTGTGGACGGTCAACGAACCTGCGCTGATGCGCAGGCTCGCCGACTTCGGCGTAGATAGCCTGATTACAGACTTTCCCGGTTTGGCCACTGCCACCCTCGAGAATTACTGAAATCGGTCTCCCCGGCCGGCTCAGGCCACCGGCCGGAGCCGCTCAAAAAAGCCGGTTGAGGCCGTCGTAGGCCGCTACCCGATAGGCTTCGGCCATGGTCGGGTAGTTGAACGTGGTGTTGACGAAATACTTGAGGGTATTTTGCTCACCCGGCTGGTTCATGATCGCCTGGCCGATGTGCACGATCTCCGAAGCCTGGTAGCCGAAGCAATGCACGCCGAGGACTTCCAGGGTTTCGCGGTGGAACAGGATCTTGAGCATGCCTTGCGGCTCACCGGCGATCTGCGCACGCGCCATGCTCTTGAAGAACGCCTTGCCCACTTCGTAAGGCACCTTGGCCTTGGTCAGTTCGTGCTCGTTCTTGCCGATCGAGCTGATCTCGGGAATCGTGTAGATCCCGGTCGGCACGTCGTTCACATAACGCCAGCTGCCGTTGTCGACAATGCTGCCGGCCGCCGAACGGCCCTGGTCATGCGCCGCACTGGCCAGGCTTGGCCAGCCGATCACGTCACCGGCGCCGTAGATGTTCGGCACGCAGGTACGATAGTTCTCGTCGACTTCGATCTGGCCGCGGCTGTTGACCTTGACCCCGATGTTTTCCATGCCGAGCTTGTCGGTATTGCCGGTACGGCCGTTGCACCACAGCAAGGCATCGGCCTTGATCTTCTTGCCGGACTTGAGGTGCAGGATCACGCCGTTGTCCAGGCCTTCGACCCGCTCGTATTCTTCGTTGTGACGCACGGTGATGTTGTTGTTGCTGAAGTGGTAGCTCAACGCCTGGGAAATTTCCGAGTCGAGGAAGCTCAGCAACTGGTCGCGGTTGTCCACCAGCTCCACCAGCACGCCCAGGCCGCTGAAGATCGAGGCGTATTCACAGCCGATCACGCCGGCGCCGTAGATGATCAACTTGCGCGGGGTGTGGCCCAGGCTGAGGATGGTGTCGCTATCGTAGATACGCGGGTGGTGAAAATCGATATCCGCCGGACGATACGGGCGCGAACCGGTGGCGATGATGATGTGCTTGGCCACCAGCTTCTCGACCACGCCGTTGGCGCACACCACTTCGACGGTTTGCTCGTCGGCGAAGCTGCCGGTGCCGAAGAACAGGTCGACACGGTTACGGGCGTAGTAGCCGGTGCGCGAAGCGACTTGCTTGGAGATGACCTTCTCGGCGCTTTTCAGCACGTCCGGGAACGAGAACCAGCGCGGCTCACCAATGGCCCGGAACATCGGGTTGGTGTTGAACTGCATGATCTGGCGCACCGAGTGACGCAGAGCCTTGGACGGGATGGTGCCCAGGTGGGTGCAGTTACCGCCGACCTGGCGACGGCTATCGACCATTGCCACCTTGCGCCCTGCCTTCGCGGCGTTCATCGCCGCACCTTCTCCAGCCGGGCCGGAACCCAGTACCACCACGTCGTAGTTGTAGACAGCCATGCGTACTCCTCAGAACAGGCCAGGCGCACGGTTGGACGCCTGGCTAAATCATGCCGCGGCCAGCGGTCATGAAGGACAATTTGGCTCAAGTGTGTGAACCGGGGCACAGTCTATATAAGGCTCAACGCCGCGCACATTAACCCTTGGTCGCGTCGTAGGCCAGTTTTGCCTTTACTACAGGAACAGGAAACCGGCATTACACTGCTGACACGCACCTTTGCAGGACGGGCCATTATGCGGCATGTCGTTTTCTGTTTAATGATGATTTTTTCGGTTGTGGTGCATGCGAGTGAGGCAGACCGCCTCCGGCAAGCCGATTTTCCTGCGCAAGCCCATGGACTGGCGCTGAAAAACCAGACGGTGTTCACCTACCTCTGGGCGGATGTGTACGCGGCTGCGCTGTATGCCCCGCAAAATGGGAGCGCCAGGCAGGCATGGGACTCGCAACAGCCGCTGCGCCTTGTGCTGTATTACTTTCGCGACATCGACCGCAACGATGTGATCAAGGCGGCGGTGGCCACCTTGGAGCGCCAGCAAGCCAGCCCTCGCCTGAAGCTTGAAGTCGACCAGTTGCACGCCAGCTTTCGTAACATCCGCAGCGGTGATCGCTACGCCCTGGACTTTCGCCCCGGCCGTGGCCTGAATCTGGAGATCAATGGGCAGGTGGTGTTCAGCAGCCGCAATGACGCGCTGGCAAGGGCCTACCTGGGCATTTGGCTGGCGCCCAAGGGTTTGTCCGATGACTTGCGCGGCAAACTGCTGAAATGAAAATGGCCTGCCCGTTAGGCAGGCATACGCTGAACTACCGCTATCGGGGGCGAGCCCCCCTCCCACATTTGAAGGTATTCACACCTCGAAATGTGGGAAGGAGCCTGCTGCCGATCAGGCCCTGCTCGGCAACACAAAACCCGCTGCCATGAAAAAGCCCCGAACCAGTCGGGGCTTTTTCATTCAGTGCAAAGGCTTAGCGCGGGAACGCAGGCGGGTTGACCCCGGCCATGTCTTCCATCACGCGAACCACCTGGCAGCTGTAGCCGAACTCGTTGTCGTACCAGACGTACAGTACAACGCGGTTGTCCTGGGTAATGGTCGCTTCCGCGTCCACTACACCGGCGTGGCGCGAGCCAACGAAGTCGGTGGACACCACTTCCTGGGAATTGACGAAGTCGATTTGCTTGTGCAGGTCGGAGTGCAGCGCCATGTAGCGCAGGTACTCGTTCATCTCTTCACGGGTAGCGGCTTTCTCAAGGTTCAGGTTGAGAATGGCCATCGACACGTTCGGCGTCGGCACACGGATCGCGTTACCGGTCAGCTTGCCGGCCAGCTCAGGCAAGGCCTTGGCAGCGGCGGTGGCGGCACCGGTCTCGGTGATGACCATGTTCAGCGCGGCGCTGCGGCCACGGCGATCGCCCTTGTGGAAGTTGTCGATCAGGTTCTGGTCGTTGGTGTACGAGTGAACGGTTTCAACGTGGCCGTTGACGATGCCGAACTTGTCATTAACGGCCTTGAGCACCGGCACGATGGCGTTGGTGGTGCAGGAGGCGGCGGACACGATCTTGTCGTCAGCGGTGATTTCACCGTGGTTGATGCCGTGCACGATGTTCTTGAGCTTGCCTTTGCCAGGCGCGGTCAGCACGACGCGGTCGATGCCCGGGCAGGCCAGGTGCTGGCCCAGGCCTTCGGCATCACGCCATACGCCGGTGTTGTCCACCAGCAGGGCGTCCTTGATGCCGTACTGGGTGTAATCCACCTCGGTCGGGTTCTTCGCGTAGATCACCTGGATCAGGTTGCCGTTGGCGGTGATGGTGTTGTTTTCTTCGTCGATGGTGATGGTGCCGTTGAACGAACCGTGTACCGAATCGCGACGCAGCAGGCTGGCGCGTTTGGTCAGGTCGTTCTCGGCGCCTTTGCGCACCACGATGGCACGCAGGCGCAGGCCGTCGCCGCCACCGGTTTTTTCGATCAGGATGCGCGCCAGCAGGCGGCCGATACGACCGAAACCGTAGAGGACAACGTCGGTGCCTTTGCGGGCAGCGGCGTTTTGCTGGCCCACCACATCGGCCATTTCTTCACGCACGAACTGCTCGGCGCTGCGGCCGGCACCTTCCTTGCGGAACTTGTAGGCCAGCTTGCCCAGGTCTACCGAAGCCGCGCCGAGCTTGAGCTCGCTCATGGCCTTGAGCAGGGGGAATGTTTCGTGGACGGAGAGTTCGCTGTCGTCGGCGGAACGATGGCGAGCAAAGCGATGCGCCTTGAGAATCGCGATGACTGATTGGTTGATCAGGCTGCGGCCATAGATCGAGCTCACCACATTGTTATTGCGGTACAGCTGACCGATAAGCGGGATCATCGCTTCTGCGAGTGCTTCACGGTCGATCCATTCACCAAGACACTGGTCGGGCTTCTGAGTCACGGGAACCTTCCACATGTAGGGGCTGAAAAAAGGGGCTACATTATGTCGTCCGACCGCCCGTTGAGCAATGCGCCAACCACAACAAAAAGCCCTTGCAAAAAAATACCACCCCGCTACAGGCCAGGAAACACGCGGGTTTCAGAAGGCCACCAATGGCGCAGTGCCGCCAACTTGTCCGTAACTCTCCGAAACATCCGTGCAAAACGGCACTACATAATGAGTCAAAAGGCTGCTTTGTTTGTCTTAGCCACTACATTTCCTACAAACCGTAATAGGCTCAGTCAGCAACTGACAGGCGGCACCCCGGGCCGTTACAATTACCGACTTTGTCGCAACGCTTGGAGCTCAACCTTCCGTGCCCGTTCTGCGTCTACCGCTTCTCCCTGCCGCGGCAGGTAAACAGCACTGGGGCAACCTGCCCGGTGCCGCCCTGAGCCTGGCCATTGCCGAGGCTGCCAGCGCAGCCAAGCGCTTTACCCTGCTGCTTACCGCCGACAGCCAAAGCGCCGAACGGTTGGAGCAGGAGCTGAGCTTCTTCGCCCCCGATTTGCCGGTGCTGCATTTTCCCGACTGGGAAACCCTGCCCTACGACCTGTTCTCTCCGCACCAGGACATCATCTCCCAGCGCATCGCCAGCCTGTACCGCCTGCCGGAACTGGCCCACGGTGTGTTGGTGGTGCCGATCACCACCGCCCTGCACCGCCTGGCGCCGACCAAGTTCCTGCTGGGCAGCAGCCTGGTGCTGGATATCGGCCAGAAGCTCGACGTGGAACAGATGCGCACGCGCCTCGAAGCCAGCGGCTACCGCTGCGTCGACACGGTGTATGAACACGGTGAATTCGCCGTGCGTGGTGCGCTGATCGACCTGTTCCCCATGGGCAGCAAGTTGCCGTACCGCATCGACCTGTTCGATGACGAAATCGAGACCCTGCGCACCTTCGACCCGGAAAACCAGCGGTCCATCGACAAGGTCGAGTCGATCAAGCTGTTGCCGGCACGGGAGTTCCCGCTGCAAAAGGACGCGGTCACGCGCTTCAAGGCGCGCTTCCGTGAACGCTTTGACGTGGACTTCCGCCGCTGCCCGATCTTCCAGGACTTGAGCAGCGGGATTACCCCGGCGGGCATCGAGTACTACCTGCCGCTGTTCTTCGACGAAACCTCGACCCTGTTCGACTACCTGCCCCAGGACACCCAGGTGTTCTCGTTGCCGGGCATCGAACAGGCGGCGGAAAACTTCTGGAACGACGTGCGTAACCGCTATGAAGAGCGCCGCGTCGATCCTTCCCGGCCTTTATTACCGCCCGCCGAGCTGTTCCTGCCGGTGGAAGACTGTTTCGCCCGCCTGAAAAACTGGCCGCGCGTGGTCGCCAGCCAGCAGGATGTGGACACCGGCAGCGGCCGCGAGCGCTTCCCTGCGGCGACGTTGCCGGACCTGGCGATCCAGGCCAAAGCCACGCAACCCCTGGAAGCACTCTCGAACTTCCTCGGCGACTTCCCCGGCCGCGTGCTGTTCACCGCCGAATCCGCCGGGCGCCGTGAAGTGCTGCTGGAGCTGCTGGAACGCCTGAAGCTGCGGCCGAAAACCGTCGACAGCTGGCCGGATTTTGTCGCCAGCAAAGAGCGCCTGGCGATCACCATCGCGCCACTGGACGAAGGCCTGCTGCTGGATGACCCGGCGCTCGCGCTGATCGCCGAAAGCCCGCTGTTCGGCCAGCGCGTGATGCAGCGTCGCCGCCGTGAAAAACGCGCCGACGCCAACAACGATGCGGTGATCAAAAACCTCACGGAACTGCGCGAAGGCGCGCCGGTGGTGCATATCGACCACGGTGTCGGCCGCTACCTGGGCCTGCAGACCCTGGAGATCGACAACCAGGCCGCCGAATTCCTCACCATGGAATACGCCGAGGGCGCCAAGCTCTACGTGCCGGTGGCCAACCTGCACCTGATCGCCCGCTACACCGGCAGCGACGACGCCCTGGCGCCGTTGCACCGCCTGGGCTCCGAGACCTGGCAGAAAGCCAAGCGCAAGGCCGCCGAGCAAGTGCGCGATGTCGCCGCCGAACTGCTCGACATCTATGCCCGTCGTGCGGCGCGCGAAGGGTATGCCTTCGCCGACCCGAAGGCCGACTACGCCACCTTCAGCGCCGGCTTCGCCTTCGAAGAAACCCCGGACCAGCAAACCACCATCGAAGCGGTGCGCGCCGACATGCTCGCGCCCAAGCCGATGGACCGCCTGGTGTGCGGCGACGTGGGCTTCGGCAAGACCGAAGTGGCCATGCGCGCGGCCTTTATTGCGGTACACGGCGGCAAGCAAGTGGCGATCCTGGTGCCGACCACCCTGCTCGCCCAGCAACACTACAACAGCTTCCGTGACCGCTTTGCCGACTGGCCGGTGACCGTGGAAGTGATGAGCCGCTTCAAGTCCGCCAAGGAGGTGAATGCCGCCGTCGCCGACCTCGCCGAAGGCAAGATCGACATCGTGATCGGCACGCACAAGCTGCTGTCGGACGATGTAAAGATCAAGAACCTGGGCCTGGTGATCATCGACGAAGAACACCGCTTCGGTGTGCGTCAGAAAGAACAGCTCAAGGCCCTGCGCAGCGAGGTCGACATCCTTACCCTCACCGCCACGCCGATTCCGCGTACGCTGAACATGGCGGTGTCGGGCATGCGCGACCTGTCGATCATCGCCACGCCGCCGGCGCGGCGCCTGTCGGTGCGCACGTTCGTGATGGAGCAGAACAAAAGCACAGTCAAGGAAGCGCTGCTGCGGGAATTGCTGCGTGGCGGCCAGGTGTACTACCTGCACAACGACGTAAAAACCATCGAGAAATGCGCCGCCGACCTCGCCGAACTGGTGCCGGAAGCACGCATCGCCATCGGCCACGGGCAGATGCGCGAACGCGATCTCGAACAGGTGATGAGCGACTTCTACCACAAGCGCTTCAACGTGCTGATCGCCTCGACCATCATCGAGACCGGCATCGACGTGCCTAGCGCCAACACCATCATCATCGAACGGGCGGACAAGTTCGGCCTGGCCCAGCTGCACCAGCTGCGCGGCCGGGTTGGGCGCAGTCACCACCAGGCGTATGCCTACCTGCTGACGCCGCCCCGCCAGCAGATCACCGGGGACGCCGAGAAGCGCCTGGAAGCGATCGCCAACACCCAGGACCTGGGCGCCGGTTTTGTCCTGGCCACCAACGACCTGGAAATCCGCGGTGCCGGCGAACTGCTGGGCGATGGCCAGAGCGGGCAAATCCAGGCCGTCGGCTTCACCCTGTATATGGAGATGCTCGAACGCGCGGTGAAAGCCATCCGCAAGGGCGAGCAGCCAAACCTCGACCAGCCCCTGGGCGGCGGTCCGGAAATCAACCTGCGCTTGCCGGCGTTGATCCCCGAAGACTACCTGCCGGATGTGCATGCACGCCTGATCCTGTACAAGCGCATCGCCTCGGCCACCGACGAAGAGGGCCTCAAGGACCTGCAGGTGGAGATGATCGACCGCTTCGGCCTGCTGCCCGAGCCGACCAAGAACCTGGTGCGCCTGACCCTGCTCAAATTGCAGGCCGAGCAGCTCGGGATCAAGAAAGTCGACGCCGGGCCGCAAGGCGGGCGTATCGAGTTCGAAGCGCAGACGCCGGTGGACCCCCTGGTGCTGATCAAGCTGATCCAGGGCCAGCCCAATCGCTACAAGTTCGAAGGGGCTACGCTGTTCAAGTTCATGGTGCCGATGGAACGTGCCGAAGAACGCTTTAATACATTGGAGGCGTTGTTCGAGCGCCTCATCCCGAAATCTGCTTGAAGGACGCCCCAATGCGCCTGTTCCGCATTCTGAGCCTGTTGTTGGTGGTACTCGCGCCTTCGGCATTTGCCGACAGTCCGTACCAGGTGGAAATGATCCTGGTACGCCAGAACGCGGAGCCGGCGCTCAACAGCCGCGCTGCGCCGGAAAACTGGGATGCGGGCGCGCAGCGGTTGGGCGACAGGCTGAGCCCGCCGCGCCTGAACAATATCGTCGACAAACTCAACGCCGATAACAGCTTCACCGTGCTGGCGCACAAGGCCTGGGAACAGAACCTCGGCGAGCAGCCGGTCAGGATCGCGATCACCGACGGCCAGGAGCAGTTCGGCCAGTTCCCCATCGAGGGCGTGTTGAGCCTGCAACTGGGGCGCTTCACGGATATCGATGCGGACTTCTGGCTCAACACGTTCGACAGCAACGGCAGCGTGGTGGCCAGCGAACACCTGAGCCAGAAAGACGTGCGCACCAAGAACAACCAGCTCAACTACCTGGACGGCGGCCACCTGGCACTGCTGATCAAGATCACTTCGCTGACCGCCAAGCCACCCAGCGCACCCCCACCCGACATTCAGGACTGATCCAGCGCCATGCCCCTGACGTCGCCGTTGACCAAACCCCTGGCCCCTTCATGGGCCAATCGCTTCAAAGAACAAAGCCTGGAGCGCGGGCGGCGCTATGCCCTGGAAAACCGTGTGCGCATCGTCGAGTCCGGCGACAGCACCATCATCGCCAGTTGCGAAGGCTCGGGGGGCAACGTTTACCGGCAGACCATCTCATTGCGCGAATCGGCCAAGGGCGCGCTGATCCTGGTGGACAGCCGCTGTACCTGCCCGGTGCACACCAACTGCAAACACATCGCGGCGGTGCTGCTCAAGGTCCAGGAAACCCTGGCCTACCCGGCGGCGGCCCAGGATGCCGAGTTGCTGGAAAAACTCCAGGCCGTGCTGGATAACCGCGTGGTGTTGCCGCAGGTGGTGATGGAGGATGTGGTGCCCGTGCCGCGCCTGTGGCTGGCCAGCGTCGAGTTCAGCGCATTTGAGCCGCGCAACGGCAAGATGCAACGCTATATCCAGCACCGTGCGGCGTTGTCGTTCAACTACCTGGGCAACTATGTCAGCGGGCAGAAGAACGCCGACATCATCGTGCGCCAGGAAACCCAGAGCCTGCGCATCAAGCGCCATCCCGAGCTGGAGCAGCCCTATCGCGAACAACTGCGCCTGCTCGGTTTCAAGATCGCCACGCGCCAGAGCAAGGCCTTGCCGGAAAGCGCCGGCGAGCTGTTCGAGATGGTCAATGACAGCGCCTGGCTGAACTTCACCCTCAACGCCTCGCCGACCCTGCGGGCCGAGGGTTGGGAACTGCAGATCGATGATGACTTCGGGTTTGACCTGAGCGCCGTCGACGACTGGTACGCCACCGTCGATGAAGGCCCCGAGCGCGACTGGTTCGACCTGGAACTGGGGATTATCGTCAACGGTGAGCGCCTGAGCCTGCTGCCGATCCTGCTCAACCTGATGCGCTCCCACACCGAGATCCTCAACCCGGAAAAACTCGCGCGGCGCCGGGATGACGAGCTGATCCTGGTGAATATCCCCGGCCTGCCCAATGGCGGCCACGGCCCGCTGCAAGTGGCCCTGCCCTACGGCCGCCTGAAACCGGTACTGGCCACCCTCGGCGAGTTTTACCTGCAGGAGCCCGGCACCACCGCGCTGCGCCTGGCCAAGGCCGATGCTATTCGCCTCAACCCGCTGGAAGACCTGCCCCTGCAATGGGAGGGCGGCGAGAAGATCCGCAACTTTGCCCAGCGCCTGCGGGACATCAAGGACTTCACCTGCGTGGCGCCCGAAGGCCTGAACGCGACCTTGCGGCCTTATCAACTGGAAGGGTTGAGCTGGATGCAGTCGCTGCGCCAACTGGAGGTGGGCGGCATACTTGCGGATGACATGGGCCTGGGCAAAACCCTGCAGACCCTGGCGCATATCCTCAGTGAAAAGATCGCCGGACGCCTGGACCGGCCGTGCATGGTGGTGATGCCCACCAGCCTGATCCCCAACTGGCTCGACGAAGCGGCGCACTTCACCCCGCAACTCAAGGTGCTGGCGCTGTACGGGGCCACGCGCAAAAAACACTTCGCCAGCCTGCAGGACTACGACCTGCTGTTGACCACCTACGCCCTGCTACCCAAGGACATCGAGCACCTGGCCGCCCTGCCCTTGCATGTGCTGATCCTCGATGAAGCCCAGTACATCAAGAACCCTTCCAGTAAGGCTGCCCAGGCCGCGCGCGAGCTGAATGCCCGGCAGCGCCTGTGCCTGAGCGGTACACCGCTGGAAAACCACCTGGGCGAGTTGTGGTCGCTGTTCCACTTCCTGCTGCCGGGCTGGCTGGGCGACGTCAAGAGCTTCAACCGCGACTACCGTGTTCCCATCGAAAAGCGCGCCAGTGAGATGCGATTGCAGCACCTCAACGGCCGTATCAAACCCTTCCTGCTGCGCCGCACCAAGGAGCAGGTGGCCACGGAGCTGCCGCCCAAGACCGAAATCATTCACTGGGTCGATCTCAATGAGGCTCAGCGTGATGTGTACGAAACCATGCGCCTGGCCATGGATAAAAAGGTCCGCGACGAAATCACCCGCAAAGGCGTGGCGCGCAGCCAGATCATCATCCTTGAAGCACTGCTGAAGCTACGCCAGGTGTGCTGCGACCTGCGCCTGGTCAACGACGCGACCCTGCCCACCCGCGGCAGCAGCTCGGGCAAGCTCGACAGCCTGATGGAAATGCTCGAAGAGCTGTTTGAGGAAGGTCGCCGGATCCTGTTGTTTTCCCAGTTCACCTCGATGTTGAGCCTGATCGAAGTGGAGCTGAAAAAGCGCGGTGTCGCTTACGCCCTGTTGACGGGCCAGACCCGCGACCGGCGCACACCGGTGAAGGATTTCCAGAGCGGCAAGTTGCAGATTTTCCTGATCAGCCTGAAGGCCGGTGGCGTGGGCCTGAACCTGACCGAAGCCGACACCGTGATTCACTACGACCCTTGGTGGAACCCGGCCACCGAGAACCAGGCCACCGACCGTGCATACCGCATCGGCCAGGAGAAGCCGGTGTTCGTCTATAAGATGATTGCGCGGGGCACGGTGGAGGAGAAAATCCAGCACCTGCAGAAGGAAAAATCCGACCTGGCAGCGGGCGTGCTGGATGGGCGTACGACGGGGGATTGGCAGTTGGGCAACGACGATATCGAGGCGTTGTTTGCGCCGTTGCCCAATAAGCAGGAAAAGCGCTAGATCAGCTGTGCATCCCGCAAAGCGCCCAGTGCGGTGAGCCAGCGCGGATCCTGCTTGTAGTCAGTCGACGCAATCGCCTGCCCACGCATACGCGCGATGCGGGCCGACGGCGTGACCTTCATGCGCTGCGCCGCACTCAGCGCCAGCTCAGCCGCCGCACGATCGTTGCACACCAGCCCCATGTCGCAACCGGCGGTCAGCGCCGCCTCGATCCGACTGGCGGCGTCGCCGACCACATGGGCGCCAGCCATCGACAGGTCATCGCTGAAAATCACCCCATCGAACTGCAACTCGCCGCGCAGGATGTCCTGCAACCAGCGGCGTGAGAAACCGGCAGGCTGCGCATCCACCTGCGGGTAGATAACATGCGCCGGCATCACTGCCGCCAACTGCTTGCTCAGGCGTGCGAAAGGCACCAGGTCATTGGCGCGAATCTGTTCCAGGCTGCGTTCATCATTGGGAATCGCGACGTGGGAATCAGCCTCGGCCCAGCCATGGCCCGGGAAGTGTTTACCGGTGGCGGCCATGCCGGCGCTGTTCATGCCTCGGATAAAGGCACCGGCGAGCACGGCGGCGCGCTCGGGATTGCCCTCGAAGGAACGGGTGCCGACCACGGCGCTGCGCTGGTAGTCCAGGTCCAGTACCGGGGCGAAGCTCAGGTCGAGACCGACCGCCAGTACTTCAGTGGCCATGATCCAGCCGCACTGCTCGGCCAGGTACTCGGCGTTGGGGTTGTCCGCCAACGCGCGCATGGCCGGCAGGCGCACAAAGCCCTGGCGCAGGCGCTGTACGCGACCGCCTTCCTGGTCGACCGCCAGCAGCAGGTCCGGGCGCACGGCACGAATCGCCGCGCTCAATTCCCGCACCTGCCGCGGGTGCTCGATATTGCGCGCAAAAATGATCAGGCCACCGACCTCAGGCTGGCGCAACAGGTGGCGATCCTCGGCCGTCAGCCAAGTACCGGCCACGTCGACCATCAAAGAACCTTGCAGGGCAGCAGTCATAAACCTTCCTTAAATAACGCACACAACCCGTTGACCCCACCAGGCGCAGTGAGGACAACAGGTTGCGAGTAAATAGCTGAATTCGACATGGGCAGCTAGCTTAGCGGATGCAAGCGGCCGCGCACACCCGGAGCGGTCAAACCTTGGCGGCAGCTGGCGTGGATTTGCTGCGCGGGCGCAATTGGGCGGCAGCCATGGCCGAGTCGGTCACGCCGGTTTCAGCGCGCATACCGGCGGCAAGGAATGGCACCATCAGGCGCATGACCTGCTCAATAGAAGTGTTCACGCCGAAATCGGTCTCGGCAATCGCACGCAACGCCTTGATCCCGGACATGCTGAATGCGGCCGCACCGAGCATGAAGTGCACGCGCCAGAACAGTTCGATAGGCGGAATACGCGGGGCGGCTTCGTTGACCAGCAACATATAGCGGCGGAATACCTTGCCGTACATGTCTTCCAGGTAACGGCGCAAGTGGCCCTGGCTCTGGCTGAATGCCAGGCCCAACAGGCGCATGAAGATCGACAGGTCATTGCCGCTGCGTGGCTGAACCACCAGCGCCTGCTCCACGAGCATTTCCAGCAGGTCTTCCAGGGTCGGCTTGTGGTCGGCCTTGGCCTGGCGGCGCTCGAGTTCACGGTCGAGGCTGGCACAGAACGGCCCCAGGAAGCGCGAGAATACCGCCTGGATCAGGGCCTTTTTCGAGCCGAAATGGTAGTTCACTGCAGCGAGATTGACCCCGGCTTTGCTGGTGATCAGCCGCAATGAAGTTTCAGCAAATCCTTTTTCCGCGAACAATTGCTCGGCAGCATCGAGAATGCGTTCAACGGTTTCCGACTGGGCCATGGATACTCCGCCTGACAAACACTTGTTTGAAACATACGTTTCAGGGTGTGTCTTGTCAAGCCTGCAAGTTCGCTTTCCGGCCGGGCAGTCATCTATTTCATCGCTATTTAATCACATACTCCCAGGTCTGTAGGCAGCGCTATCTCTGCCTTGTAGGACACTTGACGAATGACCGTCCAGCGGAGCCGCAGAAAAGGATGATTGCCAAGTGCAGTTCACTGTATATAATCCCAGTCACTGTATAAAAAGACAGAGCGATCAACATGCTAAAACTGACGCCACGCCAAGCTGAGATTCTGGCTTTTATCAAGCGCTGCCTCGATGACAACGGCTACCCGCCGACACGAGCGGAAATTGCGCTGGAACTGGGGTTCAAGTCCCCCAACGCCGCCGAAGAACACCTCAAGGCCCTCGCTCGCAAAGGCGCGATCGAGATGACCCCCGGTGCTTCACGGGGTATTCGCATCCCTGGCTTCGAAGCCAAGGCCGACGAATCGACACTGCCGATCATCGGTCGCGTCGCCGCCGGTGCGCCCATCCTGGCGCAGCAGCACGTCGAGGAATCCTGCAACATCAACCCGACCTTCTTCCACCCTCGCGCCGACTACCTGTTACGGGTGCACGGCATGAGCATGAAGGACGTAGGGATCTTCGATGGCGACCTGCTGGCCGTCCACACTACCCGCGAAGCCCGTAATGGCCAGATCGTCGTCGCCCGTATCGGCGATGAAGTCACCGTCAAACGCTTCAAGCGCGAAGGCAGCAAGGTCTGGCTCCTGGCCGAGAACCCTGAGTTCGCCCCGATTGAAGTGAACCTGAAAGATCAGGACTTGGTGATCGAAGGCCTGAGCGTCGGCGTCATTCGCCGCTAAAGGAGGCATCATGCAGCTCGTGCACACCCCCCAACACACACAACTGTCGCTGTTCGAGGCCTTTATGGCCCAACCCCTTGCGCCCATCCTCAAGGAAACGGTCGAGGCGCCCTGGAGCGCCGAACCTGAGGCGTTCAGTGAACTGTCGTTGCGCGGTGCGGCCGGGAGCTGCCTGAGCCTGCTGGCGCCGATCCTTCGTGAACTGAGCGAGGAACAGGATGCACGCTGGTTGACGCTGATCGCCCCGCCCGCCAGCCTGACCCAGGCCTGGCTGCGGGATGCCGGCCTTAATCGCGAGCGCATCCTGTTGCTGCAACCCCGCGGTGCGCAAAGTGCTCAGCAGTTAACCTGTGAAGCCTTGCGCCTGGGCCGTAGCCACACCGTGGTGAGCTGGCTCAACCCGCTGAATGCCACTGCCAAGGCACAGCTGATCAGCGCAGCGCGTACCGGAGATGCACAGAGCTTGAATATTCGATTGGGTTAATTCTGTGTGCCGCAGGCTATCCCTGTGGAGGGGGCCTGTTGTGGTGAGCGGGCTTGCCACAACAGCGAACCCACTTGCCACACTCAGTGAAGAACGCGCGGGCCGTCTTCTTTCTCGGGCTCGCCTTCTGCCAGGCGACCGGCCATCTGCACACCAACGCTCAACATGGCTTTTGCCACTTCCACGTGCTGGCCCTGCAGGAACACCTTGGCGTCCTCGGAAAAATCCAGGATAACCAGAGAACCTTCGTCCTCGGCCCGGCGCAGCTCGATTCGGCCGTCAGGCAACTCAACAATTTCCAGAAAGGACGTCGGCATAAAAGTCTGTTCTCCACGAAAGGCCGGGATTATATCAGTCATCCGCCCGGCCTCGCTGAGGATCTGAAGAGGTTTCTTTACGGCTTGATGAACGGTGCCATGTGAATCCGACCAACGTTCAGCACTCGTTCAAACCTTCACGAAAGCGCAATGCCATCTTTTTCAGCGCCTGACGCCAGCCTTCCAACTCTTCGCGACTCAGTGGCTCGGGCTCTTCCTCTTCCAGCGCTACCGCCACGATCAAGGGCTGGGTCACATCGCCCTTGGGCACATGGGGAACACGGGGTGGCTGAAACATATCCGCATGGGCCTTAAGCAGACGCGCGACCCAGCTGTCAGGGCTCTGCGCCATTTCCACCAACTCGGCCAGCTCAGGGATCGCCATGCTTTCCAGCACCTCACGATTCATGATCATTTCCGCACGGGGCGAACCGGCCTGGGGCAAGCGGTAGAACCCGGCGATTTCATGACACAAGCCCAGTAACGCACCATACAGGTGGAACAACGCGGCTTCACGCCCGGCCTGGACCAGCGCGATCGCGTTCATCTCCTTCCCCTCCTCGGCACGGCCAAGGGCTTCCAGGGACAAACCCGCAAAATAAATTTTCTGATTGGTACGGGTATAGAGCTCGTTGGCCATAACGGCAATCTCCACAACGAATAAGCGTGATGCTGGCTGAACAGTGTCACGGATCAGCCGAGCCTACTGCAAGTGCAATAAACCGCTGCTTATGCGGGTCAAAACTCGACTTTCAGATCCAAACAGATCCAAATGTGGGAGGGGGCTTGCCCCCGATAGCGAAGCATCAGTCATACACATGTCGACTGATATACCGCTATCGGGGGCAAGCCCCCTCCCACATTGGATCTTCAGCGCATCCGACGGGTCAAGCGCCCTGGCGCTTGTCCTCGACCTTCCACTTGCCACCGTCGTAGAACGCTTTCCAGCCGGTTGGCTTGCCGTCCACTTCGGTCTGCACGTACTGCTCCTTGGTCTTGCGGCTGTAGCGGATCACGGCTGGGCGACCATCCGGGTCCTTCTTCGGCGCTTCACACAGGAAGTGGTACTTCGGATCGATCTCGTCCTTGTGCGGCACGATCTCCAGCACCAACGGCGCTCGGGTCTCGCGGTTTTTCGGGAACTGGCTGGCCGCCAGGAACAGGCCCGAGGCGCCGTCACGCAGGATGTAGGTGTCGTTGACCTTCTCGCACTTGAGTTCCGGCATCTTTACCGGGTCCATCTTCGGCGGCGCCGCGTCACCGCTTTTCAGCAGTTTGCGCGTGTTCTTGCAGGTCGGGTTGGTGCAACCGAAGAACTTGCCGAAGCGGCCGGTCTTGAGCTGCATCTCGCTGCCGCACTTGTCGCATTCCAGGCTCGGGCCTTCATAGCCCTTGATGCGGTAGCTGCCCTCTTCGATCTCGTAGCCGTCGCAATCCGGGTTGTTACCGCAGATGTGCAGCTTGTGCTTCTCGTCCAGCAGGTAGGCATCCATCGCCGTACTGCAGATCGGGCAGCGGTGCTTGCCACGCAGTACCAGCGACTCGGATTCACCCTCGTCGTCGGCGGCGATTTCATCGCCCGGCACCAGGTTGACGGTGGCCTTGCAGCGTTCTTTCGGCGGCAGGCTGTAGCCCGAGCAACCGAGGAACACGCCGGTGGATGCGGTACGAATCTGCATCGGACGGCCACAGGTCAGGCACGGGATGTCGGTCATCACCGGCTGGTTGGCACGCATGCCGCTCTCGGGGCTTTCGGCCACTTCGAGTTTTTTCTTGAAGTCGCCGTAGAACTCGTCGAGCACGTTTTTCCAGTCGCGCTCGCCCTGGGCCACGTCATCGAGGTTCTCTTCCATACCGGCGGTAAAGCCGTAGTCCATCAGGTTGGAGAAGCTCTCGGACAGGCGCTCGGTAACGATATCGCCCATCTTTTCCGAATAGAAACGACGGTTGTGCAGCGCGACGTAGCCACGGTCCTGGATGGTGGAGATGATCGCCGCGTAGGTCGACGGACGACCGATACCGCGCTTCTCCATCTCTTTCACCAGGCTGGCTTCCGAATAACGCGCCGGCGGCTTGGTGAAGTGCTGAGACGGGTCGAGCTTGATCAGCTTCAACGTGTCGCCCTGGGCCATGTCCGGCAGCACATCGTCATCGCCAGGCTTGGCGATCTGCGGCATCACCCGGGTGTAGCCGTCGAACTTGAGGATACGGCCCTTGGCGCGCAGCTCGAAGTCCCCGGCGCCGACACTGACGGTAGTGGACAGGTATTGCGCCGGCAGCATCTGGCAAGCCAGGAACTGGCGCCAGATCAGCTCGTAGAGGCGCTCAGCGTCGCGCTCCATGCCACTCAGCTTGCTTGGCTCGGTGTTGGCATCGGAAGGACGAATCGCTTCGTGAGCCTCCTGGGCGCCTTCTTTGCTGCTGTAGACGTTCGGTTTTTCCGGCAGGTACTTCTTGCCGAATTCGCTTTCAATATAGGTACGCGCCATCGCCACCGCGTCTTGCGACAGGTTGGTGGAGTCGGTACGCATATAAGTGATGTAACCGGCTTCGTACAGACGCTGGGCCATCATCATGGTTTTCTTCACCCCGAAGCCCAGGCGGTTGCTCGCGGCCTGTTGCAGGGTGGAGGTGATGAACGGCGCCGACGGCTTGCTGCTGGTCGGTTTGTCTTCACGCTTGACGATGCTGTAGCTGGAGGCCTTGAGCTTCTCCAGCGCGGCCATGGCCTGGGCTTCGTTCAGCGGCTTGAACGCCTCGCCTTTCTCACGGGCCACTTCGAAGCGCACGTTGGCGCCCTTGGCGGTGCCCAGGTCGGCGTGGACTTCCCAGTATTCCTCGGGGTTGAACGCACGGATCTCACGTTCGCGCTCCACCACCAGCTTGACCGCTACCGATTGCACACGGCCGGCGGACAGGCCACGGGCGATCTTGGCCCACAGCAGCGGCGAGACCATGTAGCCCACGACGCGGTCGAGGAAACGACGGGCCTGCTGGGCGTTGACGCGATCGATGTCCAGCTCGCCCGGCTTGGAGAAGGCTTCCTGGATGGCTTTCTTGGTGATTTCGTTGAACACCACACGCTTGTAGCGGCTGTCATCACCGCCGATGGCTTCCCGCAGGTGCCAGGCAATGGCTTCCCCTTCGCGGTCCAAGTCCGTTGCGAGATAGATGGTGTCGGCATCCTTGGCGAGCCGGCGCAGCTCTTCGATGACCTTTTCCTTGCCCGGAAGGATTTCGTACTTGGCCTTCCAGCCATGATCCGGGTCCACACCCATGCGCGAGACCAGCTGCTTGCGCGCTTTCTCTTTAGGCGTGAGCACCGGGCCTTCGCCCGCAGCCGCCTTGCCGCGCTTGGCGGCAGGCTCCTTGCTGGCGCTAGCCGAACCGCTGGTGGGCAGGTCTCGGATATGGCCGATACTCGACTTCACCACGTACTCGTTGCCCAAGTACTTGTTGATGGTCTTGGCCTTAGCCGGGGATTCCACAATGACCAGCGATTTGCCCATGGATCGGAAAATTCCTGAATTCGAGAAGTGAAAGGCAGTTGGCGCCTGACGCGGCAACGCTATATATAGTGGCAACAAGGTGAGGTCAAGCGCAGCATTCTGCGCGACCTGCTGTTATTGCCCTGAAAAAAGACTGGGTTCGACCTGGACCAAAGCAAAGCGCGGGACCTGCTCGCCGTCAACTTCGACGGTCTCCAGGAACATGCTCAAGGGGCGCACCCAAAAGCCGTAATCGCCATACAGTGCTTGGTAGAACACCACTTCTTCTTCGGTCTCGGAATGCCGTGCCACGCTGAAAACGCGGTACTGCGGACCTTTATAATGTTGGTAGAGCCCTGGTTCGACTTTCATGCTCTGGCCCCCTTACAAAATTTGTTGAAAAAAATATTAAAAATTCCAAAAAACAAAAACCGGGGCACTGGGCCCCGGCTTCCGTCGACTCAACGCTTAGACGCGTTCGAAGACGGTGGAGATGCCTTGGCCGAGACCAATGCACATGGTTGCAACCCCAAGGTTACCGCCATTTTGCTTCATCACGTTAAGCAAAGTGCCGGAAATACGCGCACCGGAGCAACCGAATGGGTGGCCCAGGGCAATCGCACCGCCGTGCAGGTTAACCTTCTCGTTCATCTTGTCGAGCACTTTCAAATCTTTCAGCACCGGCAGGGCCTGCGCAGCGAAAGCTTCGTTGAGCTCGAAGAAGTCGATATCGGAGATGGTCAGGCCCGCGCGCTTCAAGGCTTTTTGTGTCGCCGGTACTGGACCATAGCCCATGATTGCCGGGTCCACACCCGCCACCGCCATCGAGCGAATCACCGCCAGCGGCTGGATGCCGAGGTCCTGGGCACGCTGCGCCGACATTACGATCATGCACGAGGCACCGTCGGTGATTTGCGACGAAGTACCCGCCGTCACGGTGCCGCCCTTTGGATTGAAGGCAGGCTTGAGGGCCGCCAGGCTTTCCAGGGTGGTATCCGGACGAATGGTTTCGTCGTAGTCGAACAGTTTGAGGAAGCCGTTCTCGTCGTAACCGTTCATCGGGATGATTTCATCCTTGAACTTGCCTTCCACGGTCGCCTTGTGGGCGAGCTGGTGGGAACGCACGCCGAACGCGTCCTGGGCTTCACGGGTAATGCCGTGCATCTTACCGAGCATTTCCGCGGTCAGGCCCATCATGCCCGAGGCTTTTGCCGCGTACAGGGACATGTGCGGGTTGGGATCGACGCCGTGCATCATGCTGACGTGGCCCATGTGCTCCACGCCACCGACCACGAACACATCACCGTTGCCGGTCATGATCGCCTGGGCGGCGGTGTGCAGCGCACTCATGGACGAGCCACACAGGCGGCTGACGGTCTGGCCGGCTGCCGTGTGCGGGATCTGCGTCATCAACGACGCCATGCGCGCAATGTTCCAGCCCTGCTCCAGGGTCTGGTTGACGCAGCCCCAGATCACGTCCTCGACTTCGTTCGGGTCGACCTTGACGTTGCGTTCCAGCAACTTGCTGATCAGGTGCGCCGACATGTCTTCAGCGCGGGTGTTGCGGTGCATGCCGCCCTTGGAGCGGCCCATCGGCGTACGACCGAAGTCGACAATCACGACGTCTCTTGGATTCAAGCTCATAAATATTCTCGCTCTAGTCGTCTGGGCACTTAACCGAAGAAGCGCTGGCCGTTCTTGGCCATCTCACGCAGCTTCGCGGTCGGGTGGTACAGCGGGCCCAGATCAGCGTATTGATCAGCCAGGGCAACGAACTCGGCCACACCGATCGAATCGATGTAACGCAGCGCACCACCACGGAATGGAGGGAAACCAATACCGTACACCAGGCCCATATCGGCTTCGGCGGCGGTTTCAACGATGCCGTCTTCCAGGCAACGCACGGTTTCCAGGCACAGGGCGATCATCATCCAGTTGATGATGTCCTCGTCGGACACTTCACGCTGTTCGTAGATGACCGGAGCCAGCACTTCGTGCACCGACGGGTCGGCCACTTTCTTCTGCTTGCCCTTCTTGTCCGCCTCGTAGGCGTAGAAACCCTTGCCGTTCTTCTGGCCCAGACGCTTGGCCTCGTAGAGCGCGTCGATCGCCGAACGGCGGTCGTCTTTCATGCGGTCCGGGAAGCCCTCAGCCATCACGTCACGACCGTGGTGGCCGGTGTCGATGCCGACCACGTCCATCAGGTACGCCGGGCCCATTGGCCAGCCGAATTTTTCCATGACCTTGTCGATGCGCACGAAGTCCACACCGGCGCTGACCAGCTTGGCGAAACCGCCGAAGTACGGGAACAGCACGCGGTTGACCAGGAAGCCCGGGCAGTCGTTGACCACGATCGGGTTCTTGCCCATTTTCTTGGCGTAGGCAACGGTGGTGGCAATCGCCAGCTCGCTGGACTTCTCGCCACGGATCACTTCCACCAGCGGCATCATGTGTACCGGGTTGAAGAAGTGCATGCCGACGAAGTTTTCCGGACGCTTGAGGGCCTTGGCCAGCAGCGAAATGGAAATGGTCGAGGTGTTAGACGCCAGGATGGTGTCGTCTTTGACGTGGCCTTCAACTTCAGCCAGTACCGCCTGCTTGACCTTCGGATTCTCGACAACCGCTTCGACCACCAGGTCGACATGGCCGAAATCGCCGTAGGACAGCGTAGGACGAATGCCGTTAAGCACTTCAGCCATCTTCGCAGCCGTCATGCGACCTTTATCAACGCGGCCGACCAGCAGCTTGGCGGCTTCGGCCAGGCCCTGTTCGATACCGTGCTCGTTGATGTCCTTCATCAGGATCGGCGTGCCTTTGGACGCCGACTGATAGGCGATACCGCCACCCATGATACCGGCGCCGAGCACGGCAGCCTGTTTCACGTCCTTGGCGATTTCGTCGTAGGCCTTGGCCTTTTTCTTCAGTTCCTGGTCGTTCAGGAACAGGCCGATCAGGCTCTGGGCCGCCGAGGTCTTGGCCAGTTTGACGAAACCTGCCGCTTCCACTTCCAGGGCTTTGTCGCGACCGAAGTTCGCGGCCTTCTGGATGGTCTTGATCGCTTCAACCGGCGCCGGGTAGTTCGGGCCAGCCTGGCCAGCCACGAAACCCTTGGCGGTTTCGAACGACATCATTTGTTCGATGGCGTTGAGCTTGAGTTTTTCCAGCTTCGGCTGACGCTTGGCCTTGTAGTCAAATTCGCCGCTGATGGCGCCCTTGATCAGGTTCAACGCGGCTTCAGCCAGCTTGTCCGCAGCCACCACGGCGTCGACGGCACCGACTTTCAGTGCGTCTTCGGCACGGTTTTCCTTGCCGGCGGCAATCCACTCGATGGCGTTGTCGGCACCAATGATGCGCGGCAGGCGCACGGTGCCGCCGAAGCCTGGGTAGATGCCCAGCTTGACTTCGGGCAGGCCGATCTTGGCGGTGGCCGCCATGACGCGGAAGTCCGCCGCCAGGCACATTTCCAGGCCGCCGCCCAGCGCGATGCCATTGATCGCGGCAACGGTGGGTACGTTGAGGTCTTCGAAATCGCTGAAAATCTTGTTGGCTTCGAGGTTGCCAGCCACCAGCTCGGCATCGGGCAGCTTGAAGTTGTCGACGAATTCGGTGATGTCAGCGCCGACGATAAACACGTCCTTGCCGCTGGAGACGATCACGCCTTTGATCGATGCATCAGCCTTGATGGTGTCTACGGCCTGACGCAGTTCGTTCAGGGTTAGACGGTTGAACTTGTTGACGGACTCACCCTTGAGGTCGAACTTCAGTTCGACGATGCCACTTTCAAGAGCCTTAACCGTGATGGCTTTACCTTCGTAAATCATCAACTGATCTCCACGATATGGAAGCTGAACAGTACACATTGGACGCTGGCCTATGCTTGGACATTGATAATTTCGTCAATGCTCAGGCCAATCCGCCAGGCACACCCGCCAATGCGATAGTCGGGTTTCTGTATGAGCGGTCTGACAGACAAACGCTCAATTCATACGCCCGTTTGATTTGGGTACGCCACCTTCATCCAATTCCGAGCAATTGTCAATCGCTCGAAAGGCTAGGAAAAACGCGACTTTCCAGTCATTTCAGAACCCCGGGGCCAGGCCCGCGATTCGTCAATATTCGACTATTCACGAAATCAATAATGAAAAAGATAGGGAAAACCGCTGTACAGAACCGAATATGCCGCTAGGCTAGCGACAACCGAAACGCGCCTGGATGAACATCCGGCGAGGGAAACCCGGATTTACCGGCCTGCCTGGCCAACTCCAGCCCGATGATGCTTTCGGGCTTTTTATTGCCTGGGGTTTGACACACAGGTGTCAGGCCAGGGCCTTGAGCAATGTATCAATGGCCAGCAGGTCGCTCGCCTCGCCCTTCTCGCCCCAGTAAA
This sequence comes from Pseudomonas sp. GV047, assembly GCF_003058245.1. NCBI lineage: Bacteria > Pseudomonadati > Pseudomonadota > Gammaproteobacteria > Pseudomonadales > Pseudomonadaceae > Pseudomonas > Pseudomonas sp. GV047. Next base: position 382,867 of record NZ_QCWA01000006.1, on the reverse strand, counting down.
GGGCGATCATTTGCTTGTCGGCCTCGACCTTGTAGACATTCGCCGGCAGCGTTGCAAAATGCGGCAACAACTTCTCATCCACACATACTTCGCGCCACTGATTGACCCACACGCCCGGCTCCAGCTGCCAGTAGCTCCAAACGGCCGGCATACTGCCGCGCCGGGGTCGGCAGTACTGCGCACAGGGGCTCGGCGGCTCTTGCTTGAGCCAGTGCGGCCATTCCTGGGGCGCCAGTTGCATGGCCAGGCCGATGCGGCGTGCCTCCATGCGCAGGGCCATGCGCCCGCTCTGATGGCGCGATGGGCGCAGCCATGCCAGGGGGCTCAGAACCACGACAAGGATTGACACCACTATCCAGACCGTCATATGTGTACTCCCGATTTTTCTGATGAGCGGATTTGACCTGACGCAACCCTATCCGCTTGAAAGCAGCCATACTGAATCTATTGCAGTCCCCTGGAGGAACGCCCCATGTCCTACGAACATATTCTGGTCGCCGTAGACCTGACCGAAGAGTGCGATCCAGTGATCAAGCGCGCCCGAGCGTTTGCCGTTGCCAGTGGCGCAAAACTGTCACTGGTGCATATCGTCGAGCCCATGGCCATGGCCTTTGGCGGCGACGTGCCCATGGACCTCTCCCAACTGCAGCAACAACAGTTCGACCAGGCCAAGGAGCGCCTTGACCGCCTGATCGTCAAATACCCCGAAGTGACCAAGGAAAACTCCCACCTCACCTACGGCCAACCGCGCCAGGAAATCCACCACCTGGCCAAGGAGCAGCATTGCGACCTGATCGTGGTCGGCAGCCATGGCCGTCATGGTTTGGCGTTGCTGCTGGGTTCTACTGCCAATGATGTGCTGCACGGTGCGCCGTGCGATGTATTGGCCGTCAGGCTGGTAAAAACCTCTTAAGGCCACATTTGAACCGCATTTCATATGAAAAAGCCCGGCGCCCATATTAGGGCGCCGGGCTTTTTTATTGCACGAAGGTCACTCAGGCATCCAGCTCGGCCCAACGCTCGACCAGCACTTCCAGCTCCTGGTTCAACGTCTCCAGGGAGGCGATGACCTTGGCGGTTTCCGCCGCCGGGCGCAGGTAGAAACCTGCGTCAGCCATTTCCGCTTCTACCGCGGCGATCTGCTGTTCCTTGGCGTCGATATCACCCGGCAAGGCTTCCAGCTCACGCTGCAGCTTGTAGCTGAGTTTCTTCTTGGCCGCCGGTGCCGCTTCCTGGGCCGGTGCAGCCGCTTCCACCGGAGCCACCACTGCGGAGGCCAGGTCGGCCTTGCCGGACTTGCTCTCGGTCACGCCCAACAGGCGCGGCGAGCCGCCCTGACGCAGCCAGTCCTGGTAACCACCGACGTATTCGCGCACCTTGCCTTCACCTTCGAAGACCAGGGTGCTGGTGACCACGTTGTCGAGGAATGCCCGGTCGTGGCTGACCATCAGCACAGTGCCGTTGAAGGTCAGCAGGACCTCTTCCAGCAGCTCGAGGGTTTCCACGTCGAGGTCGTTGGTCGGTTCGTCGAGCACCAGCAGGTTGGCCGGCTTGCTGAACAGCTTGGCCAGCAGCAGGCGCGCACGCTCGCCACCGGACAAGGCCTTCACTGGCGTACGCGCACGTTGCGGGCTGAACAGGAAATCGCCCAGGTAGCTGAGTACGTGGCGGCTCTGGCCGTCGATATCGATAAAGTCGCGGCCTTCGGCGACGTTGTCGATCACGGTCTTTTCCAGGTCCAACTGATGGCGCAACTGGTCGAAGTAGGCCACGTCGATGCGCGTGCCCTCCTCCACCGTGCCGCTGGTCGGCTGCAGACCATTGAGCATCAGCTTGAGCAAGGTGGTCTTGCCGGTACCGTTGGCACCCAACAGGCCGATACGGTCGCCGCGTTGCAGGACCATGGAGAAGTCCTTGATCAGGAACGGGCCATCCGGATGATGGAAGCTGACGTTCTCCAGCACCATGACCTGCTTGCCCGACTTATCGGCGGTATCCAGCTGGATATTGGCCTTGCCGGTGCGCTCGCGACGTTCGCTGCGCTCTACGCGCAGGGCCTTGAGGGCACGCACGCGGCCTTCGTTACGGGTGCGACGCGCCTTGATGCCCTGGCGGATCCAGACTTCTTCCTGGGCCAGTTTCTTGTCGAACAGCGCGTTGGCGGTTTCTTCGGCAGCCAGCGTCGCCTCTTTGTGCACCAGGAAGCTGGCGTAATCGCCGTTCCAGTCGATCAGGCCACCACGGTCCAGCTCGAGGATCCGCGTGGCGAGGTTTTGCAGGAAGGAACGGTCATGCGTGATGAACAGCACGGCGCCCTGGAAATCCTTGAGGGCTTCTTCCAGCCAGGCGATGGCGCCGATGTCCAGGTGGTTGGTTGGCTCGTCGAGCAGCAGCAGGTCCGGCTCGGACACCAGGGCCTGGGCCAGCAGCACACGACGACGCCAGCCGCCGGACAACTCGGCGAGGGTCTTGTCGGCCGGCAGCTGCAGGCGGCTCAGGGTGCTGTCGACCAGTTGCTGCAGGCGCCAGCCGTCACGGGCTTCGAGGTCTTGCTGAACGTGCATCAGCTTGTCCAGGTCGGCTTCGGTGACGCAGTTCTGGGCCAGGTGATGGTATTGCGCAAGCAACTCACCGACACCGTCCAGGCCTTCGGCAACCACGTCGAACACAGTCCGTCCGTCGGCAACCGGCAATTCCTGCGGCAATTCGCCAATCTTGAGGCCTGGGGCGCGCCAGACAGAGCCGTCATCGGGCTTCTGGTCGCCCTTTACCAGCTTCATCATGCTGGACTTGCCGGTGCCGTTGCGGCCGATGATGCACACCCGCTCACCACGGGCGATCTGCCAGGACACCTTGTCCAACAACGGCATAGCGCCGAAAGCAAGGGACACATCGCTGAATTTGAGCAGGGTCATACGCTTCTCCAAAAACTGGGCGCGCATTCTACCTGACTTGAGGGTGGGATGCGGCCAGCATTTTCGCTACCGACACGTTCTGTAGGACATTTCCGGAGAACTTGAACGAACCACCCGGCAAAGCTTTCGCCGGCCGCTGGCAAAAGGCTAAGCTAGGGGCAATCAGTGTCGGCGGTGCCGGTGCTAGTCGTGATTTCTCTGCACGGACGTCTCATGCGCAGTCGCCTTTTCAACTTTTTATCTTGCCTGCTTCTTTCCGCCACCGCCGTTCAATCCGCCCAGGCCGTGGACCTCACCACCCAACGTCAATATTACGATGAAGCCAAACGCGCCCTGGCCAAGGGCGATACCGGCCCCTACATGCAATACAGCCAGGCCCTGGCCGACTACCCGCTGACGCCCTACCTGGCCTACGACGAACTGACCGCCCGGTTGAAGACCGCCAGCAACGAGGAAATCGAACAATTCCTCGCCAAAAACGGCGACCTGCCCCAGGCCAACTGGATGAAGCTGCGCTGGTTGCGCTGGTTGGCCGACCGTGGCGACTGGCAGACCTTTGAAAAGTACTACGACCCCAAGCTTAATTTCGTCGAGCTGGACTGCCTGCACGGTCAGTTCCAACTGACCCACAACCTCAAGGCTGAAGGCTACAAGACCACCGAAAAACTGTGGATGACCGGCAAATCCCAGCCGGCCGCCTGCGATGCCACCTTCAGCCAATGGGCCGCCGACGGCCAACTGACTGAACAAAAAATCTGGGACCGCGCCAAACTCGCCGCCGAAGCACGCAATTACCCGCTGGCCAACAGCCTGGTAAAAACCCTGCCGACCCTGGGCGCCCAGGGCCGCCTGATGGTGGACGTGGCGCAAAAACCCGACATGCTCGGCGACCCGTCGCGCTTCCTGCCGGCCACCGAGGCGATGTCTGACGCCGTGGGCCTGGGCCTGCGCCGCCTGGCACGCCAGGATCCGGACAAGGCCATGGCCCTGCTCGACGGTTACGCCAGCAGCATGCACTTCTCCCGTGACGAAAAAGTGGCAATCGCCCGTGAAATCGGCCTGACCCTGGCCAAGCGCTTCGACCCGCGGGCGCTTGAGGTGATGACCAAGTACGACCCCGAGTTGCGCGACAACACCGTGTCCGAATGGCGCCTGCGCCTGCTGTTGCGCCTGGCCCGCTGGGAAGATGCCTACCAACTGACGCGCAAACTCCCGCAGGATTTGGCCACCACCAACCGCTGGCGCTACTGGCAGGCCCGCAGCCTGGAACTGGCCGAGCCGAAAAACCCGCAAGCCCTGGTGCTGTACAAGAATCTCGCGCAGGAACGTGACTTCTATGGCTTCCTGGCCGCCGATCGCTCCAAGGCGCCGTACCAGTTGAAGAACAAGCCGCTGCTGATGAGCCAGGCGCTGGTCAACAAAGTGCGTAACACCCCGGGTGTGCGCCGTGCCCTTGAGTTCTACGCCCGTGGCCAGATCGTGGATGGCCGCCGCGAGTGGTACCACGTCAGCCGCCATTTCAACCGTGACGAAATGGTCGCCCAGGCCAAGCTGGCCTACGACATGAAGTGGTACTTCCCGGCGATCCGCACCATCAGCCAGGCCCAGTACTGGGATGACCTGGACATCCGCTTCCCGATGGCCCACCGCGACACCCTGGTGCGCGAAGCCAAGGTCCGTGGCCTGCATTCCAGCTGGGTATTCGCCATCACCCGCCAGGAAAGCGCCTTCATGGACGACGCCCGCTCCGGCGTCGGCGCCAGCGGCCTGATGCAACTGATGCCCGGCACCGCCAAGGACACCGCGCGCAAGTTCAGCATCCCGCTGGCCTCACCCGCCCAGGTGCTGGACCCGGACAAAAACATCCAGCTCGGCGCGGCTTACCTGAGCCAGGTGCACAGCCAGTTCAACGGCAACCGCGTCCTCGCCTCCGCCGCCTACAACGCCGGTCCCGGCCGCGTACGCCAATGGCTGCGCGGCGCCGACCACCTGAGCTTCGACGTCTGGGTGGAAAGCATCCCGTTCGACGAAACCCGCCAGTATGTGCAGAACGTGTTGTCTTATTCGGTGATCTACGGGCAGAAGCTCAACTCACCACAGCCGTTGGTGGATTGGCATGAGCGCTACTTTGATGATCAATAAGGTTTAAAGCAGAAATGAAAATGCCCGCATTGAGAGATGCGGGCATTTTTTATCGGCACCGAAACTCAGTGTTCGCTGCTCTCCTCAACCCCATCACTGAACTGCAACGCCGCCAATCGCGCATATAACGGATTGCTCGCAATCAACTGCTGATGCGTGCCCACCGCCACCAGCCTGCCCTGATCCATCACCGCGATGCGGTCAGCGTTCTTCACCGTCGCCAGTCGATGGGCGATAACCAGCGTGGTACGCCCTTGCATCAATTGCGGCAACGCTTGCTGGATCAGGTGTTCACTCTGGGCATCCAGGGCACTGGTGGCTTCGTCCAGCAGCAGGATCGGCGCGTCCACCAGCAACGCACGGGCAATCGCCAAGCGTTGGCGCTGGCCGCCGGAGAGGCCCATGCCGCCGTCGCCGAGGTGGGTCTGGTAGCCGTCGGGCATTTGCAGGATGAAATCGTGGGCGTGGGCGATGCGGGCAGCGGCTTCGACTTGCTCGCGGGTAGCGGTGGGGTTGCCGTAGCGGATGTTCTCTTCGACGCTGCCGAAGAACAGCGCCGGGCTCTGGGACACCAGGGCGAAGTGGCGACGCAGGTCCAGGGGGTCGAGATCGGTCAGCGCCTGGCCTTCAATCAGGATGCGGCCTTGCTGAGGATCGTAGAAACGCAGCAGCAGGTCGAAAAGCGTCGACTTGCCCGCGCCGGACGGCCCCACCAGTGCCAGGGTTTCGCCGGGGTTGATGCTCAGGTTCAGGCCGTCGATGGCGTAGCTGTCCGGTCGTGAAGGGTAGGAAAAGCGCAGGTCCTGCAGCTCCATGCGCCCGCTGACCCGCTCGGGCAACTGCACGCTGCCCGTGGCCGGCGCCTGGATCTCGTTGCTCGACTGCAACAGCTCACCAATGCGCTCCGCTGCACCGGCGGCACGTTGCAGTTCACCGAGGACTTCGCTCAGGGTACCGACGGCGCTGCCGACGATCAGGCTGTAGAACACGAACGCAGCCAGCTCGCCGCCGGAAATGCGCCCGCTGATCACATCCATTCCTCCGACCCAGAGCATCACGCCCACCGCACCCAGCACCAGCATGATCACCAGGGTGATCAACCAGGCGCGCTGGGCGATGCGTTTGCGGGCGGTGGTGAACGCCTCTTCCACGGTCACGGCAAAGCGTTGCTCGTCCTGGACCTGGTGGTTATAGGCTTGCACGGTCTTGATCTGGCCGAGGGTTTCGGACACGTAGCTGCCCACATCGGCGATACGGTCCTGGCTCAGGCGCGACAGGCTGCGTACGCGACGGCCGAAGATCAGGATCGGCGCCAGCACCAGCGGCAGCGCCACCACCACGATGCTGGTGAGCTTGGGGTTGGTGATGAACAACAGCACGATGCCGCCGATCACCATCAAGGCATTGCGCAGGAACAGCGACAACGACGAGCCGATCACCGATTGCAGCAGTGTGGTGTCGGTGGTCAACCGCGATTGGATTTCCGAGCTGCGGTTGTTCTCGTAGAAACCTGGATGCAGGTAGATCAGGTGGTTGAAGACCTGCCGGCGAATGTCCGCCACCACCCGCTCACCGATCCACGACACCAGGTAAAACCGCGCAAACGTGCCCACGGCCAAGCCCAGCACCAGGACCATGAACAGGCCGATGGACTGGTTGAGCAGGTGCGGCGACTGGGTCATGAAGCCCTGGTCCACCAGCAGGCGAATGCCCTGCCCCATGGACAAGGTGATGCCCGCAGTGACGATCAGCGCGACCAGGGCACCGAGGGCCTGCCAGCGGTAGGGCGCGATGAAGCGGCTGGCCAGGCGAATTGCACGGCGTTGACGGACTGAGAGCATGGAGGGCATCACCTGATCGGAAAGGGTTGGTACCTGCCTGCTTACATGGGGGGAACTTGCGCGAATAACAATGAGTCAGGTTAATTATGCCCGCCGATGCTGGCCCCTAGAGGCTATCGGTCTAACGCCCGGCTGGAAATCCACAGCGGTTTCTGGTGGACTGGATGTTCGAACCGGTGATCTCGTAAGGAGTTGTAACAGCGCGGTCACTCGGGGGCTATACAGTAGGTACACAACCTGATGAGGAGACAGGCCATGACCTTGCAAAACAGCAGCGATGCCAAGATTGAAGTGATCCGCCAACCGCAGCACTTGCCTTGCTCCGTGATCGACGCCCAGGGCCGCGAAGTGCAGATTACCGAAGAGATGATCCAGCAGGCGTGCCGCGAGCTGGAACAGCGACTGGTCAAGCCTGCCCAGCAAGGCTGAAGGGCCTACGCTCTTTCAAACCCGGCCCAGGTGGCCGGGTTTTTTGTTCGGTGTTTAAACGGTTGCCGCGCCCAATGCGGACACGATGCGCGCTAACACCGCTGACTCCCCATTCACAATGCGCACCTTCAAGCCGTCGATTTCACGACGCTCCGGATAATGCTTGCGCAGCACGTCGAACGCCTTGCGTTGTTCTTCGACGGTACCTACCAGGCTGCGGCGGAAATCCGCATCATCACGGCGCGGGTCGTACACGCTGCGGCACAACGTCGCCAGCGCCCAGGCGGGGTCGGTCGATGCGTTCAAGTGCACCTCGGCCAGCCACGGTTGCGGTAACAAGTCGCCCAGCTGAATGCTCGGCCCCTGGCCCAGGTGCGAGCAGAACGCCTGATAGATCTGCGCCGTACCGCGCTGCTTGCCATCAAGGCTGTAGCCGGCGATGTGCGGGGTGGCCAACACACACAGGTCGGCCAGGTCGACGTCCACCTCGGGCTCGCCTTCCCACACGTCCAGCACCGCTTGCAGGTCTTCACGCGCCAGCAGCACGTCGCGCAGGGCCGCGTTGTCCACCACCGGGCCACGGCTGGCGTTGATCAGCCAGGTGCCGGGCTTGAGGCGGCTGAGCCGATCGCGATCAAACAGGTGCCAGGTGGAACCATTGCCGGATTTGGTCAACGGCGTGTGCAGGCTGATCACATCGCATTGCTCGATGATCTGCTCGAGGCTGACGTAATCGCCGTCTTCGGCGATCTGGCGCGGCGGGTCGCAGACCAGCACGTTCCAGCCCAGGCCCTTGAGCACTTCGACCAGGCGCCCGCCCACTTCACCGGCGCCGACGACGCCATAGGTACGCTGGTTGAGGTCGGCGCCTTCGATCTCGGCCAGGGTTTGCAGGCTGCCCAGCACATAGTCCACCACGCCCCGCGCATTGCAGCCGGGAGCGCTGGACCACTGGATACCGGCCTGCTTGAAGTAATCGAGGTCGAGGTGGTCGGTGCCGATGGTGCAGGTGCCGACAAAACGCACCTTCGTGCCGTCCAACAGGGCGCGGTTGACGTTGGTCACCGAGCGCACCAGCAGCACATCGGCCTGTTCGACGGTGGCGCGGTCGATGGAACGACCGGACACTCGGCGAATCTCGCCAAATCCTTGGAAAAACTCATCGAGCAGCGGGATATTTTCGTCGGCAACAATCAACATGGCAGGCTCCTTTGGCGGATCAGCAGTGTACAGGGATGCGATCTTCAATGTGGGAGGGGGCTGGCAGGTCGCTTACAAATCCCTAACACAGGTTTTTTCCTGACCGTTACGTCAAGGCGTAGAATCCGCGGCCTTGCACCCTTTTGACTGGACTTGCGTACGTGAACACTGCCACTGCCCCCCTCACCCGCCCCGCCCGCATCAGCCGGGAAGTGGGTGGCCTGCTGACGCTCGCGCTGCCGATCATGATCGGCCAACTGGCAACCACGGCCATGAGCTTCGTCGATGCGGTGATGGCCGGGCGCGTCAGCCCCCAGGACCTGGCAGCGGTGGGCCTGGGCAACTCGATCTGGATTCCGGTGTACCTGCTGATGACCGGTACGCTGCTGGCCACCACGCCGAAAGTCGCCCAGCGCTACGGTGCGGGCCACTACGGCGAAATCGGGCCGTTGGTGCGTCAGTCACTGTGGCTGGCGGTGGTGGTCGGCATCATCGGCGCGCTGCTGTTGCTCTGCGCCGAGCCGATCCTGCATGCCATGAAGGTTGAGCCGGACCTTATCGCCCCCACCATGGGCTACCTGCATGGCATCGCCGCCGGGATGCCGGCCATCGCCCTCTACTACGTGCTGCGCTGTTTCAGTGATGGCCTGGGCCGCACCCTGCCCAGCATGGCCATGGGCCTGTGCGGGTTGGCGCTGAATATTCCGCTGAACTACATCTTCATCTACGGCCACCTGGGCGTGCCGGCCATGGGCGGCGTGGGCTGCGGCTGGGCCACGGCCATTGCGATGTGGGTGATGATGCTCGGCATGGCTGCCTGGACCCGCTGGGGGGCCGCCTACCAGAGCAGCGAACTGTTCAAGCGCTTCGACTGGCCGCAGTGGTCGGTGATCAAGCGCGTACTGGGGATTGGCCTGCCGATCGGCATCGCGATCTTTGCCGAATCGAGCATCTTTGCCGTCATCGCCCTGCTGCTCGGCAGCCTGGGCGCCACCGTTGTGTCGGGGCACCAGATCGCGCTGAACGTCAGCTCACTGGTGTTCATGATCCCTTATTCCCTGAGCATGGCCGTCACCGTGCGCGTCGGCCAGGCCCTGGGGCGTGGCGAGGCGCGTGAAGCACGCTTCGCCGCCGGGGTCGGCATGGGCACGGCGCTGGCGTACGCCTGCCTGTCGTGCAGCCTGATGCTGGTGTTTCGCGAGCAGATTGCGGCGATCTACACCCCGGACCCCATCGTCATCCACCTGGCCTCGACGCTGATCGTGTTTTCAGCGCTGTTCCAGTTCAGTGACTCGATCCAGGTCACCGCCGCCGGCGCCCTGCGGGGCTACCAGGACACCCGCGTCACTATGGTGCTGACCCTGTTTGCCTATTGGGGCGTGGGGCTGCCGGTGGGGTACGCCCTGGGGCTGAGCAACTGGCTGGGCGAACCCAGCGGCCCGAGCGGTTTGTGGCAAGGGCTAATCGTGGGCTTGAGCTGTGCGGCGGGGATGCTGCTGGTGCGCCTGGCGCGCAGTGCACGCCGGCGCATTCGCCTGGAGAAGGCGCGGGGTTAGTCGGCCTTTTTACGGATCCAGTAGAGGTACGTACCGGCCTGCTCCTGTTGATCCACCAGTTCATGGTCAAGGAACACGCAGAACTTGGGGATATCGCGGCGCGTCGACGGGTCGGTCGCGATCACCTTGAGCAAGCCGCCGGGCGGCAGGTCGCGGATGTGCTGGTGCAGCATCATCACCGGCTCAGGGCAGTTGAGGCCCGTTGCGTCGAGGGTGCCATCCACGGCGGTGTCGAAAATATCGCTCATTGTCTACTCCTGGAACCGGCGCTCAGTTTAGCGGGCCTTGGTTTTCTTCACATCCACCAGCCGACGCAGGTGGCAGGTCACTTCTTCACGGTCGTGATACAGCTGCTTGCAGCCGATCTCTACCCGAATGCCGCGCGCCTTGAAGCCGTCTTCGATACGCTCCAGCAGGCGCTTGACCTCGGCGTAACGCTGCTTCATCGGCAACTTCAGGTTCACCACCGCCTCGCGGCAATGCCCTTCGCCGATCCAGGTCTCCAGCAATGCCGCGTTGCGCGCCGGCTTTTCGACGATGTCGCAGACCATCCAGTCCACCGGCTGCTTGGGCACGAAGGTAAAGCCGTCGGCCATCAGGTGCTGCACCAGGCCGGTGTCCATCAGGCTTTCGGCCATGGGGCCGTTGTCGATGGCGGTCACCAGCATGCCACGGTTGACCAGTTGCCAGGTCCAGCCGCCAGGGGCAGCACCCAGATCGACACCGGTCATGTCGCCATGCAGGCGCTCGTCCCACTGGTCGCGGGGGATAAAGTGGTGCCAGGCCTCTTCCAGCTTCAGGGTCGAGCGGCTGGGCGCATCCCGGGGGAATTTCAACCGCGGGATGCCCATCGGCCACATCGCCGAGTTATTCGACTCGGCCAGGCCCATGAACACTTCGCGGCCGCTTTTGAAGGTCAGCAGCAGGCGCGGCTTGCTCGGGTCGTCTACCAGCTTGCCGGCGTTCAACAAGGCTTTGCGCAGGTGCACTTCGAATTTCTTGCAGAAGTTCGAGAGTTCCTTGCCGTCGTTGGTGTCGACCATCTCCAGCCACAGGCTGCCGCACACCGGGAATTCACGCAGGTGAGCGAGGATCACGCTGATACGGTCGGTTTCCGGCAGGTCGATAAACACCCCGCGCGCCCACTGCCGCGGGAAGATCAGCTCGGCAAAGCGCTGGCCGTGCATCAGGCGCTGGGCGCCGTCTTCTTCGGTGCAGACAAATTCGGCGCAGGCGCTGCCGGTCTTGGCCTTGGCGTAGCCGGAAACGTTCAGGCGCGCGGCGTGTTCCGCGATCTCGGAACAGACTTCGCCCTCAAAACCCGGGCGGCAGTGCATAAAAAGGGTGTTCATCGACTCTCCTGGTGACTCAACTGACGTTGCGCTATCGCAATGCCTGTCATGAAAACGCGCGCATGATAGCCGAGTTCGGAACCTTGGTTCTGTCCATAGAGTCCAGTAATTAGCCAGCTACTGAAAACAGCGCTAATTTGAAAGCTCTGTTCGTCCCGTCAGGTCCGTAGCCGTGCGGACCATAAGGAGTCATGTAATGTCATCCCTTGATAGCCTGAGTACCCTTAAAACTTTAGAAATCGACGACAAGACCTACCACTATTTCAGCCTGCCCGAGGCCGCCAAGCGCCTGGGTGACCTGGATAAGCTGCCGATGTCCCTCAAGGTGCTGCTGGAGAACCTGCTGCGCTGGGAGGACAACAAGACCGTCACCGGCGCCGACCTCAAGGCCATTGCCGCCTGGCTCAAAGAGCGCCAGTCCGACCGTGAGATCCAGTACCGCCCCGCCCGCGTGCTGATGCAGGACTTTACCGGCGTACCCGCCGTGGTCGACCTGGCCGCCATGCGCGCCGCCGTGGCCAAGGCCGGTGGCGACCCGCAGCGCATCAACCCGCTCTCGCCGGTGGACCTGGTGATCGACCACTCGGTGATGGTCGACAAGTTCGGCAACGCCGACGCCTTCGGGCAGAACGTCGACATCGAAATGCAGCGCAACGGCGAACGCTACGCCTTCCTGCGCTGGGGCCAGAGCGCCTTCGACAACTTCAGCGTGGTACCGCCGGGCACCGGCATCTGCCACCAGGTCAACCTCGAATACCTGGGCCGCACCGTGTGGACCAAGGACGAGGACGGTCGCACCTACGCCTTCCCCGACACCCTGGTGGGCACCGACTCCCACACCACCATGATCAACGGCCTCGGCGTGCTCGGCTGGGGCGTGGGCGGGATCGAAGCAGAAGCGGCGATGCTCGGCCAACCGGTGTCGATGCTGATCCCGGAAGTGATCGGCTTCAAGCTCACCGGCAAATTGAAAGAAGGCATCACCGCGACCGACCTGGTGCTGACCGTCACCCAGATGCTGCGCAAGAAAGGCGTGGTGGGTAAGTTCGTCGAGTTCTACGGCGACGGCCTGGCTGACCTGCCCCTGGCGGACCGCGCGACCATCGCCAACATGGCCCCGGAATACGGCGCCACCTGCGGCTTTTTCCCGGTGGATGAAGTGACGCTGGACTACCTGCGCCTGTCCGGTCGCCCGGCTGCCACCGTGAAGCTGGTCGAGGCCTACACCAAGGCCCAGGGCCTGTGGCGCCACGCTGGCCAGGAGCCGGTGTTCACCGACAGCCTGGCCCTCGACATGGGCAGCGTCGAAGCCAGCCTCGCCGGGCCGAAACGCCCACAGGACCGCGTGTCCCTGCCCAATGTCGGCCAGGCGTTCAGCGACTTCCTCGACCTGCAGTTCAAACCCACCACCAAGGAAGAAGGCCGCCTGGAAAGTGAAGGCGGCGGCGGTGTGGCCGTGGGCAACGCCGACCTGGTGGGCGAAACCGACTATGAATACGAAGGCCAGACCTATCGCCTGAAAAACGGCGCCGTGGTGATCGCCGCCATCACCTCCTGCACCAACACGTCCAACCCCAGCGTGATGATGGCCGCCGGGCTGGTGGCGAAAAAAGCCGTGGAGAAAGGCCTCACGCGCAAACCCTGGGTGAAAACCTCCCTGGCGCCTGGCTCCAAAGTGGTCACCGACTACTACAAGGCCGCGGGCCTCACCCAGTATCTGGATAAAATTGGCTTCGACCTCGTGGGCTATGGCTGCACCACCTGCATCGGCAACTCCGGGCCGTTGCCCGAGCCGATTGAAAAAGCCATCCAGAAGGCCGACCTCGCCGTAGCCTCGGTGCTGTCCGGCAACCGCAACTTCGAAGGCCGCGTGCACCCATTAGTGAAAACCAACTGGCTGGCCTCGCCGCCGCTGGTGGTGGCTTACGCCTTGGCGGGGACCGTACGCATCGATATCAGCAGCGAACCGCTGGGTAACGATCAACAGGGTAATCCGGTGTATTTGAAGGACATCTGGCCGAGCAGCCAGGAGATCGCCGACGCCGTTGCGCAGGTCAGCACCGGAATGTTCCACAAGGAATACGCCGAGGTATTTGCCGGTGACGAGCAATGGCAAGCCATTGAGGTGCCACAGGCCGCGACCTACGTGTGGCAAAAAGACTCTACCTACATCCAGCACCCGCCATTCTTCGACGACATCGCCGGGCCTCTGCCGGTGATCAAAGACGTCAAGGGCGCCCACGTACTGGCGTTGCTGGGGGACTCGGTGACCACCGACCACATCTCCCCCGCCGGCAACATCAAGACCGACAGCCCCGCCGGCCGCTACCTGCGCGAGCAAGGCGTGGAGCCGCGTGACTTCAACTCCTACGGCTCACGCCGGGGCAACCATGAAGTGATGATGCGCGGTACCTTCGCCAATATCCGCATCCGCAACGAAATGCTTGGCGGCGAGGAAGGCGGCAATACGCTGTACATCCCCACCGGCGAGAAAATGCCGATCTACGATGCGGCCATGAAGTACCAGGCCTCGGGCACATCGCTGGTGGTGATCGCCGGCCAGGAATACGGCACCGGCTCCAGCCGCGACTGGGCCGCCAAGGGCACCAACCTGCTGGGGGTCAAGGCGGTGATCGCCGAGAGTTTCGAGCGGATTCACCGTTCCAACCTGGTGGGCATGGGCGTGCTGCCGCTGCAGTTCAAGCTGGATCAGAACCGCAAGGCGTTGAAGCTTACGGGCAAGGAGAAGATCGATATCCTCGGCCTGACCGAGGTAGAGATCGTGCCGCGGATGAACCTGACGCTGGTGATCACCCGGGAGGACGGCAGCAGCGAGAAGGTCGAGGTGCTGTGCCGGATCGATACCTTGAATGAAGTGGAGTACTTCAAGTCGGGGGGGATTCTGCACTATGTGCTGCGGCAGTTGATTGCCTCTTAAGAACACAGGAGATCAAATGTGGGAGGGGGCTTGCTCCCGATAGCGGTGGATCAGTCATAGATGTTTTGACTGACATACCGCCATCGGGGGCAAGCCCCCTCCCACATTTTGACCGCGTCTAACGCTTCAGATCAGCCGAACAACCACTTCCACAGCAGTACCAACACCACTACCGCCAGCACCGGCCGCGCAATGCGGTAAGCCTTCGGATGCTTGCGCTTCCATTGCTTGACCACACCGCTGAACTTGTCGCTGAAGGTCTTGCTCCAGGCATACGCCTGGTTGATGCCGCCGACGCGCTCGTCATCCAGGTTCTGCGGTGCGGTGGCGCGGCCCAATTGCTTGCTGACCCAGCGGTTGACGCGGGTCATCAGGCGGTTGCTCAGGGGCCGCTCGATATCGCAGAACAGGATCACGCGGGTCTTGTCGGTTTCGTTTTTCACCCAGTGCACGTAGGTTTCATCGAACATCACGTCGTCACCGTCGCGCCAGGCATACACCTGGCCGTCGACGAAGATGCGGCAGTCGTCGGAGTTCGGCGTGGACAAGCCCAGGTGATACCGCAGGGAACCGGCAAACGGGTCACGGTGCGGGTTGAGGTGGCTGCCGCCCGGCAACAGCGCGAACATCGCGCCCTTGACGTTGGGGATGCTGCTCACCAGCGCCACGGTTTTCGGGCACAACGCCTCGGCCGATGGCAGGGGTTTGTCGTACCACTTGAGGTAGAAACGCTTCCAGCCTTTCTTGAAGAACGAACCGAAACCGGCATCGTTGTTCTTTTCGGCGGCGCGGATGTAACCCTCGTCGAACAGGTGCATGGCCTCTTCGCGGATCACTTCCCAGTTGTCCTTGAGCACGTCCAGTTCCGGGAACTTGCTGCGGTCCAGGTACGGCTTGGACGGCACGGCCGAAAACAGGTACATCAAGGCGTTATAGGGGGCGAACAGCGCCGAATGGTTGACGAACTGGCGCAACATCGGCAAACGGGCCTTGCCGCGCAGGTGCACATACAGCGTGCTGCCAATAAACAGCAACAACACCGACAGTTTGGCGGCCAAAGAAAAGGTCATGCAGCAACTCCTGGAAATAAGCGCCTGGCCAACAGCCTCCCGGCGACGGGAGGCCAGACGTGACAGCCGGCCATGATAAACAGTTGGGCCATTATGCAGAAGGCCCAGGCTGACCGGCTGACATAAATCAAGCCTGGTTTTCCTGCTCGGTAAACAAATCGCTGAACAGCATGCTCGACAGGTAGCGCTCACCGGAGTCCGGCAGGATCACCACAATGGTCTTGCCCTGCATTTCCGGCTTCTCGGCCAGGCGCACGGCCACGGCCATGGCGGCACCGCAGGAAATACCGCACAGGATGCCCTCTTCCTGCATCAGGCGCAGGGCCATGGCCTTGGATTCGTCGTCGGTCACCAGTTCCACGCGGTCGACCATCGACAGGTCGAGGTTCTTCGGCACGAACCCGGCGCCAATCCCCTGGATCTTGTGGGGGCTGGGCTTGATCTCGGCACCGGCCAGGGCCTGGGTGATCACCGGCGACACCATCGGCTCGACAGCCACCGACAGGATCGGCTTGCCTGCAGTGTTCTTGATGTAGCGCGACACACCGGTGATGGTGCCACCGGTGCCCACGCCCGCCACCAGCACGTCCACGGCGCCATCGGTGTCGTTCCAGATTTCCGGACCGGTGGTTTTTTCGTGGATGGCCGGGTTGGCCGGGTTTTCGAACTGGGCCGGCATAAAGTAGGTGGCCGGGTCACTGGCAACGATTTCGCCGGCCTTGTCGATGGCGCCCTTCATGCCCTTGGCCGGCTCGGTCAGGACCAATTCGGCGCCGAGGGCCTTGAGCACCTTGCGGCGTTCGATACTCATGGACGCCGGCATGGTCAGCAGCAACTTGTAGCCACGGGCGGCGGCGACAAAGGCCAGGCCGATACCGGTATTGCCGGAAGTCGGTTCAACGATGGTCATGCCCGGCTTGAGTTTGCCGGTGCCTTCGGCGTCCCAGATCATGTTTGCGCCAATGCGGCACTTCACCGAATAGCCTGGGTTACGCCCCTCGATCTTGGCCAGGATGGTCACGCCACGGGGTGCGATACGGTTGATCTGAACCAGGGGCGTGTTACCGATGGAGTGCGCGTTGTCTGCAAAAATGCGGCTCATGGCGGGTCCTATTAGGCGGTTTTCAGAAAGGCTCCAAGGGTATGCCTCGTGCTGCAAAGCGTCCAGTCGAAGGAACGTTGCGCCTGTCGCAGGGGTCCACCCCACTATATGGACAGAGGACCCTCCCCATGAAACGTCGCTACAGCTGGCCACTATGGACCATTGCCGGATTGCTGGTGGTCCTGGTCGCCGTGAGCATCGCGCTCCCTTACCTGGTGCGTAACTACCTGAATGACAAGCTCGCCGACATGGGCGATTACCGCGGCCAGGTGACCGACGTGGACCTCGCGCTATGGCGTGGCGCGTACCGGATCAACGGCCTGGAGATCGTCAAGGTCGACGGCAAGGTGCCCGTCCCGTTCGTCAAGGCGCCGCTGATCGACCTGGCGGTGAGCTGGCACGCTCTCTGGTACGACCACGCGGTGGTGGCCAAAGTGCTGTTTATCAAGCCCGAGGTTAACTTCGTCGACGGCGGTGCCAACAAGCAAGCCTCCCAGACCGGTAAGGGCACCGACTGGCGCGAGCAGTTGAGTAAGTTGGCCCCCATCACCCTCGATGAAGTGCGCATTGAAGACGGCAAGATCGCCTTCCACAACTTCAGCTCCAAGCCCGTGGTGAAGATCGACGCGACCGACGTCAACGCCAGCTTCTACAACCTGACCAATGTGGTAGACGTCAAAGGCCGGCGCGACGCGCGCTTCGACGGCAAGGCCCTGCTGCAAGGCCAGGCTCCGCTGGAAGCCACCGCCACCTTCGACCCGCTGAGCAATTTCGAGAATTTCGAGTTTCGCTTTCGCGCCAGGGACTTGCAGCTCAAGCGCATGAACGACTTCGCCGCGGCCTATGGCAAGTTCGACTTCAAGGCCGGCACCGGGGACGTAGTGATCGAAGCCCAGGCGGAAAAAGGTCAGTTGACCGGGTACATCAAGCCGCTGCTGCGCGACGTGGAAGTCTTCGACTGGCAGCAGGACGTGGAGAACAAGGACAAGAACATCTTTCGTTCGATCTGGGAGGCCGTGGTGGGCGCCAGCGAGACCGTATTGAAGAACCAGGCAAAGAACCAGTTCGCCACCCGCGTGGAGCTAAGTGGCAGCGTGCATCAGCAAAATGTCAGCGCGTTCTCCGCTTTTTTGGCGATTTTGCGTAATGGCTTTATCCAGGCGTTCAATGCGCGCTATGAGCAGCCAAAGCCTTCGGCGGATTGAGCCGTGACCGGTCATTCAGAGACTGAATAACCCGTCTGCGTTCACAGTCGCCGGGGCCGCGCGGTATAGTCCGGGCATTGATGAATTCGAGGAATGACCGATGAAGTTCGAAGGCACCCAGGCCTACGTTGCCACCGATGACCTGAAACTGGCCGTCAACGCTGCCATCACCCTGGAGCGTCCGCTGCTGGTCAAGGGTGAGCCCGGCACCGGCAAGACCATGCTCGCCGAACAACTGGCCGAGTCCTTCGGCGCCAAGCTGATTACCTGGCACATCAAGTCCACCACCAAGGCCCATCAGGGCCTGTACGAGTACGACGCGGTCAGCCGCCTGCGCGACTCGCAACTGGGGGTGGACAAGGTGCACGACGTGCGCAACTACCTGAAGAAGGGCAAGCTCTGGGAAGCGTTCGAGTCCGAGGAGCGTGTGATCCTGCTGATCGATGAAATCGAC
Organism: Pseudomonas sp. GV047; assembly: GCF_003058245.1. NCBI lineage: Bacteria > Pseudomonadati > Pseudomonadota > Gammaproteobacteria > Pseudomonadales > Pseudomonadaceae > Pseudomonas > Pseudomonas sp. GV047. The sequence continues at coordinate 364,663 of NZ_QCWA01000006.1, read as the reverse complement.
AAGGCCGACATCGAGTTCCCCAACGACCTGCTGCAGGAACTCGACAAGATGGAGTTCTACGTCTACGAAATCGACGAGACCATCAAGGCCCGGAAGCGCCCGATCATCATCATTACCTCCAACAACGAAAAAGAGCTGCCGGACGCGTTCCTGCGCCGCTGCTTCTTCCACTACATCGCCTTCCCCGACCGCACCACCCTGCAAAAAATCGTCGACGTGCACTACCCGGACATCAAGAAGGAGCTGGTCAGCGAGGCGCTGGACGTGTTTTTCGACGTGCGCAAAGTCCCCGGCCTGAAGAAAAAACCGTCCACCTCCGAGCTGGTCGACTGGCTCAAGTTGCTGATGGCCGACAATATCGGCGAAGCGGTGCTGCGCGAGCGCGACCCCACCAAGGCCATCCCGCCCCTGGCCGGTGCCTTGGTCAAGAACGAGCAAGACGTGCAGTTGCTCGAACGCCTGGCATTCATGAGCCGTCGCGGTAATCGATAATGTTGCTCAACCTGTTCAATGAAATGCGCGCAGCCAAGGTCCCGGTGTCGGTGCGCGAGCTGCTCGACCTGATCAACGCGCTGAAACAGCGCGTGACCTTTGCCGACATGGACGAGTTCTACTACTTGGCCCGGGCGATCCTGGTCAAGGACGAGCGGCATTTCGACAAGTTCGACCGCGCCTTCAGCGCCTACTTCAATGGCCTGGAAAAGCTCGACGATCACCTGCAGGCGCTGATCCCCGAAGACTGGCTGCGCAAGGAGTTCGAACGCTCGCTGAGCGACGAAGAGCGCGCACAGATCCAGTCCCTCGGCGGCCTCGACAAGCTGATCGAGGCATTCAAGAAACGCCTGGAAGAACAGAAGGAACGTCACGCCGGCGGCAATAAATGGATCGGCACCGGCGGTACCAGCCCGTTCGGCTCCGGCGGCTACAACCCCGAAGGCATTCGCGTCGGCGACGCCGGCAAGCGCCAGGGCAAGGCCGTGAAGGTCTGGGACCAGCGCGAGTACAAGAACCTCGACGACCAGGTGGAACTGGGCACCCGCAACATCAAGATCGCCCTGCGCCGACTGCGCAAGTTCGCCCGCCAGGGTGCGGCCGAAGAGCTGGACATCGATGGCACCATCGACCACACCGCCCGCGATGCCGGGCTGTTGAATATCCAGATGCGCCCGGAACGGCGCAACACCATCAAGCTGCTGTTGCTGTTCGATATCGGCGGCTCGATGGACGCCCACGTGAAGATCTGCGAAGAACTGTTCTCGGCCTGCAAGACCGAGTTCAAGCACCTTGAGTACTTCTACTTCCACAACTTCGTGTACGAGTCGGTGTGGAAGAATAACCAGCGCCGCACCTCCGAGCGCACCTCCACCCAGGACCTGCTGCACAAGTACGGTGCCGATTACAAAGTGATCTTTATCGGCGATGCGTCGATGGCGCCGTATGAAATCACCCAGGCCGGCGGCAGCGTCGAGCATTGGAATGAAGAGCCGGGGTATGTGTGGATGCAGCGCTTCATGGCCAAGTACAAGAAACTGATCTGGATAAACCCGTATCCCAAGGATACCTGGGGTTATACCGCGTCGACGGGGATTGTGCGGGAGTTGGTGGAAGACCAGATGTACCCGCTGACGTTGCGCGGGTTGGAAGAAGGCATGCGCTTCCTGTCCAAGTGATAGCAGGCCCATAGCCGATAACATCGGCTACGGGCCCCTCACTCAGCAGTGCTCGCGGTCGATCCAGGCAAACTTGAGGAAGAGCGCGGCGAACCGCTTGACCAGTTCCGAATCCTGACGGTCGACCTTCCCATCATTGTTGACGTCCTGGTTGATCGAGACAGAGGCGCCACGACCATTACCGTCGCTGTACACCGCTGCCGAATAGACAATGGTTTCATCTCGCGGCACCCCCTCCCCTTGATGAAAGTGCAAGCGCACCGTGTCGGGAATCCCGTTGTTATCAAAGTCACCGGCAAATACCTTCAGGTACTTGTCGAAGGGTTCGTCGAGGCTGAACCATTCGAACGCCAGAAACAGCTGGGCAAACTCGATGGCCATCTCTCGGTCCACGGTGTCGACAATGCCGTCCTGATTGAGATCGTCCGCAATGATCCAGTCGAACTGGCCGTCGTCGGTGATATCGAAGGCCGTGGCCCGATGGACAAGCGCGGGGGTCCTGGAATCGTCATAGAACTCCAGGTACACCACATCGGGAACATCGTTATCGAGCACATCTTGGGCAAAAATCTTCAAATAGCGCATGGAAAAGCCTGGATAGTGGATGAACCCATTCAGGTTTTCATGACTGCGCTAAAGCAGCGAAGACGACAAACACTGGCACTCCCGTAGGAGCTTTCCTTACAGCGCAAACCGGCGCAGATACTCCACATGCTGCCGATGCGCCATATCCTGCACCACCGGCACCAACCTCAGCTTTTCTCCCGGCAAACACTGCGCCAGCCGCGCCAGCGCCAACGGCGTCAAGGCGCCGAGGCGCGGATAGCCACCGATGGTCTGGCGATCATTGAGCAACACGATCGGCTGCCCATCCGGGGGCACCTGGATGCCACCCAACGGAATCCCTTCGGAAATCAGCGACGGTCCCTGGTACTGCAACGGCGTGCCCAGCAAGCGCATGCCCATGCGGTCGGCGCGACTGTCCAGGGCCCACTCGGTGTTAAAGGCATCGAACAGGCTCTGGCCGCTGAACAGGCCAATTTGGGCGCCGACGATCACCTCCAGCGGCGCCTTGGCGGGCAACGCCTGCTCGCTCAGCACTTTCATCCCACCGCCGGTACCGGAGTAGCCCAGTCGCCCGCCTTCGACCAAGGCCTTGCCGAAACCGTCCGGCCCGCCCAGCGCCTCACGTACCACCGTGGCGCAGCTGCCCAGCACATCCGGCGCATCAAACCCGCCAGGGGCCGCCAGGTAAGCCCGCGCGCCGCTGAACGGCTGGGTAAAGCGCAGGCGCTGGCCCTTTTGCAGGATAAAACTGCGCCCGGGACTGATCGCACGTTCATCGATATACGCCCCCAGATCCGCCCCGGCCAGCGCCAACAGGCAATAATCCTCGGCCTGCACGGTAAAGCCACCGAGGGTGATTTCCACCACCGGCGCGTCCAGCGCATTGCCCAGCAGCCAGTTGGCCCAGGACATCGACACCCAATCCAGCGCGCCGCCCTGGGTCACGCCCAGGTGGCGCACGCCAAAACGACCGGCGTCCTGCAGCAGGCACAGCGGCGTGCTGGCCTCGATGATCAAGCGGCTCATGCCTGCGCCTCCAACGGCGTGTCATCGCCACCCAGGTTTATAAATTCAGCGTGGCTGACCGACTCAAAGCGCACCGTGTCACCGGGCTGCATCAGGCTGTAGCCGTCGCGCTCGCGATCGAACAACTTGGCCGGCGTGCGGCCGATCAGATTCCAGCCACCGGGGGACACCACCGGATAGGCAGCGGTCTGTCGCTCGGCGATACCGACACTGCCGGCCGCCACGCGCTGGCGTGGGGTGCTCAGGCGCGGGGTGGCGAGGATTTCATCCACCAACCCCATAAAGGCAAAACCGGGGGCGAAGCCGAGGGCGAACACCTGGTACTCGTGGGCGCTGTGGCGGCGGATCACGTCGTCGACAGCCAGGCCACTGCGCCGGGCGAGCAATGTTAGTTCAGGGCCGACACTCAGGTCGTACCACACCGGCAGCACATGGCACTGGCCGCTGCCCTGGGCCTGGGGTCGCAGGCCGGTCAGGGCCTGGTCGATCAATTCCCGCGCCTGAGCCGGGCTCAACGCCGTGAGGTCGTAATGCACCATCAAGGTGGTGTAGGACGGCACCAGATCCACCAGGGCTGCGCCAAAGCCGCTGCGCAAGCGCTGGGTGGCAGAGAGCATCCACGGCATATTGGCTTCGGCGATCACCTCGAACAGACGCACCATCAGGCAGTCGATCGCCACCACTTCAATCCGTGGCTTCATGCTGGCTTCAATGCCTCGCGGATACGCTTTACGGCGGCGACCGAACTGACATTGTCGCCATGCACGCACAGGGTATTGGCGCGCAACAACAACGGGCTGCCATCGCTGGCGGTCAGGGGTTCGCCACGGGAAAGGGTCAAGGACTGCTGGACGATGACCTCTGGATCATGGTGCACGGCACCCGGCAACTGGCGCGAAACCAGGTGGCCGTTGGCGTCGTAGGCACGGTCGGCGAAAGCCTCGAACCACAGGATCACCCCGTATTCGTCGCCCAGTGCCTGGGCCGCGCTGTTGTCGCGGGTCGCCAGCAGCATCAGCGGCAGGTCGCCATACGCGGCCACGGCCTCGATCACCGCACGCAGTTGCGCCGGGTTGGCCATCATGTCGTTGTACAGCGCGCCATGGGGTTTGACGTAACTGACACGTCCGCCCTGGGCACGGCAGATGCCGTCGAGGGCGCCGATCTGGTAATGCAGCAGGTCCTGGATTTCCTGGGGGGTGTAGGCCATGGAGCGGCGGCCGAAGCCCTGCAGGTCCTGGTACGCCGGGTGTGCGCCCACCTGTACACCGTGCTTGAGGGCCAGGCTGACGGTCTTGCGCATGATGCTCGGATCGCCGGCATGAAAACCGCAGGCCACGTTGGCGCAATCGATGAACGGCATGACCTCGGCGTCCAGACCCATGGTCCAGTTGCCAAAGCTCTCGCCGATGTCGCAATTCAATAACAGACGGCTCACGCTGGTTGCTCCTGTAGGCTTTGTTTTTTTGTAGTGTGGGATTTTTTACGCAGAACTCGCAACTTGTCCTGACACCCCAACGGCGCTTATCGTGGAATAGCCTGATTTTTGGCGTTTGCCCGGTGCGGCGTCCAACTAATAAAAACCGATCCATGCATAAGAAAAAGTTGATCCCATGAATTTGAAGTTCCTCGAAACCTTCGTCTGGGTGGCCAAGCTCAAGAGCTTCCGCCTGACTGCGGAGAAGCTGTTCACCACCCAGGCCTCGATTTCCAGCCGCATCGCCGTGCTGGAAAGCGAGCTGGGGGTAAAGCTGTTCCTGCGCGACTCCCGGGGCGTGAGCCTGACCCCGGAAGGCTTGAAGGTGCTCGATTATGCCGAGCAGATGATGGTGACCATGCAGGGCCTGAAACAGTCCCTGGAAACCACCAGCAGCAAGGTCGGGCGCATTCGCATCGGTGCGATGGACACGGTGATCCACACCTGGCTCAGCCCGTTGGTGGCGGAACTGATGGACCATTTCCCATTGGTGGAAATCGAATTGGTCGCCGATACCGCGCTTAACCTCAGCGATCAGCTGCAAAAAGGCTTTCTCGACCTGATCCTGCAAACCGACCTGCTGCGCCTGGAAACCGTGCGCAGCCTGGAGTTGGCCAGCCACCCCATGGCCTGGATCGTCGCCAGCCAGTCGATCTACAACCGCGACTACGCCTCCCTCGCCGAACTGGCCCAGGAGCGCATCATCACCTACTCGAAAAACTCCCACCCGCACCAGGACGTCATCAGCCTGATGCAGGCCAACGGCGTGGCCGCGCCACGGATGAACTGCGTGAACTCGGTGTCGGCGATTACCCGGTTGTTGCGCGATGGCTTCGGGATTGGTGCATTGCCGCCGGTGCTGGTCAGGGAAGAACTGGCGCGTGGCGAATTGGTGATGTTGCCGATGGCGCAGAAATTGCCGAACCTGCAGGTGGTGGTGTCGTGGCGCGTGGGGGTGGAGTTGGTGGAGGAGATTGTCGGGCTGTGCCAGAAGGTCGTTACCCGCTATGCCGAGGAAGTCGGCGAAGAGCGGATGGTGCTGAACAACTGAATAAACCGGATACACATGTGGGAGGGGGCAAGTCGAGTCGTCGCACCGCCCCTCCCACATTAGACCGAGGCGTGGGTTAGAGACCTTTCAGGTCCCGTTCCTCAATCGGCCGGCTCTGGCGCAAGCGCTTGCCACCCAGCACCACCCAGTCGATCAGGCGGAACAGACACTCCAGGCCAAACGACAGCAGCATCGCCCCGCCCAGGCCCCAGCCCATGGCTTCGGGGGTCAGCAGGATCTGGTAGCTGTAGCCGTTCCAGGTCTCCAGGCGGATATCCGGGTCGGCGGCCACCGCCACTTGCAGTGCGCGGATGTACCACGGGCCTTGCATGGCCTGGAATTGCTTGTCCAACGCCACCTGGCGGTCAAGCATGGCGCCCAGGCTGTTGGCGTCGCTCTGGAACACCGGGTCGTCGCTGGCGCGGTAATGCGCCACCAAGGCCTTCAAGTCACCGTTGAAGAACTGCCGCGCGGTGGTTTCAAACCCGCTCAGGCCGGTCTGGGCCTCGATCAGGTGGGCTTCGACGCGCTTGGCGTAGTCGTTGATAAACCCCGGCACTTGCACGCCGACCAACAGGCCAATGGCAAACAGCACCAACCGCAGATAACTGAGCAACATGGTCGATATCCTTACTCGGTAACGCCCTGGCTGACGCATTCACCGCGTCGCCACAGGCTCCATTGGCCCGGTTCGTAGCGGGTCCAGTTTTCGTTGTCGGTCAACGGCTCGGTGGCGATCACCGTCACCACATCATTGGGGGTGGTTTCGGCCTGAAAATCGACGATCACGTCGACATCCTTGAGGCGCGCCGGACCAAACGGCGCACGCCGGGTGATCTGCGCCAGTTTGGTCGAGCAATAGCAAAACAGCCAGTCACCGTCGCTGAGCAGGCAGTTGAACACACCTTTGCTGCGGTATTCGGCACAGGCGGCGATCAGGTCCGGCAGCATCTGTTCGATGTCCACCGGCTCGGGGAAGGCCTCGCGCACGCGGTTGAGCAAGTCGCAGAAGGCCGCTTCGCTGTCGGTGTCGCCGACTGGCCGATAGAACGTGGCGCGGGGATGGAAGTCCGCCAACTGGCCGTTGTGGGCGAAACACCAGTTGCGGCCCCACAGTTCGCGCACGAACGGGTGGGTGTTGGCCAGGCTCACCTTGCCGACGTTGGCCTGGCGGATATGGCCGATCACCACTTCACTCTTGATGGGGTAACGCTGCACCAGCAGGGCGACTTCCGACTCGCTGCTCGCGGCCGGGTCCTGGAACAGGCGCAGGCCACGGCCTTCGTAGAAAGCGATGCCCCAACCGTCGCGGTGGGGGCCGGTACGCCCACCGCGCTGCATCAGCCCGGTAAAGCTGAACACGATATCGGTGGGGACGTTGGCACTCATGCCCAATAATTCACACATGCCAGGGCTCTCGCTGCAGGGCGGACAACGTTAAAGGCGCGGTTCGACCCGCATACCGCTCACCGGTGCAGGACGACGGAACGGCTCATCGTCTTCATCCACAGGCTCGGCGGCCAAGGCGGCGTCGGTGGCGGCCTTGCGCTCACGGCGGGCGTTGGCGGCGCGCTCGATGGGCCAGCGGATCAGCACAAACACGAGGTACACGCCAAAGGCGATCAGGGTGTACATGAACAAATCGGAAATCGCCCGCCAGGCGTTATTGCCGACCTTGAGCACCAGGTCCAGGGCCGTGATGGCCACGGCCGGTGCGAACTGAGTCTTGACCGGGTCGACGATGGTCGGGCTCAACAGCAGCACGGCCATCAGCAATTGCAGCGGTTCGCGCAGCCAGCGCCAGATCCAGCGGGTCATGCGCCACCACACCAACAGGCAGCCCAAGGCAGCGAAGGCGTAAAGGCCCCAAGCGGTCAGATAGTCGTTCTCGGTCATGGTGTCCATGGCAAGGTAGGCAAACAGGCGGCTATGATAACGGCTTTTGCGTGTCGCGGCTGCAATGCCTGCCACCTTCCGCCAGACAGAGAGTGCTCCATGCCTTCATCGACCGCCCCGATTGCCCGTAAAGCCCAAGGCCAGGACCCGTACGCCTGGCTGCAAGAGCGCGACAGCGTTGAGGTCCTTGATTACCTGAAGGCCGAAAATGCCTTCCAGGAAGCCCGGCTCGCCGACCAGCAGGTCCTGCGCGAAACCCTGTTCGAGGAGATCAAGGGCCGCATCCTCGAAACCGACCTGTCCCTGCCCTCCCCCTGGGGCCCGTACCTGTATTACACGCGCACCACCGCCGGTGACGAATACGCCCGCCACTACCGCTGCCGCCGCCCGGCCGACGACGGCAACCAGGTGGACGACAGCAGCGAAGAGCTGTTGCTGGACCCGAACGTGCTGGCCAACGGCGGCTTCTTTTCCCTCGGCGCATTCAGCATCAGCCCCGACCACCAGCGCCTGGCCTACAGCCTCGATACCAGTGGCGAAGAGATCTACACCCTGTTCGTGAAGGAATTGGCCACGGGCAAAGTCAGCGAACTGGAGTTCCAGGATTGCGACGGCAGCATGACCTGGGCCAATGACAGCCTGACCCTGTTCTTCGGCGAGCTGGACGACACCCACCGCCCGCACAAGCTGTATCGCTACCGCCTGGATGGCACGGCGGCGCAGGAAGTGTTCCATGAGCCCGACGGGCGTTTCTTCCTGCATTGCTACCGTTCCAGCTCCGAGCGCCAGTTGCTGCTCTCGCTCGGCAGCAAGACCACCAGCGAGGTCTGGGCGCTGGATGCCGACCAGCCGCACCTGGACTTCACCTGCCTGGCGCCACGGGTCGAGGACCATGAATACGATGTCGACCACGGCCAACTGAATGGCGCGTGGACCTGGTTTATCCGTAGCAACCGTGATGGCATCAACTACGCCCTGTTTGTGGCGACCGACATTGGCGACGTGCCGACCGAGGATGAGTGGCAGAACCTGATCCCCCACAACGATGACGTGATGCTCGACGGCGTCAGCCTGAACACCGGCGCCATGACCCTGAGCCTGCGCATCGGCGGCCTGCCGGTGATCGAAGTGCACCCCCAGGGCCTGCCGGCGTATCGCGTGGAGTTGCCCGACGCCGCCTACAGCCTCTACGTGCAAAACAGCCTGGAATTCGTCAGCGACAAGATCCGCCTGCGCTATGAAGCCCTGAACCGCCCGGCCCAGGTGCGCCAGCTGGAACTGGCCAGCGGCGCGCAACAGGTGCTCAAGGAAACCCCGGTACTCGGCGTGTTCAATGCCGATGACTACGTAAGCCAACGCCTGTGGGCCACCTCCGCCGATGGCACCCAGGTGCCGATCAGCCTGGTGGTCAAGCGCGACCAGCTCGGCAAGCCGACACCCTTGTACCTGTATGGCTACGGCGCCTATGGCTCAAGCCTCGACCCGTGGTTCTCCCATGCGCGCCTGAGCCTGCTGGACCGTGGCGTGGCCTTCGCCATTGCGCATGTGCGCGGCGGTGGCGAACTGGGTGAAGCCTGGTATCGCAATGGCAAGCAGGAACACAAGCAGAACACCTTCAGCGACTTTATCGCGTGTGCCGAACATCTGATCGCCGAGGGCCTGACCACCTCCAGGCAACTGGTCATCAGCGGCGGCAGTGCCGGCGGCCTGTTGATCGGCGCGGTGCTCAACCAGCGTCCGGAGTTGTTCCAGGCGGCGATTGCCGAAGTGCCGTTTGTCGACGTGCTCAATACCATGCTCGACCCGGAATTGCCGCTGACCATCACCGAGTACGACGAGTGGGGCAACCCCGAAGAGCCTGCGGTGTATGAACGCATCAAGGCCTACGCACCATACGAAAACGTCAGCGCCCAGGCCTACCCGGCCACGCTGGTGATCGCCGGCTACAACGACAGCCGCGTACAGTACTGGGAAGCGGCCAAGTGGGTGGCCAAGTTGCGCGCGACCAAGACGGACGACAACCTGCTGTTGCTCAAGACCGAACTGGGTGCCGGCCATGGCGGGATGAGCGGTCGCTACCAGGGATTACGTGACGTAGCACTCGAATATGCATTTGTGTTCAAGGCGCTGGGGCTGGTTTAAGGAACTTAGCGGGGCGGTCCTGTCTGAACATTCAGACCGCCTCCTGATTGATGGACCAAGATTGCAGCCATGGCACTCCCGACTTTAATGAATACCGAAATCCGCGACATGCTCATGGACTGCGGCCTGTTCGACCCGTTGTTGCCGGAAGACTTCTACGTCGCCGCCGGCTACTTCAATATCAGCAGCATTGCCGAGGGCGAGGTGATTTTCCTCGAGGGCGATGCCGGCACCTTCATGTGCATCATCCACAGCGGCCAGGTGGCGGTGCAGAAAACCAACCACACCGGCCAGCGCCTGACCATTGCCACCCTGCGTAGCGGCCGGGCCTTTGGGGAGATGGCCGTGCTTGACGGCGAGCGGCGCTCCGCCAGTTGCGTGGCCGCCAGCGACTGCGTGTTGTTGAACCTGGGCAAGGACGCCCTGGAAAAGATGCTCAATGAAACGCCGCGTGTGGCGGCGAAGATCATCCGCGCAATCGCCATCGCGTTGTCCAAGCGTCTGCGCATGGCCGATGGGCAATTACTCTCCCAACAGTTTTAACCGCCGGGGGTCTTCGGCTTGCTGTCGTTCTGCTGCAGGCCGGGCACCGTCTGGTCCTTCGGCGGCGTCGGCAACACGATGGGCACCAACGGCGGTGAGCCGTTCGTCTTCGGCACGGCCGGCGGGGTGATCTGCGGATACAGCGTCGGCGTTGGCGTGCCCGGTGCGCCGGGGCTAGGTGCCGGCGCCACCGGTACGGTTTGCAACTCCTGAGCCTGCGCCGCACCCAATGCGAGCGCGCTCAACACAATGACCGTTAGAATGCTGCACTTCATCGATGGCTCCATGGCCTGACCGGAATGTCGTAAGGCTACTCCCAACCGCGCAAGAATGCCCTTCCCAATGAGATTTCCATGAAACGTTTCGTTCTGCTGGACACCACCCCGATCCCCGACAACGGCGGTGCCTTGTGCCTGTTCGAATACGGTGAAGACTTTGTCATCAAGATCCAGGGCGGTGACGGCGGCCAGTTGATGAACACGCGCATGCACGGCTCCGAAGACGCGCTGGCGGAAATTCCTTGCCGCAAGGTCGCGGGGCGCCCGGGCTCACGGGTATTGATCGGCGGGTTGGGCATGGGCTTCACCCTGGCCTCGGCGCTCAAGCACTTAGGCAAGAGCGCCGAAGTGGTGGTGGCGGAACTGGTGCCCGGTGTCGTGGAGTGGAACCGGGGGCCCCTGGGGGAAAAGTCCGGTCGCCCGCTGCTGGACCCACGCACGGTGATCCGCATGGAAGACGTGGCCAAGGTGCTGCAGGCCGAGCCCCAGGGCTTTGATGCGATCATGCTCGACGTCGACAACGGCCCCGAAGGCCTGACGCAGAAGGCCAACAGCTGGCTCTATTCCGCCGGTGGCCTGGCTGCCTGCGCCAAGGCCCTGCGGCCCAAGGGCGTGCTGGCGGTGTGGTCCGCCAGCGCCGACAAACTGTTCAGCGACAAACTGCGCAAGGCCGGTTTCAAGGCCGAGGAAGTGCAGGTGTTTGCCCATGGCAACAAGGGCACCCGGCACACCATCTGGATTGCGGAGAAGCTCAAGGGCTGAGCACGCTTCCCAAGCCCCACATGTTGATCCCTGTCAGTCGTGGGATTTGCGGTAGTCGATCACGTACGGCACTTTTTTGTCGAAGGTCTTCTCCAGCTCATCGCGGTCCAGCCGGGTCATGCCGCCCAGTTGATGGGCGGTGAAACCGCTGTCACCCACCTGTGAGCCCGGCGCCAGGCTGACCATGCGCTTGGCGACCGCTTCGATAGCGTCCTTGTAGCCGCCTTTCTTGTTCAGGTTGTACTGGCCCAGATCAATCTGCGTGCGCAGCCAGTTACCCCAATAGAACTCCAGGAACTCCGGTGCGATCTCGCCGCCATCCGGCTTGCCATAGGCGGCCTTGCGGGTGAAATACACCAGGCTGCGGAAGGTGTCGTCCTGCAGGTTCTTGAAGCCCAGGTGCGCCGGCAGTTGTTCCGGCGGCAGGGCCTGGCCCTGGTTGTCCTTGAGCCAGACCTTGCGGGCCGCTTCCATGCGCTGCCAGAAGCTCGCCATGTTCGGGCTGTTGCTGAAGTCGTCGGTGACCTTGACCCACATCTTCAAGCGCGGGCCGCCACCGGGCACTTCCCACAAGGTGGTGAAACTGTGGTGACCGTCCGTCAGGTACAGCTGGCCGGCAGGGCCGACCACCACGGTTTTCATGTCCTCGGGATGGGTGCCCACCGGGTCCTTGCAGGTGAAGCTGTCGGGCTGGTGCAGGTCAGCCTTGTCGGGCACCTTGCCGGCCTCACCCTGGCCGTTGGTTTCGCAGTATTCATCGAAGACCTTGGCGGGTTTATCGGCGAACAGGCCCAGGCTGTAGTAGATCTGGTCGAAGCCCACCACCGCCTGGGTCGGATGCAACTGTTCAAGGGCAACCTCGATCACCTGCCCGGGCTGGGGCGTCGAGAACGCCTGGGCCTGAAGGGTAACGACACACAGCAGCAGTGCAACAGTCCATGAAAGCAGACGCATGTTTTTCAGATCCTTATGAGTAAAGTAAATCGATCCCAGCGGTCATTTGCGACGCAAGCGGCTAGAATCAACGCTATCCGTGACCACCAAACAGCCAGGAGCCATGATGAGCTCGACCAACCCGCCCTCCCACACCGCCAAGCTGGACCGCATCCTTGCCGATGCCCAGCGCGACCGGGAAATGGGCTACCGCGACAAAGCCCTGAAGATGTACCCCCACGTGTGCGGCCGCTGCGCCCGTGAGTTCGCCGGCAAGCGCTTGAGCGAACTCACCGTACACCACCGTAACCACAATCATGATGACAATCCCCAGGATGGCTCGAACTGGGAGTTGCTGTGCCTGTACTGCCACGACAACGAACACTCGCGCTACACCGACCAGCAGTACTTCGGCGAAGGCTCCACCAGCAGCCCGACGATCGCCAAGGCCACGCATAACCCGTTTGCGGCGTTGGCGGGGTTGATGAAGAAAGACGACTGAAGAGTGTCGTCGCCTGTCCTGGCCTCATCGGGAGCAAGCCCCCTCCCACATTTTGAGTTGTGAACACTTTCAAATGTGGGAGGGGGCTTGCTCCCGATAGCGTTAGCCCAAGCAATACACCACCTTCAGGCCGTATAATCGCCGCTTTTCTCCAAGGCACCCTTCCCCGTGGGCAATAAACGCTACAGCTGCATCGGTCTGTATAACCCCAAATCCCCCGAAAACGTTGGCTCGGTCATGCGTGCCGCCGGCTGCTACGGCGTGGCCTCGGTGTTCTACACCGGCGTGCGCTACGAGCGCGCCCGGGACTTCGTCACCGACACCAAGAAGGTCCACCACGACATTCCGCTGATCGGCATCGATGACCTGAAGAAGATCCTGCCCCTGGGCTGCATCCCGGTCGCCGTGGAGCTGGTGGACGGTGCCCGCCCGCTGCCCGAATACACTCACCCCGACCGCGCGCTGTATATCTTCGGCCCTGAAGACGGGTCGCTGGATAAAGACATCCGCGACTGGTGCGAAGACGTCGTGTACATCCCCACCACCGGCTGCATGAACCTGGCCGCTACCGTCAACGTGGTGCTCTACGACCGCATGGCCAAGGGCAACAACACCCGCTCGGGCCCCAAGTACTGATCTTTTGGGAACATCCGGCGCCTGCGCGCAGTCAGCTGCATACACTTGACCTTGTTGGAGACAGATCATGAGCGACAGCACAACCTTGCGACCTATCATCGAACACACCCCCTTCCAGAATCAGCCCACCCAGAACGTGCACGGCTGGGAACGTATCGGCTCAGTGGCCGGTGGCGTGATGATGGTGGGCAAAGGCCTGCGCCGTGGCGGGATTTTCGGCCTGATTCAGGTGGCGATCGGCGGCGTGGCCCTGGCGCGCGGCTTTACCGGGCACAGCGCGCTTAAAGACAAGCTGGAACAGGGCCGCCAGGAAATGAACAGCGTGCGCACGAAGATCGAACGTGCCGGTGCAGAGCTGAAAAACCTGAAGACCAAGGCGGAAGTGGCGGCTGAGAAGGCGGTTAAAACCACTGGTTAGATTCAAGTGTGGGAGGGGCTTGCCCTCTCCCACTTTTTTGTATGGCGAAGACTCAGCGTAACAACTTGCTGTCGAGCACCACCGACGACTCGCCGATGATGCTCTCCGCCAACTGCACGAACTCCGCAGTGGTGATGCTGTTGGCGCGCATCACCGCTTGCGCGAGGTCATCCAGGGAGCGCTTGTTGTGAGTCTTTACGCGGATCTCGCGATCCAGCTCCTGCAACACCACCACCGCCCGTGACACCGTCGCACCGCTGACGTGGTCGCCGCGCAGGCTGGTCACGTCCTTGCCTTCCTTGGCCAAGCGCGCCTGTATCGCCTGATAGCGCTCATCGGTCACCCCACCGGCACGGCGCACCAGCTCAATGGCGTAGTACTCCGCCAGCCCCTCGCTGATCCAGTCACTGGTGTCGTGATCGTTGAAGCGGCCAATCGCCTGCACCACTTCACGGATCAACGGGCTGCTGCCGTTCTCGCTGACCAGCGGCGTGCGGCTGTTGAGGTAGATCGAGTCGCGCGCCGAGACCGCACCACGGCGCATCGGATCGCTGGCGCCCACCACCAGCAGCTTGGCCGGATGACGTGGGAACGCCGCTTCCACCTGCGGCCAGACAAAGGTCAGCAGTGTCAGCACATCCATCCGCCGCATGGCTTGCCCCTTGGGCGAGGCGATGGTCACTTCGGTCTCGCCCAGGCGCACGCGGCGGCTGCCCAGGGTGCCGGCGAGCATCCAGCCGGTGGGCCGGTCAAACAGGCGTGAGACGTTGTCGATGCGGAACTTGTTCTTGCCGATGCGCGGCCAGGCGGTTTCGATGCTTTTCCAGCCGGCCGGCAGTTCGAACACCAGGCGCGAGACCAGTTCGACACCATCCTGCTGGTCGAGGCGTGCGGGCGGCACCAGGTCTTCGCCGCGAAACAGCGCCCAGCTCGGGGTCATCCGCGCTTCGTAAATACCCGGTTTGCGCGCGTGGCTCAGGCGCACCCGATAGGTCAGGCTGGCCTTGTTGGCGCTGGGTTGCCACAGGCCACGGTGGTCATTGACGCTCCACTGGCCATCGGCCTTGAAGTCGCTGTAGTCGCCGGTGCGGCCCAGGTCGAAGTTCAGGCTGCGCACCGCCGAACCCTGGGACAGGCTCACCCGCACCTCGGCCTGCTCGCTCTGGGGCAGCAGCTTGACGTGATAATCCAGGTCGACTTTCTTCGCGCACCACGCAGGCATGCTCAACGCCAGCAACACCAGGCTTGCCGCCAGCTTGGTTCCCGCCCTCATACACACTCCTTGCTCAGCCCGCGCGGAAGATCAGGTAATCCTCCCAGTCGTCCTCGGGCACGCTGCCTTCGCTGAGCATGCGCCCGGACTGGGAAATGCGTTCGTGGTGCACGGCATCGCGGTCGCCGCAGACCAGGTGGTGCCACAACGGCAGGTCCTTGCGCTCGCTGACCAGGCGGTAGCCGCAGGTGGGCGGCAGCCATTTGAACTGGTCGGCCTGGCCCGGGGTGAGCTGGATGCAGTCGGGTACCGAGGCGCGGCGGTTGGGGTAGTCGGTGCACTGGCAGGTTTTCAGGTCCAGCAGCTTGCAGGCGATGCGCGTGTAATAGACGCTGTTGTCGTCTTCATCCTCAAGCTTTTGCAGGCAGCACAGGCCACAGCCGTCGCACAACGACTCCCACTCCTCCTGGTCGAGGTGTTCAAGGGTTTTGCGTATCCAGAAAGGTTCGACTTTGGCGGCCATGGCTCTACATCGGTATCGGTAGGTGAAAAGGCCGCCAGTCTAGTGCCCAAGGCCCCTGGGGCCAAGCGCTTACGACTGTCGGTATGACAAGACTTGTCAGTCTAGCGGGGGCGCAGTAGCTTTGAGCGCCGAATTGACGATCAGGAGCTGCCCATGACACGCGTTGCCGATTACCCGATCCATACCCAGTTCACCGAACGCTGGTCGCCCCGTGCCTTTACCGGCGAGAGCATCCCGCAGGAAACCCTGCTGAGCTTCTTCGAAGCCGCACGCTGGGCACCGTCGGCCTACAACTCGCAGCCTTGGCGTTTTCTCTACGCACGCCGTGATACGCCGGACTGGGAGCGCTTCCTGGGCCTGCTGAATGAATTCAACCGTGGTTGGGCACAGCATGCGTCGGCCCTGGTGATCATTGCCTCGAAAACCGACTTCATCGCCCCCGGCGCCACGGAAGAAACCCCGGCACTGTGGCACACCTTCGACACCGGCTCGGCCTGGGGCCACCTGGCGCTGCAAGCCAGCCTCAGCGGCTGGCACACCCACGGCATGGCCGGCTTCGATCAGGAGCTGACCCGCAAGGAGCTGAAGATTCCACAGGGTTATGCGCTGCATGCCGCCGTTGCGGTGGGCAAGCTGGGCGACAAATCGACCTTGCCGGAGTACCTGCAAGGCCGTGAAGCGCCAAGCCCGCGCAAGCCGCTGAGCGAGCTGGTGTCAGAAGGTGATTTCAGCCTCTGAAACTGACGCAATCTCAAAATGTGGGAGGGGGCTTGCACCCTCCCACATTTTCTCCCAGCGCCGCCTCAGTAACCGCGCTCGAAATCCACTTCCCCACGCAAGGCTTGCTTGGCCTGGTACGCGCGCAGGTTTTCCAGGAACAACTCCACCATCATCGGCGGCGAGGTCGGCGCGGAGCTGTGCCCGGTCAACAGCAGGCCCCAGGCGGTCCAGAACGGGTGGCGCTGCGGCAACGGTTCCTGGCGGCACACGTCGATTACCGCGCCGGCCAGGTGCCCTTCCTTCAGGGCTTCGACCAGATCGGCATCCACCACCGCCACACCGCGCCCGACGTTGATGAACAAACCGGTCGGCTTGAACTGCTTGAACAGCGCTGCGTCGTACAGGTCGTGGGTATTCGGTGTGTTGGGCAGCAGGTTGATCACGTAGTCCACCTCCCCCACCAACCGGCCCAGTTGGTCGAGGCCGGCCACTTCGATAAACGGCGCTTGTTCCCGCGCAGTGCTGGCGATGCCGTACAACTTGACGCCGAACGGCACGAGAAACTCGGCGACACGCTGGCCGATGTCACCGGTACCCACGATCAACGCCTTGCGCCCCGCCAGGCTCTGGCCGGTGCGGCTGTCCCACTTGCGCTCGACCTGGCTGACCAGTCGCGCCAGTACTTCGCGCTCGTGGCCCAGCATGTAGGTGAGGACAAATTCGGCCATGACCTGGCCATAAATACCGACGGCGCGGGTCAGGCGATAATCGCGGGGCAAGCCTTCGGCCAGCAGCGGCGTAATGCCGGCCCAGGTCGATTGCAGCCACTGCGGCTGGTGGCCCTGGCGCAACAGCGTCGCCAACAGGTCCGGCTGGCCCAGCCATACCGGGCAATCGGCGGCCAGGCGCGACAGTTCGGCCGAGTCGCCGCTGGTGAGCACCTCCAGGTCCGGCGCCGCGTCATTGAGCAATTGGGCGTAGAGCGGGTGATCCTGTTCAGCAATCAGAACACGCATGGTTCAAACCTTTCAAAAACAGTGCAGACGGCCGCCCGCTTCCCTACGGCCACCGCCCACTAATACGATTCCATTGAAACCTGTGCCCCGGGCGAGGCACTGCCCGATCACATCGGGTCGTTGCGACGCAGCAGCTCTTCGGGCAGGTGCTCGATGTACTCGTCCTCGGCCGGCGGCATTTGCAAGTGATAGCCCTGCTTGTCGAGGTTTTCCAGCACCACCACGATGTCCTCGCGCGACAGTTTGCGCTCCGGCGTCAGCACCATGTCGAAGGCGTGGTGCGGTTTGCCGAACGCCGCCATCAAGGGCTCCGGCACGCGCTCCAGGGCGTCGCTTTTGAGCACGTAGAGGTACATGCCGTCTTTTTTCAGGCTGCGATAGATGGAGCAAATACGTTTCAAGGCTGTTCTCCGGCAGTGGCCAGGCTGTCGAGCAGCGCCTGGCCCATCAACTCGCGGCGCCAGCCACGCAGCGAGTCTGGCAATTGGTAAGGCCCATCGGGGTAGCCACTTTTAACCAGGGCTTCGAGGGTTTTCTTGCGCAGCATTAGTTCCGGCGCCATCTCCAGGCGCTCGGCGAATGTCTGGCCGAGGGCGCGCAGTTGCTTGATCAGCGTGGCAGCGTCCACCGGCAGCGGTTCAGCCACGGCCGGCGGCCATTGGTCCATGGGCACGCTGCCAGCACGCTTGATCAGGTCCAGCAGGAACTGGCCATCCTGGCGCACGGTACGCGGGTGCATGTCTTCGATCTTGCCCAGGGCGGCGAGGTTGTCCGGCTGGGACTTGGCCAGGGGCCACAGCGAGTGTTCGCGAATGATGCGGTTGCGCGGCAGGTCGCGGGCGCGGGCCTGCTGCTCGCGCCAGGCGCAGAGTTCACGCAATACGGCGAGCTGGGCACGGGACAGTTTCCACGCCAGCTTGGCGTCACGGTAGACCTCGTACGGGTCGACTTCGCGGCGCAGGTTGGCAACCAGTTCGGCGCCGTCTTCCAGGACCCAGGCGTATTTATCATCCGACAAGCGCGGGCGCAGGCGAGTGTAGACCTCGGCCAGGTGCACGGCGTCTTCGGCGGCGTAGCTCACCTGAGTCTCGGACAATGGCCGCTGCAGCCAGTCCGAGCGGGTCTCGCCCTTGGGCAACTCGATATCGAGCACGGCTTGCACCAGGCGCGAGTAGCCCATGGAGAAGCCGAGGTTCAGGTAGGCGGCGGCCAATTGGGTATCGAACAAAGGCACCGGCAGGCTGCCGGTCAGGCGCAGCAACACCTCAAGGTCTTCGCTGCAGGCGTGCACCACCTTGATCACCACCGGGTTCTCCAGCAACGCGGCCAGGGGTTGCCAGTTGTCGATGGTCAGGGGATCGATCAGGTAAGCGCGTACGCCATCACCGATCTGGATCAGCCCGGCAATGGGATAAAAGGTGTCGACCCGCATGAATTCGGTGTCGAGGGCGACGAATGGCAACTGCTGCCATTCGGCGCAATGCTGGCCGAGGCTATCGTTGTCGCAGATCCAGTGAATATCGATGGCCACACGGCTCTCCCTTGAAGAATGGCGCGCAGTATATATCGCGAACGGGGCTAGCGAGCATCCGCAGTGCACAGGCAACCATGAAAACTCAGACAGGAGATGAAGAATAGTCCGACAAGTAGGAGTTATCCTTTCTTACGAAGAACGTAGACCCGCCACAGGCTGGAGCCCGGCATGAATTCCTGCTGACTCAAGACCTTGAACCCGGCCTGGCGAAATTCCTCTTCCACGGCGGTACGCGAGGGTACCGACACAATCACCGTGTCGCGGCTGACCCGGTGAAACTCGCGCAGCAACGCCATGCGCCCTTCGCTGCTGGGCACATGACGAAACAACTCCAGGCAGAAAATGCAATCCACCGCGTTCGCCGACAAACCGATGGAAAACGCCGAGCCCTGGAAGGTCTTGACGCGCTTGAGCAATGACGGCGGATGGTGGCTACGGGCATGGTCGAGCATGTCCTGGGAGTTGTCCGAGGCCAGGATCACCCGGTTGACGTGCTCGGCCAACACCGGCCAGAAGCGCCCCGAGCCGCAGGCCAGGTCCAGGATCAGCCCCGGCTCGCCAGCGACCTTGAGCGCCTGGCGCACCAACCACTCGTCGCGCCATGACGCCAGGCGCTGGCGCAGACCGGGCGGGCGCGTGTCACCGCAGACCCTGGCGTGCTCAAGGCCACAGCGTTCGGCGTATTCGATCTCGATGGAAGAAGGAGGTTGTGGCGACATCGCAGGCTCATGTGACTGAAACGGTAGTGAACGACCTTGATTCGCAGCTTAACCCTTGCAACGTGAAAAAAAGGTCGAAGCCCTCACCGCCGTAAAAACCATCACGCCTGATGCAGATACCAACGCCAGTCCTGCTCACCCACCTCGCCCATGAACTGGCGGTATTCAGCATGCTTCACGGCCAGGTACACGCCCAGGAACTCGCTGCCGAACGCCTTTCGCGCCCAATCGGAACCTTCCAACGCGCGCAGGGTGGTGAGCCAATCGGTGGGCAGCAACGCCTTGGCCTGGGCGTAGCCGTTGCCTTCCACCGGGGCGCCGGGGTCCCGTTGTTCGCGAATGCCACGGTGGATGCCCGCCAGGATCGCGGCCGCCGCCAGGTAAGGGTTGGCATCGGCGCCGCAAATGCGGTGTTCGATATGCCGGGAATGGGCCGGACCACCCGGCACCCGCAGGCTGACGGTGCGGTTGTCCACGCCCCAGGTGGCGGCCAGCGGCGCATAGCTGTTGGTTTGGAAACGGCGATAGGAGTTGGCGTTGGGGCAGAACATCAGCAGTGAATCGAGCAGGGTGCTGAGCATGCCCCCCACTGCGTGGCGCAGCAGTGGCGTGCCGTCGGCGGCTTCACTGGCGAACAGGTTGTTGCCCTCGGCATCGGCCAGGCTGATGTGCATATGCATGCCGGTGCCCGCCAGGTCATCGAACGGCTTGGCCATGAAGCACGCCGCCATGCCGTGTTTGTGCGCCACGCCCTTGACCAGGCGCTTGTAGCGCACCGCTTCGTCCATGGCTTGCAGGGCGTCGGCGCGGTGTTCCAGGGTGATTTCCACCTGGCCCGGGGCGTATTCGGAGATCGCCGTGCGCGCCGGAATGCCTTGCAGTTTGCAGGCGCTGTAAAGGTCGGCGAGGAACGGTTCGATCTGCTCCAGCTCACGCAGGCCGTAGACCTGGGTTGCGCGTGGACGCCCGCCGTCCACGTCCCGCGCCGGTTGCGGGCGGCCATTGCCGTCGGGCTTCTGGTCGAGCAGGTAGAACTCCAGTTCCGCCGCCATCACCGGGTAATAACCGTCGGCGTTCAGGCCTTCGATCACCTTGGCCAGCAAATGCCGAGGGTCGGCCACGGTGGCGGGCAGGCCTTCGGTGGGGTGCATGCTGACCTGCACCGCAGCGGTCGGGATCAGCCGCCATGGCATGCGCTGCAAACTGCCGCTGATCGGGTAGGCGCGGCAGTCGATATCGCCCACCTCCCACACCAGCCCGGAATTCTCCACATCGTCGCCATTGATGGTCAGGCCGAGGATGGTGCTGGGCAGCGGACGGCCGCTTTCATACACCGCCAGCAATTCGTCGCGGTGCAGCAACTTGCCGCGCGGCACGCCGTTGTTGTCGAGGATAAACAGCTCGAACAGCTCGATATCCGGATGCTGTTCAAGAAAGGCGTGGGCTTCGTGCAGGCTGGCAAAAATACTCATGGGGGGTTCTCTTACGTTTGTTTCAGGCAGGCGCGCACAAGGGTGCGTCATCCGTGGGGTAAATCAGCGTAGGAGAAGGGAGTCTGGCGGGCGCGCGTGGCGGCAGTGGAACAGGGCCCAGAAGGCGAGCTCGGAGGGCAGTGTCGCAGGGTGAGTGTCGGAAGAGCCGCCCATGGGTGGATCACAATCATAGAGATGCGCCCAGCGTCACACGCCCGCATAGGTGTTTAAATTCAGGGTTGATGGAGTTTGGTTGCGACTTGGCTAAACATTCAACGCCTCTTGCTACCTGGCCTTGCTGCTGGAAATAATGACCGCCCCCGAGCATGCCCCAAGGACCCGATCGCATGAAAACAACGATAACCTTGTGCGTACTGGCAAGCCTGGCCACCTCCGCCCTGGCCGACACCGCCCCCTCGCGCCTTGACCAGGTGCTTGAGCGCGGCACTCTCAGCGTCTGCACCACCGGCGACTACAAGCCCTACACCTCGTTGCGCGCCGATGGCGGCTATGAAGGCATCGACATTGCCATGGCCGAGTCCCTGGCCAAGAGCCTCAATGCCAGGATCCAGTGGGTGCCCACCACCTGGAAAACCCTGATGCCGGACTTCCTCGCCCAGCGCTGCGACATCGCCGTGGGCGGGATTTCGGTGTCCCTGGAACGCCAGAAAAAAGCCTTCTTCAGCCAGTCCCTCGGGGTCGACGGCAAGATCCCGCTGGTGCGTTGCGCCGACGTCAAGCGCTACCAGACCGTGGAGCAGATCAACCAGCCCCAGGTGCGCGTGATCGAACCGGCGGGCGGCACCAACGAAGTTTTCGCTCGCGCCCACCTGGGCCAGGCGCAAATCCGCCTGCACGACAACGTGACCATCTTCGACGAACTGCTGGCCGGCAAGGCCGACGTGATGATCACCGACGCCAGCGAAGCGCGTTACCAGCAGAAGCAAAAGCCCGGGTTGTGCGCGGTCAACCCGGAGCGGCAGATGCAGTACAGCGAAAAAGCCTTCCTGCTGCCCCGTGATGATGTGGCGTGGAAGAGCTATGTCGACCAGTGGTTGCACCTGAGCGTGGCCACCGGCGTCTACGACGGCATCGTCAGCCAATGGTTGGCGGCGCCCTGAGCCAGAGCCGTCTACGCTGTGCTCACATCAATAAGAACGAGGGACGGGACATGAAGGGACTGCTCCGCATCACCTGGCTGCTGCTGTTTTGTTTCAGCCAGGTACACGCCGCGACCACTCAGGACGAGGACGCCCAGGCTGCCAAGGCCCTGCTGGAAAAAGCCCTGGCCTACTACCAGAGCAACGGCGACAAGGCGCTCGCCGTGTTCAGCCGCCAAGGCGAGTTTGTCGACCATGACCGCTACGTATTCGTGGTCGACACCCAGGGCGTGCTGCTGGCCAGCGGCGGGCCCTCCTCCGCCTTGATCGGCCGGGATGTGTCCGAGGTACTCGGGCCAGAGTTGCGCCAGTCATTCAAGGACGCGCTCAAGGTGCCGGAAGGCCAGGGTATCCAACAGGCCGACTACCGCTGGCAGAACTGGAACGACGGCAAGGTCGAGCACAAGCATGTGTTTTACCAGCGCGTCGGCGAGCGCATCCTGGCCGTGGGTTATTACCTGCCCCGCGCCACCCCGGAACAGGCCCGGGCCCTGCGCAACAAGGCGGTGAACGCATTGCTGAAGGATGAAGCCGGCACACTCAAGGCCATCAACTCATTGCAGGGCGGTTTCCTGCAGGATGACCTCTATGTGTTTGTCGTGGACTTGAACACCCAGCGCTACGTGGCCCATGGCACCAACCTGCGCCTGATCAACACCGACTTCAGCAAGATCAAGGACCCCGACGGCAAGCCGGTGGGCGAGCCGATCCTCAAGCTGATGGCCGAGCAGGACCAGGGGGAATACAAGTACCGTTGGAAAAACCCGGTGACGGATAAGGTCGAGAACAAGCATGCGTATGTGCGCAAGGCCGGGCATTTCATGGTTGCGGTGGGTTACTACAGCCCCTGATCTGAACTGGAATGCATTCAAATGTGGGAGGGGGTAAGCCCCTCTCACATCAAATCTCTATTGTGTCAGTCAGCGGGTTTTGTCTTCCCGCCCGCGCAGCACGCGATTGGGCATCGCGATCGCCGCCGCCAACCCCAGCAGCGACACCCCCGCACTCACCAGCAGCAAATGCCTGAACGTCACCCCCAGCTCCCCGCGCAGGGCATCCTGCGCCGGGCCTGGCGCGGCGTTCAGGCCGTCGAGCAGCACGTTGCCGGAACCGCCTTCGACCACCAGCGCACCGCTGGCCAGGTGGGCGAAGCTGGAGTCCTGCAACAACGCCAGCAGCAACGCCGACATGCACGCCACCCCCACCGCGCCGCCCAGGGAGCGGAACAGGTTGGTGGTGCTGGTAGCAACGCCGATGTCCCGTTGCTGCACCGAGTTCTGCGCCCCCACGAGGGAGGTGGGGAACTGCATGCCGGCGGCGATCCCGCACAGCAACATGCACACGCCGGTCAGCAGCATATCCTGGGGCGCACTGTAGGCCATGCCCAGGATCGCCAGCGGGCTCAACAGCGCGCCGCTTAGGATCATCGGTTTGTAACGCCCGGTCACCGAGGTCATGCGCCCGGCGCAATAGGCGCCGATGGGCAGGCCCATCGCCAGGGGCAGCAAATGCAAGGCGGCGCTGTCGGCACCGCCGCCGGTCACTGTCTGAAAGCGCAAGGGCATCAGCACCGTCAGGGAAATCGCCTGGAAGCTGGTGAAGAAAATCGTGCACCAGCACAGCACCGCGCTGCGGTTGGCAAACAGGTGCATCGGCAGCAAGGGCTCGCGGGCGCGGCGCTCGTGCCAGACGAACAGGGTCAATGCCACCAGGGCACAGGCCAGCAGCCCCAGCACCTGGCTGTCACGCCAATGATGGCCCTGGCCGATTTCGGTGATGCCCAACAGCAAGGCGGTGAGACCGATGATCATCAGCACGGTGCCGAGGTAATCGATGATCGGCTTGTGTTGCGGTGCCGGCAGCCCCACCAGGGTGCGATGGGCCACGTACCAGGCACCGGCGCCCAACGGCAGGTTGATCAGGAACACCCAACGCCAGGATAAATACTCGGTCATGTAGCCGCCCAACACCGGCCCGGCCACGCTGGCCACCGCGTACATACTGCTGAAATAGCCCTGATAGCGCCCGCGCTCACGGGGCGGGATGATGTCGCCGATGATCGCCTGGCTCACCGAGATCATCCCGCCGGCGCCGATGCCCTGCAGCACCCGCGCCAGCACCAGTTGCTCCATGCTCTGGGCCATGCCGCAGAACAACGAAGCGACGGTGAACAGGCCCATGCCGATCAGCATCATCGGCCGCCGCCCGTAAAGGTCGCCGAGCTTGCCGTAGATCGGCACCGCCACCGTCATCGCCACCATATAACCGGAGATGACCCAGGCCAGCAGGTTGACGTCGTGGAATTGCGCGGAGATGGCGGGCATGGACACCGCGACAATGGTCTGGTCCAGGGCACCGAGGAAGATCGCCATCATCAACGAGGCGAGAATACTGCGCACCGCGGGGAGCGGTGGCGCGGGCTGATTGAGCTGAGTCACGGCAGAACCTTCGAGCAAGGCCCGCGGGAAAAGGCGGCCCGCGGGAATGCTCGATACGATAGCAGGCTATTCGATAGGCTCGTAAGGAAGTCCGACGTAATTTTCCGCAATGGTCTGGCGCCCGGCTTCGGAGTGGATGAAGTACTCCAGCTCGCTCTGGGCAATGCGCTGGCTGAATCCGTCGGACTCAGGGAATTGATGCAACATCGAGGTCATCCACCAGGAAAACCGTTCGGCCTTCCACACCCGGCGCAGGCAGATGGCGGAATAGCGTTCGAGCAAGTCCACGCGCCCCTCGCCATACACCTTGAGCAAAATCCGGAACAAGGTGCTCACGTCGCTGGCCGCCAGGTTCAAGCCCTTGGCCCCGGTGGGCGGCACGATATGGGCCGCATCGCCGAGCAGGAACAGGCGCCCGTACTGCATCGGTTCCACCACAAAACTGCGCAGGGGCGCGATGCTTTTTTCGATGGAGGGGCCGGTGACCAGCTGTTCAGCCAAGGCGCTGGGCAGGCGGGTTTTCAGTTCCGCCCAGAAGCGTTCGTCCGACCATTCATCCACGGGCTCCTCGGCCGGCACTTGCAGGTAATAGCGGCTGCGCGTCGGCGAACGCATGCTGCACAGCGCAAAGCCCCGTGGGTGCTTGGCGTACACCAGTTCCGCGTGCACCGGCGGGGTGTCGGCAAGGATACCCAGCCAACCGAAGGGGTAGACCCGCTCGAACACCTTCAGCGATTCAGCCGGGATCGACTGGCGCGCCACACCGTGGAACCCATCACAACCGGCGATGTAGTCGCACTCCAGGCGAAACGCCTGGCCCTGATGCTCGAACGTCAGCCAGGGTCGATCACTTTTAAGATCATGGGGCTGCACGTCGCGCGCTTCATACAGGGTGGTGGCGCCAGCGGCGGCGCGGGCGGCCATCAGGTCGCGGGTGACTTCGGTCTGGCCGTAGATCATCACCGATTGGCCGCCGGTCAGCGCCTTGAGGTCGATGTGGGTCAGTTGGCCGTCCAGCGCCAGCTCGAAGCCATCATGCACCAGGCCTTCGGCATCCATGCGCTGGCTCACGCCCGCCTCGCGCAGCAGGTTGACCATGCCTTGTTCCAGCACCCCGGCGCGGATGCGGCCTTGTACGTAGTCGGCACTCTGGCGCTCCAGGATCAGGGTCTGGATACCGGCGTTGTGCAACAGCTGGCCGAGCAAGAGTCCGGAGGGACCGGCGCCGATAATGGCGACTTGGGTTTTCAGGGTTTTCATTATTTTTATCGCCCGCAAGTTCCACCCGAACGGATCGAGTGAAAGAGTTGTCATTGATCTTGTGGCTGACAGTTTTCACTTGAGTGCGCAGTATAAGAAGGTGAAAACTGCGACAAAACCTGCGCTTTTTGCCAATTTGGGCGATTACCGCACCACTGTCCTGAGTATCGGATTGAAACCATGACCAACACCGCGATTCCGGTCTTCAAGCTTTACGGAGAAAGCCAGCAATGGCCGACCCCCGATTTGTTGCACTGCGAAACCATTTCCCGGCGCAGTCGGGAATACCAGTGGGAAATCCAGCCCCACCGGCACGCGGATCTGTGCCAATTGCTGTACGTGCACAAAGGCCAGGCCGAGTTGGAAATCGAAGGCCTGCGCACCACCCTCAAAGAAGCCACGCTGCAGGTATTGCCGCCGTTGTGCGTGCATGGGTTTCGCTTTGCCGAAGATGTGGAAGGCTATGTAGTCACCCTGGCGGCACCGCTGGTCAGCCACTTGCAAGCCCAACTGGGCGCAACGGCAGGCGGTTTGCAGACCCTGGGCAGCTACCCGGCGGGCAAGGACAGTGATTACCTCAACAGCCAGTTCGCCCGCCTGCAGGACGAATACGCCGACGACCAACCGGCCCGGGACATGCTGATGCATGCGCTGGTCAGTGTGCTGCTGGTGTGGATCAGCCGCCAGGCCATCCAGCGTCGCCACCCGCGCGCGCCAAGGGGCCGCGAGTATTTCCGGCGCTTTACGCAATTGGTTGAACAGCACTATCGGGAACACCCGAAGATTGAGGATCTGGCCCACAAACTGGGTATCTCGGTCTCACACCTGAATGGGACGTGTCGGGAACTGGGCGGGCAGCCTGCCTTGCAGATCATGCATGACCGTCAATTACTCGAAGCCAAGCGCCTGCTGACCTACACCAGCATGACCATCAATGAAATGTCGGAAGTACTGGGTTTTTCCGACCCGACCAACTTCTCTCGGCTGTTCCGCCGACGGGTCGGGTTCTCACCCAAGGCGTTTCGCGAGCAACTCAAGGCCGAACAGCCGCCTACCTGAGTGCACTGAAACTGCCGGTGTGGGGAACGCATTGGTCCTGATGGCAGCTGATCGCAAAGGTCGGCTGCATCCGGGTCTGCTCCACGCGGTAGGCGGCGGTGCCATACAGCCCGGTCGCCAGGGCGCAGAGGAAGAAAATCATCAGGTATTTGCGGGTTTTAATGCTCATGGCACAGACCTCTGAGCGGATCTACAGGGTGCTGTTTAAAGCATAGGTCAACCAGGGCGAGTTGCCATTATTGGGCGACATTCAACAGGGTTATGTCGCCTTAGAGCCCCCTATCCCACACCGGCTGCTCGGGGAACCTCACCACCAGGAAATCCAGCAGGCTGCGCAACGCCGATGGCATGTGTTTGCGCGACGCATAGACCGCGTAGATGTTCATCTGCCGGGGTTCGGCCTCGGGTAGCAGACGTACCAGTTCACCACGGCGAATGTGATCGCCGGCCTGGTAGCTGGGCAGCATCGCCACACCCGCGCCGGCCAGCGTCACGCGTAACAACGTACTGGCTTCGTTAGCGGTGATATTGCCGTGCACCGGCACCGACACGTGCTCGCCGTGCTCCTCGAAATGCCACAGGCTTTTGCCGAAGTACGAATGGGTCAGACAGTTGTGCCGGGCCAGGTCCTCGACTTTCTGCGGCGCCGGGTGCTCCAACAGGTAGGCCGGGGTTGCGCACACCACGGAGCGACAGACCGTCAGGCGCCGGGCGATCAGGTTGGGGTCCAGGTCGTTGCTGGTGCGGATGGCCAGGTCGATGCGCTCATCCACCAGGTTCACCGTGCGGTCGAGCATTTGCAGGTCAATGGTCACCAAGGGGTAGCGCTTGACGTACTCGGCAATGGCCTCGGCCAATTGCGCCTGGCCGAACGAGGTGCTGACACTCAGGCGCAACAGGCCACGGGGCGCATTATCAGGCTCACTGACGGCGGCCTGCATATCGCCGCACAACTCCAGGAGTTGCCGACAGCGTGGCAGGGTTTCGCCACCGGCCGCCGTAAGGCTGAGTTTGCGGGTGGTGCGGTGCAACAGGCGCGCGCCGACCCAGTCTTCCAACTCGGCCAGGTAACGCGACACCACCGGGCGCGACAGGTCCAGATGATCGGCGGCGGCGGACTGGCTGCCCAGGTCCACCACCGTGACAAACACGCGCATTGCTTGAAGACGATCCATGATTTGCCCGATTTCAGAAACAAACTATGTCCCAGCATCGCATTTTTAGTTCGGTTTAGTGCAACTAAGCTCTGTGCATCCTTTGAATCCACTGCTGGAGCTGCCCGATGTTCTCAACCCTCAAGCGCTTGACCTTCACCGCTGCCTTGGCGTTTGCCGGCCATGCAGCGGCGGCCGACCTGACCCTGGATGTCTACAACCCAGGCGAGGCGGCGATCTTCCCGGTCAGCTCGGTGCTGGTCAGCGGCGCCAAAGACGCGATCCTCGTGGACGCACAATTCGGCAAAGGCCAGGCCGAGCAACTGGTGCAGAAGATCCGCGCCAGCGGCAAACACCTGACCACCATCTACATCAGCCACGGCGACCCGGATTACTACTTCGGCCTCGACACCCTGACGGCCGCGTTCCCCGACGCCAAGGTCCTGGCACCGCAACCGGTGGTCGACCATATCAACGCCACCGTGGCCGGCAAACTTGAGTTCTGGGGCCCGAAAATGGGTGCCGACAAACCGGGCAAAACCATCGTGCCCCAGGTGCTGCAAGGCCACAGCCTGACCCTTGAAGGGCAGCAACTGGAGGTGATCGGCCTGGATGGCCCGCAGCCGGACCGCAGCTTCGTGTGGATCCCGTCGATCAAGGCCGTGGTCGGGGGTGTGGTGGTCGCGCAAAACATTCACCTGTGGATGGCCGACACCCAAAGCGCGCAATCCCATAAAGACTGGCTTGCGACCCTGCAACGCATCGAACAGCTGAAACCTCGCACGGTGATTCCGGGCCACTACCTGGGCACGCCATCGCCGCAATCCGTGGCCTTTACTGCCGACTACATCAAGGCCTTCGACGTAGAAACCGCCAAGGCCAAGGACGCCGCCGCCCTGATCGCGGCCATGAAAAAGCGCTACCCCACCCTCGCCGACGAAAGCTCGCTGGAACTCAGCGCCAAAGTCGCCAAGGGCGAAATGAAGTGGTGAATGGCTTTAAACCCTGACCGTACTGGAGAACATCATGAGCAAGATCGCAATCATTGGGGCCACTGGCCGTGCCGGCAGCCAATTGCTGGAAGAAGCCCTGCGTCGTGGGCATAGCGTGGTGGCTATCGCGCGTAACACCGACAAGCTGGCCGTACGCCCCGGCGTCACCGTCAAGCAGGTTGATGCACTGGATGCCAATGCCCTGGAACAAGCCATCAGCGGCAGCGATGTGGTGATCAGCGCGGCACATTTCGCCACGCTGCCCGCCAGCGCTGTGATCGGCCCGGTGAAAAAAGCCGGGGTGAAACGCCTGCTGGTGGTGGGTGGCGCCGGTTCGTTGCTGCTGCCCGGTGGCGAGCGGGTGATCGACAGCGCGGGCTTCCCTGCCGACTACAAGGCCGAAGCCAGTGCAGGCGCCGAGTTTCTTGACGTGCTGCGTCAGGAAAAGGACCTGGATTGGACGTTCCTGTCGCCGTCGGCCTTGTTCGATGGCACCGAACGCACCGGTAAATTCCGCCTGGGCCAGGATGATTTGCTGGTGAGCAGTGACGGTAGCAGCTCGATCAGCTTTGCCGACTACGCCATCGCCATGCTCGATGAAGTGGAAGCACCGAAGCACTCGCGCCAGCGCTTCACCGTCGGCTACTGACACCTGTGAGAGGGGGCTTGCCCCCTCCCACATTTGGACCTCCAGCGCCTACGACTGTCGTGCCTGGCTCACCAACCAGTCCATCAACGCTTCAAGCCCTGCCGACGGCACCGTCCCCGGCGGATACACCAGGTAGTACCCCTTCCCCGTCGGCACGCGCAGTTCAAACGGCATCGCCAAGCGCCCCGCCTTGAGATCCTCGCCCATCAACGCACTGTCGCCCATCGCCACCCCGGAGCCCTGGGAGGCCACGTTCATCGCCAAGTCCAACGTTTCGAAATGATGCCCCTGGCTCACGTTGCTCAACCGCGTATCCGCCGCCTTGAGCCACCGCGCCCAATCGCGCTCGTCCCGGGTGGGGTGCAACAGCACCTGTTGCTGCAAGTCCGCCAGGGTGTGCAAACCGGCGAGCAGCGCGGGGGCGCAGACCGGGGTGAGTTGCTCATCGAACAAGTGCCGCGCCTCGGCCGATTGCTCGGCGATGGGCGCATAGATCACCGCCGCGTCGAATTGCTCGCGACGAAAATCCACGCTGTAGGCCACGGTGGTGGTGAGTTCCACCGGCACGTCCGGGCGCTCCCGCTGCCATTGCATCAGGCGCGGCAACAACCAGCGCATGACACAGGTGGAGGCCTTGATTTGCAGGGTCTGGCGGCGATTGCCGATCTGTTCCAGCGCGTCACCGAGCAGGCCAAACACCTGCTGCACCCGTTGCGACCACTCGCGACCTTCTTCGGTCAGGCTCAACCCCCGTGCCTGGCGCTGGAACAAGGCGTAGCCCAAATGGCTCTCCAGGCCGGCGATCTGCCGGCTCACCGCGCCTTGGGTGATGTGCAGTTGCTCGGCGGCGCGGGTGAAGTTGCAGCACTGGGCCGTGACCCAGAAGGTATGCAGCGCGGGCAGGGGCGGAAGGCGTTTCATATGGGCGCAGCCATGACGTGAGGACATGGCTAGTATGACTTTTTATCGATTGTTGCCGCTACGGGCCAACCGGTCCAATACCGCCACGATTCCATAACAAGAGCGACACCTATGGCGACCTGCGGCGAAGTATTGGTCAACCTCCTGGAACGCTACGGCGTGGACCAGGTGTTTGGTATCCCCGGCGTGCACACCGTGGAGCTGTATCGCGGCCTGGCCCGCTCGAGCATCCGCCACGTCACCCCGCGCCACGAACAGGGCGCCGGCTTTATGGCCGACGGCTACGCGCGCACCCGTGGCAAGCCGGGCGTATGTTTCATCATCACCGGCCCGGGCATGACCAATATCACCACCGCCATGGGCCAGGCCTATGCCGACTCGATCCCGATGCTGGTGATTTCCAGCGTGCAATCGCGCAGCCAATTGGGTGGTGGGCGCGGCAAGCTGCATGAGCTGCCGAACCAAGGCGCGATGATGGCCGGGGTGGCGGCGTTCTCCCATACATTGATGTCGGCAGCGGAGCTGCCCGCGGTGCTGGCGCGGGCGTTTGCGTTGTTCCAGGCCGGCAGGCCGCGCCCGGTGCATATCGAGATTCCGTTGGATGTGCTGGTGGAAAACGCCGATGCACTGCTGGGCAGTCAACCGGTCAGCATCGCCCGTGCCGGTGCGGCACCGGCGGCAGTCAAGCAGATGAGCCAGTTGCTCGCCGCCGCCAAACGCCCGCTGATCCTGGCCGGTGGCGGCGCGATTGAGGCGGCCGCCGAATTGACTCGCCTGGCCGAAACCCTCGGCGCGCCGGTGGCCCTGACCATCAATGCGAAGGGCATGCTGCCTTCCGAGCATCCGCTGCTGATCGGCTCCACCCAGTCCCTGGTCGCTACCCGCGCGCTGGTGGCCGAGGCCGATGTGGTGCTGGCCATCGGCACCGAGCTGGCCGAGACCGACTACGACGTGACCTTCGCCGGTGGCTTCGAGATACCCGGCGCGCTGCTGCGCATCGATATCGACCCCGACCAGACCGTGCGCAATTACCCGCCGCACCTCGCACTGGTGGCCGATGCGCAGATCGCCGCCGATGCCTTGCTGACCGACTTGAACCGCACGCCGCTGGGCCCCCGCCACACCGACTGGGGCGCTCAGCGCGTCGCCCGGTTGTGGGCCGAACTGGTCCCCACCTGGGACGCCGCCACCCGCGCGCAAACCCTGTTCCTCAATACGGTGCTGGAAGCACTGCCGGGCGCCGTGCTGGTGGGCGACTCGACCCAACCGGTGTACAGCGGCAACCTGACCCTGAACCTCGACCACCCGCGCCGCTGGTTCAACTCCTCCACCGGCTACGGCACCCTGGGCTACGCCCTGCCGGCCGCCATCGGCGCCTGGTTGGGCCGTGGCGATGGGCAACCGGTGGTGTGTTTGATTGGTGACGGCGGGCTGCAATTCACCCTGCCGGAACTGGCCAGCGCAGTGGAAGCGCGCACGCCGATCATCGTGCTGCTGTGGAATAACCAGGGGTATGAAGAGATCAAGAAATACATGCTCAACCGCGCCATCGAACCGGTCGGCGTAGACATCTACACCCCGGATTTTATCGGCGTGGCCAAGGCCCTCGGCAGTGCTGCCGACAGCGCTCACAGCGTTGCACAGCTGCGCAACGCCTTGCGCGCCGCCGCCGATCGCCCAGGGCCGACGCTGATTGAGATCGACCAGGACCTATGGATGAAGGAGACAGCGGTATGAGCGCAGTAGTGAACGGTGTGTATATCGACGGCGCATGGCGTGCCGGCCATGACGTGCTGGAGGTGATCAACCCGGCCACCGAGGCGACCCTGGCCCGCGTCAGCGTCGGCGATGGGCAGGCCGTGACCCAGGCCGTGGATGCAGCCAGCGCGGCCTTTATCGACTGGTCGAAAAGTAGCGGCCGTGATCGCGCCAGCCTGCTGCGCAAAATCGCCCAAGGCGTCAGCGCGCAGCGCGAACAGTTGATGCACCTGCAATCGAGCAACAACGGCAAGCCGCTGTTTGAAGCCGGCATCGATGTGGACGATGTGATCGCCACGTTCGAGTACTACGCCGGTATCGCCGACGACATGGACGCCGGCCAGGACCGCCCGGTGGCGCTGCCCAGCGATGACTTCAGCGCGCGCCTGCGCCGTGAGCCGTGCGGCGTGGTGGGGCTGATCGTGCCGTGGAATTTCCCGATGGTCACCACCGCCTGGAAACTCGCCCCGGCCCTTGCCGCCGGTTGCTGCGTGGTACTCAAGCCCTCGGAAGTAACGCCATTGGCGGAGTTGCAGTTGGCGCAAATCATCGCTGACGCGGGCTGCCCGGCGGGGGTGTTCAACCTGGTCTGCGGCACCGGGGTGGCCGTTGGCGCACCGTTGGCCGCAGACCGTCGCGTGGCGAAGATTTCCTTCACCGGCAGCAACGCCGTGGGCGTGCAGGTGATGCAACGCGCAGCGGAAACCATCAAGGGCGTAAGCCTGGAATTGGGTGGTAAATCTTCGCTGCTGGTACTGGCGGATGCCGACCTCGACCTGGCGGTGGAACTGGCGTGTGGCGGTGGCTTTTTCAACGCCGGGCAAATGTGTTCCGCCACCAGCCGCGTGCTGGTGGCCGACAGCCTGGCGGATGAATTCCTGCAACGCTTGCAGGCACGGGCTGAAGGGATTCGCGTCGCCGACCCATTTGCCGACGACGTGGGAATGGGCGCGCTGATCAACCGCGTGCAGTATCAGCGGGTGCTGGGGCATATCCAACGGGGCGTCGAGGCTGGCGCACGATTGGTGTGTGGCGGCGAACGCCCGGCGAACCTGGCGAAGGGCTACTTCATTCGCCCGACGGTGTTTACCGACGTGCCACTGGACAGTGCATTGTGGAACGAAGAAATCTTCGGCCCGGTGCTGTGTGTACGAGCTTTTGCCACTGAGGAAGAGGCCATTGCCCTGGCCAACGACAGCGATTTCGGCCTGGTGGCCAGCGTGGTCAGCCGCAGCGTCGAGACCACCGAGCGCGTGGCGAATGCCTTGCAGGCCGGGCTGGTGTGGATCAACTCACCGCAGGTGATCTTCCCGCAGACCGCATGGGGCGGTTACAAGCAGAGCAGTATCGGCCGTGAGCTGGGCCCGTGGGGGCTGGCGGCGTTTCAGGAGCTCAAGCATGTGATCCGGTCTATCTGACGACGCAGAACAAATATGGGAGGGAGCTTGCACCTAATGCCAGTCAGTTAAGGAGGAACACTGTAACTGTGGTGAGCGGGCTTGCCCGCTCTCACACTTTGACTTGCGGTGTTTCAGTTAACCGCAATTTTTAGATAGCCCCTGCGACTTTCTCATTTGCCCCCCTCCCCCCTGCGTGGCCTGATTCACCCTTGTTCACTCAAGGCAGGCCCATGGAAAACGTTCAGGCAAAACCCACCACCGCCGTATGGCTGATGATCAGCGTCGTGCTGGTCGCCCTTAACCTGCGGCCGTCGATGGCCGCCGTGGGGCCGTTGTTGTCGTCGATTCGCGGCGAGGTGCCGTTGAGTTTCAGCAGCGCGGCGTTGCTGACCATGTTGCCGGTCATGGCCATGGGCCTGGCGATGTTCTTTGGCATGGGCCTGGCCAAGCGCGTTGGCGAGCACCGCAGCATTGTGCTGTCACTGCTGGTGATTGGCGTGGCGACGCTGTCGCGATTGTTCCTGGATTCGGCCCTGGAATTGATCGTCAGCGCCATTGCCGCCGGTGTGGGCATCGCCATGATCCAGGCGTTGATGCCGGCCCTGATCAAGTCGCGGTTCAGCGACAACGTTTCGCTGTTCATGGGCCTCTACGTCACCGCCATCATGGGCGGCGCGGCGCTGGCGGCAGCGTTCTCCCCCTTCGTGCAGGTGCAGACCGGCAGTTGGCGCATCGGCCTGGCGATCTGGGGGTTTCTGGCGTTGCTGGCCCTGGTGTTCTGGTACGCCCAGCGCTCGGTGTTGCCACCGTTGCCCCAAGCCACCGCCGGTCCTCAGGAATCGTTTTTCGGCAACGGCCGCGCCTGGTTGCTGGCGATCTTTTTCGGCCTCGGTACGGCGTCCTACACCTGCGTGCTGGCGTGGCTGGCGCCGTACTACGTGGAGCAAGGCTGGAGCGAACAGAATGCCGGGTTGTTGCTGGGATTCCTGACCGCGATGGAGGTGGTGTCCGGCCTGGTGACGCCGGCCATCGCCAACCGCCGCCGGGATAAACGCGGGGTGGTGGCGGTGTTGCTGGGGCTGATCATCCTCGGGTTCTGCGGCCTGATCCTCAGCCCGCAACACCTCAGTCTGCTGTGGCCGTGCCTGCTGGGCCTGGGTATCGGCGGGTTGTTCCCGATGAGCCTGATCCTGTCCCTCGACCACCTCGACAACCCGCGCCGCGCAGGGGGCCTTACCGCATTCGTGCAGGGCATCGGCTACCTGATTGCCGGCCTGTCGCCGCTGATCGCCGGGATGATCCGCGACCAGCTGGGCAGCTTCGAATGGGCCTGGTGGTCGTTGACGGCGGTGGTCGTGGTGATGCTGCTGATCGTCACGCGCTTCAACCCAAGGCATTACGCAGAACACATTCGCTGACGTCGTGTTGTAAACAGTATTTGTCTCACGACAAACATAGAAACGCCCTACAGAGCTTTCTATTGGTACGGCCGTTCCGTTAAGCTTTCGCGCTGTCTTGTACTGACTTCGGTACATGGGGTTTACGGACGAAACCGATGTTAAACAGTAACTTGCTCAGAAAACTCGATATGCAGGACTTGATGGTGTTTATCGCCGTCTATGACCAGAGCAGCGTTACCGACGTGTCAGAAACGCTGTTCGTCAGCCAGTCCACCGTGAGCTACAGCCTGAAGAAACTGCGGACCAGTTTTGAAGACGAACTGTTTATCAACACCCGGGCGGGCATGCGGCCTACGTACAAGGCCACTACCATGTACGCCCATGTGCAGAAGATCCTCGAAAGCATCAACCTGTGCCACGCCGGTGGCCAGGCCTTCGACCCGACCCAGAAGGCCGTGACCTTCAATGTCTGCGCGCCGGAGTACTTCGAACAACTGATCCTGCCGCGCCTGTTGAAGCATTTCGACCGCGCCGACCTGCCGGTGATCGTCAATGTGCAGAAACTGGAAGCCGACATCCCCGCCGACGACCTGCGCGAGGGCCGCCTGGACCTGGTGATCTGCTTCGGACCGCACTTTCACCGCGCCCATAAAGACTTCAAGACCCAGATGCTGCTGGAGGACGATCTGGTGTGCGTCTTCGATAAACGCTCGGCACCGCGCGAGCCGGCATTCAGCCTGCAATCATTCGTCGAGCGGCGCCACGTGTTCCCCACGCCATGGACCTCCGACACCAACATGATCGACGGCTGGCTGGCGCGCCAGGCCCACAAGCGCCAGGTGATCGCCCGCGCCAACAGCTACAGCGCGGCGCTGAAGATGATCACCGGCACCGACTTCATCGTCACCCTGCCGCGCCGCGTGCAGAAACTGCTGGCACCGGCGACGGTGTTCGGCCACTGCGAGGCCCCCAACGGGTTGCCGGGGTTCACCCTGGATATGCAGTGGAATGAAAGCAGTGAACAGGACAGTGCCAATACCTGGTTTCGTGAACAGGTGGTGAAGGTGTGTGCGGATCAGGGATTACTCTGACTTCTGTGGCGAGGGTTAGCCGATGGCGACTTTGCTGTAGGAATCGCGATCCATGTCGACCAGCTGGACACTGAGTTGAACCTGCAGATCCGTCGGCCAGTCGCCCAGATCCTGCAACGCTGCCAGCAGGCTTTGCGACAATTGCTGCTTGACCTGCGGCGACCGCCCGCTGAGCAGTGACAGCTTCACCGCGATGAAAGCGCGTGGGTTGAGGGAGGTGCCGACCTGAAAACTCTCGAGCTTCACGGCGCGGCTTTTGATATCGAACTCGGAACCGAACTGCCCGGACGCCATCAGCACATTGTTGAGCCGCAACAGGGTTTTCTCGACGGCCAGGTTTGTCAGGTTGGCGGTGTATTCCAAGTGCAGGTGTGGCATGGATGACTCCGAGTCATTCGTAGGAAAGTCTGTAGATATAGCACGGATAAAAGCCTCAGGCCTTGTTCGCCTGACCTCGATCGCTCATGAACGCTTCCAGCCGCGAACGCACCCAGCGTTCGGCCGGGTCGGTGTCCACATGACTGAGCCAGACCATGGACAAATCCAGGGTCGGCGTCTCGAACGGAAACGGCTCGCAGAACAGGTTGCCCGACACCGCCATGGCCTCGGCGGTGTAGTCCGGCAGGCTGGCGATCAGGTCGGTCCCGGCCAGCAGCGCGGGCAATGCGCTGTATTGCGGCACCGACAACACCACATGGCGCTTGCGGCCGATTTCCGCCAGCCACTCATCGGCAAACCCGGACACGTTGGCGGTGTGGGACACCAGCACATGGGGGCGCGAGCAATATTCATCGAGGGTCAGCGGGGTGTCCGAGGCATCGGCGCGCAGCAGTCGCGGACGAATGTGGCGCAGCAGCTTGCGCTTGGCATTCGCCGGCAGGCCACGGGTCTGGGTGATGCCGACGGTAATATCGCCGGACGCCAGCAGATCGGGAATCCGCCAATAGTCCACGTGCTGCACCACGAACACCACCTGCGGCGCTTCCTGGCGCAAGGCGCGCAACAACGGTGGCAACAGGCCGAACTCGACGTCGTCGGACAGGCCGATGCGAAAGGTCATGGTGCTGATGGATGGGTCGAAATCGTGGGTCAGGCTCAAGGCCGACGACAGTGAGTCCAGGGCGGGCGACAGGTGCTGGATGATTTCCTCGGCGCGCGCGGTAGGTTCCATGCGATGGCCGACGCGAATGAACAGCGGGTCGTTGAACAGGGTGCGCAGACGGTTGAGGGCCGAACTGATGGTCGGCTGGCCGAGAAACAGCTTCTCGGCCACCCGCGTCACATTGCGCTCGAGCATCAGTGCTTCGAAGACCACCATCAGGTTGATGTCGGCCTTGCGTAATTCATTGCGATTCATCGGCGCCTGCCCCTAGCCCAAGACAAGCCGCAGTTTAGAAAGCCGGGCCGGCCGCGTCTATGTGCACACTGTTCATCACGCGGCTTTGGGACTATAAACAGCGCTCGAACGTCGCAGGAACACTACCGTGCTGGTCATTTTTGGCCTGGCCATTCTGGTGGCCGGACTCTGCCTCTGGCTTATCCGCTTTGTCACCCGCCCCACCGCCCGCACCTTGTTGCGGGTGTTCGTCGGCCTGTGCCTGGCAGCAGTGGTGGCGTACCTGGTGCTGGCCTCGGGTTTTCCTGTTTCGTTGCTGGTTTCATAACGCCCCTTCTTTGAACTGGATGCTATTGCCTTGATAAACATCCGCAACATCGCACTACCGCTGTTACTGGCCGGATGTACCGCCATGACGCCCTACAAGGCACCGCTCGAAGGCCCGCGCGCGCAGCTCAAAAGTGAGTTGAGCACCCACGCCAGCTACAACGAATGGCTGTCTGTCAGCGTTTCGACGGATCATGAATGCCTGCAAGGCAGGGTGGGAACGCCGAGTAAGGAAACCGCACTGTTTGCGGTGCACAGCAGCACTTCGCGCCCCGACGGTTACGTGGACATCGCCGCCGACCAACCGCTGCACTTGATCGTGTCGGGCCTGGCGAGCGCCGGCCGGCGCTGTGTGATTGAGTTCAACACCCAGTTCGCCGCCCAGGGACGCTACCTGCTCAAAGGCGGGATTGCCGACGCCGACAGTGGGTGGTGTCGCGTTAAGGTGATCAATGCCGATACCGGCGCCGCGCTGGCGGAATTCGAAACCCCGACCCAGGTAACACCCGACCCCACGGAGAGCCCTTCGTGGAGGCAGTTCATGGCCCGTCAAGGGTGCTTTTTGGCTCCGGCCGAACATTGATCAGGGCTTGAGCGGACGCTCCTGATCCCGCTCGGACAGCTCAGTGCCGTCGTCCGGGTGCTTCCAGGTCTGGGGTTTTTCCTCTTCATGTCGCCGGGGTTGCTCATGCTCCGGCTCATCTTGGCGCTTCGGTTCATTGCCCATAGCCATCTCCCTTCCGTAAGAATGGGTCATACCTTCCAGCATAGAACAGAGCGGGATCTTTGACAGGCACGCAAATTCATAACCAACAGACATTAATCAATCCATATTTTTCACTTTTCATTTCTAAATGTGTCAGCCACTATCCTCGGTCTTACGCGAAACAAGCATTTAAAAAGAACGCTGGAGACACAAACCCATGACTAGCCCTTCCCGGCCCGATTCTGCCCGTTCGAAAGTAGGTGCGGTATTCCGCGTTACTTCGGGCAACTTCCTTGAACAATTCGACTTCTTTCTGTTCGGCTTCTACGCCACCTACATCGCTGCCGCGTTCTTCCCTGCCGCCAATGAATTTGCGTCATTAATGATGACCTTCGCCGTGTTCGGCGCGGGCTTCCTGATGCGCCCACTGGGCGCCATCATCCTCGGCGCTTATATCGATGACGTCGGTCGCCGCAAAGGGTTGATCGTGACCTTGTCGATCATGGCCAGCGGCACGCTGTTGATCGTGCTGGTGCCGGGCTATCACACCATTGGCCTGTGGGCCCCGCTGCTGGTGCTGGTGGGCCGCTTGCTGCAAGGCTTTTCGGCCGGTGCGGAGCTGGGCGGTGTGTCGGTGTACCTGTCTGAAATGGCCACCCCAGGCCGCAAGGGGTTCTACACCAGTTGGCAATCGGGCAGCCAACAGATCTCCATCGTGGTCGCCGCCGCCCTGGGCTATGGCTTGAACGTGTGGATGGAACCGGCGGTGGTTGCCGATTGGGGCTGGCGCATTCCGTTCGCCATCGGTTGCGTGATCATCCCCTTTATCTTTGTGTTGCGTCGCAACCTGCAGGAAACCGAAGAATTCGCCAACCGCAAGCATCGCCCGACCATGCGCGAGGTGCTGGCCACACTGGTGAAAAACTGGACCGTGGTCATCGGCGGCATGCTGATGGTGGCCATGACCACCACCGCGTTCTACCTGATCACCGTGTACGCGCCGACCTTCGGCAAGACCGTGCTGCAACTGAGCACCTCCGACGCCCTGCTGGTGACCTTGCTGGTGGCGGTGTCGAACTTTGTCTGGCTGCCGATCGGCGGCACCCTGAGCGACCGCTTCGGCCGCAAGCCGGTGCTGATCGCCATGACCGCGTTGACGGTGCTCACGGCTTATCCGGCGCTGTCCTACGTGGTGAATGCACCGAGCTTCGCCCATATGCTGGAGACGCTGCTGTGGTTCTCGTTCCTGTACGGCATGTACAACGGCGCGATGATCCCCGCCCTCACGGAAATCATGCCGGTGGAAGTGCGCGTGGCGGGCTTCTCCCTGGCCTACAGCCTGGCGACCGCGATCTTCGGTGGGTTTACCCCGGCGATCTCCACCTGGTTTATTCACATCACTGAAGACAAGGCCTCGCCGGCCTATTGGATGATGTTCGCTGCGGTGTGCGCGCTGTGTTCGACCCTGGCGCTGTATCGTCGCGCCAACGCACGCGGGCAGGTGATGCAGGGGGCGGCGTGATGAGGCCTTTGTTCAAGACCCTGGCGGCCCTGGCCCTCGGTGCCCTGGCGCTGACGGCCCAGGCCGAGGAACTCAAGGTGATGACCTCCGGTGGCTTCACCGCCGCCTATAAACTGCTGGGCCCGCAATACGCCCAGCACAGCGGCGACACCCTCGATACCGTCCTCGGCCCGTCCATGGGCAAGGCGCCGGAAGCGATTCCCAACCGCCTGGCCCGTGGCGAACATGCCGACGTGGTGATCATGGTCGGCTATGCCCTGGATGACTTGATCAAACAAGGCAAGGTCGACCCGGCGTCCCGCGTGGAACTGGCGGATTCGCGCATCGGCCTGGTGGTGAAGGCAGGTGCGACCAAACCCGCGATCGGCACCGATGCCGAACTCAAGGCCGTACTGAGCAAGGCCAAGTCCGTGGCGTATTCGGACAGCGCCAGCGGTGTGTATGTCGAGAAAGAGCTGTTCAAGAAGCTCGGCATGCCCGCCAAAGGCACCATGATCGAACGCCTCCCGGTGGCCGAACAGGTCGCCAAGGGCGATTACGAGGTGGGCTTGCAGCAGGTGGCGGAGTTATTGCCGGTGCCGGGTGTGACGTACGTCGGCAAGATCCCGGAAGACGTGCAATCGGTGACGCGCTTTGCGGCGGGCATTCCGGTCAATGCCGAACACCCTGCACAGGCCAAGGCCTTGTTGCAATTCCTCGCGTCGCCCCAGGCACAACCGGTGGTGCAATCCACCGGCCTGGACTCGGTGGCACACTGACCGAAACGGCATCTCGCGCACCAACCGCTCCAATTCCAGCGCCGCCGGCGGCCAGCTCCGTCCGCGGCGTTTGATCAAGCCCACATTACCCATCACCTGCGGTTCCACCCACCGCACACTCAGCCAAATGGGCTGCTCCGACGCCAGTATCGCGATCGACGGCAGCATGGCCCCCCATCCCGCCTCCACCAGTCTGAAGCGCCCGGTCCACAGGGCTTGAGGCAAATGAACGAAAACCTTCGAAACAATTCAAAGCACTTCAATTTAGTATAAATTGCATGCCACTCAACAAGGCATTCAAGGAGGTTTCCCGTGGCAACTCTGCAAGCTCACACCATCCAGGCACTGCACACCCATCGCCCGACCCTGCTGACCGAATGGGTTGCCAGCCTTGAAGCTTCGGGGGCCACGCGTAACGTCAAGGCCGAAGACACCCGGCAGCAGGCCAACGACTTCCTCAACCTGCTCATCGCGGCCCTGCAGCAAGGCGGTTCCCAGCCGGTCAACCATGAAAACTGGGCAGAAACCCGAGTATTCCTGGAAAAGCTCTCCCACAGCCGCGCCCTGGTCGGCCAGGACTCGCAACAGACCGCCAGCTTTATCTTTGCCCTCAAGGGCCCGCTGTTCGCCCTGCTGCAACGGGAATACGCCGAACAACCGACGCAACTGGCCGAACAACTCTGGGAAATCTCCGAGCTGCTTGACGCGCTGGGCATGCACACCATCCGTACGTTCCAGAAATCCCGTGAGTCGGTGATCAAGCGCCAGCAGGAAGAATTGCTGGAACTGTCCACCCCGGTGGTCAAGCTGTGGGACGGCGTGCTGGCCCTGCCGATGATCGGCACCCTGGATTCGCAACGCACCCAGGTGGTCATGGAGTCCCTGCTGCAGCGCATCGTCGACACTGGCTCGGAAATCGCCATCATCGACATCACCGGCGTACCCACCGTGGACACCCTGGTAGCCCAGCACCTGTTGAAAACCGTTACGGCCATCCGCCTCATGGGGGCCGACTGCATCATCAGCGGCGTGCGTCCGCAGATCGCCCAGACCATCGTGCACCTGGGCCTCGACCTGCAAGGCGTGGTGACCAAGGCCAACCTGGCGGATGCCTTGGCGCTGGCCCTGAAACGCCTGGGCGTCACCATCAGCAAGGCTGTTTAAGCATGGAACGTATCCCTATTTTGCAGATGGGCGAATTCCTGCTCGTGACGATCCAGGTCGACATGCATGACCAGCTCGCGCTGACGCTGCAGGACGACCTGTCCGAACGCATCAGCCGTACATCCGCCCGGGGCGTGCTGATCGACATTTCGGCGCTGGACATGGTCGACTCGTTTATCGGCCGCATGATCGGCACCATTTCCGGCCTGTCGCGCATCATGGATGCCCAGACCGTGCTGGTGGGCATGCAGCCGGCCGTAGCGATCACGCTGGTGGAACTGGGCATGACCCTGCCGGGCGTGGCCACCGCGTTGAACGTCGAGCGCGGCATGAAGTTGCTGCGTGACCGGGTAGATCACTCATGACCCAGGCCAGCAGTGGCACTCACCCGGTGCTCATCGAACAGGACGTAGTGCTGGCCCGACAATTGGTGCGCAAGCTGGCCCAGGAATGCGGCATGCGCCTGATCGACCTGACCAAGCTGGTCACCGCCGTCAGTGAGCTGGCGCGCAACACCGTGGTGTACGGCGGCGGCGGCCATATGGATTGGGCCGTGGTCGAAAAAGACCACCGCCCAGGCCTGCGCCTGACCTTTCGCGACGAAGGGCCGGGCATCCCCGACCTCAAGTTGGCGATGACCGACGGCTGGACCTCCGGCAGCGGCCTGGGCCTGGGCCTGACCGGCGCCAAGCGGTTGGTGGACGAGTTTGAACTGGACACCGCACCCGGCCAGGGCACCCGCGTGACGATTACCCGATGGGCCTGAATATTCCCAGTGCCCTGACCCAGGTGTTGTTGATCGAGGATGTCAGCCAGATCGGCCATGCCCGACGCACCGCGCAACAGTTGGCCGAACAATCGGGTTTCGACGAGACCGATGCCGGCCGCGTGGCACTGGTGGCCACCGAGCTGGCCAGCAATATCCTCAAGCATGCCGCCCATGGCCAATTGCATCTGCGCCTCACGGGTAACCAGGGCGTGGAGCTGATCGCCGTGGACCGTGGCCAGGGCTTTGACCTGGACAGTTGCCTGGTGGACGGCTTTTCCACCGGCGGCACCCAGGGCATCGGCATGGGCGCCATTTCGCGTGTGGCCCAGGTGTTCGACGTGTACGCCGATCAGCGCGGAACGGCGATGCTGGCGCGCCTGTATCCACGGGCATCGGCCAGCAAAGATATGCGCTACGGCGTCAGCCAGCATTCCCTGCACGACGACCCGGCCTGCGGCGATGCCTGGCACCTGGTGATCGAACCCGGCCGGTTCAGCGTGATGGTAGCCGACGGCCTGGGCCATGGCAGCGAAGCCGAACGCGCGGCGCAGGCCGGCGAAGCGGTGTTTGCCCAAGACGCCTTCTTCGACGCAGGCGAGCTGTTCAACGACCTGCATATCGGCATGAACGGCACCCGCGGCGCAGCCGTGGCCGTGGCGCAGTACGATGCCACGGCAGACAGCCTGCGCTTTACCGGGGTGGGCAATATCGGCGCCAGCCTGATCGGCCCCGGCAAGTCCCGCGGGCTGGCGTCCCATCCGGGGATCGTCGGCGTGCAGTTTCGCAAGGCGCAGCCCTTCGACTACGCTCAAGTGGGTGGCCAGATGCTGATCCTCTACAGCGACGGCCTGCAGTCACGCTGGAACCTGGCGGACTATCCCGGGCTTTCCCATCGCCACCCCGCCCTGATCGCCGCCGTCCTGCACCGTGATTTCTGTCGCGGCCGGGATGACGTTACCGTCTTTGTGATTGCCCTGGAGGCCATCGATGGCTGACACCACCGTTTCGCTTGAGGAGCAAGTGCGAACGCTTCGCCTGGAAGCCGATGCACTGCGCGCCGAACTGGACGAAACCAACCAGGGCGTATTGGCACTCTATGCCGAGCTGGATACCCAGGCCGACCAACTGCGCCAGGCGTCGGACCT
Organism: Pseudomonas sp. GV047; assembly: GCF_003058245.1. Taxonomy (NCBI): domain Bacteria; kingdom Pseudomonadati; phylum Pseudomonadota; class Gammaproteobacteria; order Pseudomonadales; family Pseudomonadaceae; genus Pseudomonas; species Pseudomonas sp. GV047. Next base: position 320,556 of record NZ_QCWA01000006.1, on the reverse strand, counting down.
GAAAAGCCGTTTCCTGTCGTACATGAGCCATGAATTCCGCACGCCCCTGGGCTCGATCCTGAGCATCACCAGTCTGTTGGCCGACGAACTCGACGGTCCCCTGAGCCCTGAGCAGCACACACAGGTCGGGTTTATCCGCAGCTCGGCACGCGAACTGCGCGAAATGGTCGACGACCTGCTGGACCTGGCCAAGATCGAGGCCGGGCGCATCACGATCTCGCCGGCCTGGTTCGACATGTTCGATCTGTTCTCGGCGTTGCGCGGGATGTTCCGCCCGATCGTCGATGCGACGTCGGTGGACTTGATCTTCGAAGAGCCGATCGGCTTGCCCAAGCTGTACACCGATGACAAGAAGCTCGCGCAGATCCTGCGCAACTTCATTTCCAACGCCCTGAAGTTCACGGTGCAAGGTGAAGTGCGAGTGTCGGCGCAAAGAGTGGGTGATCAGGAAATCCGCTTTGCCGTGCACGACACCGGCCTGGGCATTCCGGCCGAATTGCATAGCAACCTGTTCGAAGACTTTTCCCAGATCGATTCGCCGCTGCAAAAACGCCTGCGCGGCACCGGCCTGGGGCTGTCGCTGTGCAAACGCTTTGCCGAGTTGCTCGGCGGCCGCGTCGGCGTGGAAAGTACCCCAGGCGTGGGCTCGATGTTCTTCGTGATCATTCCTCTCTCTATTCCTGGCGGGCTTGTTGATGAACCGTGACATCCAACTGCTGATCGTCGACGACAACGCGGCGACCCGCTATGCCCTGCGCCGGCGCCTGGAGAACCATGACTACCGCGTGCTCGAGGCCGGCACCGGCCAGGAAGGGCTGGACCTGATCGCCAGCCAAAAGATCGACGGGCTGATCCTCGACGTCAACCTGCCGGACATGAGCGGCTTCGACATCGTACGCGGGCTGCGCGCCGATCCGGTCACGGCCTTGCTGCCGGTGGTGCACGTGTCGGCCGCCTCCATCGAGACCGGCGATATCATCACCGGCCTGGATGCCGGGGCCGATGCCTACCTGATCCACCCCATCGACCCCGATGTGCTGCTGGCGACCCTGCGGACCTTGCTGCGGGTGCGCGACACCGAATATGCGCTGCGCGAGAGCGAGGCACGCTTTCGCGAAATATTCTTCAATATCAGCGCACCGATTGCGGTCATGGATGCGCAGCTCAAGGTCCACGAATGTAACCACGCCTTCGCCCAATTGATTCACGACAACCTCAACCCCGACGCCCTGCTGGAGTGCTTCGCCGCCGATCAACTCGGCGTGCTCCAGGAACTGTGCCAGCGCCTGGCTGCCGGCGAGCGCTGGAAGGGCACCCTGCACATGAAGGTCGACGGTCAGTTGCGCGAGACCGAATGGCAGGTTTCGCCCTACCGCAGCGCCGAATTGAGCCTGGTGTTTGTCGAAGACGTCACCGAGCACCGCCACCGCGAGCGGCACCAACAGGCCGAGCTGGCCAACGCCGCCACCCAGTTGGCACGTACCGAGGCGCAACTGTTGCAGGCGCAGAAGATGGATGCCCTGGGCAAGCTCACCGGCGGCATTGCCCATGACTTCAACAACCTGCTGACCGGGATCATCACCAGCCTGGAGCTGATCAAGAAACGCATCGAGACCCAGCGCACCGACAAGGTCATGGCCTATGCCGATGCAGCGTTGAGCTCGGCCCTCAGCGCCGCCGGCCTGACCAACCGCCTGCTCGCCTTCGCCCGCCAGCAGCCGCTGGACACACGGCCGATCGACATCAACGCGCATATCCGCTCCCTGGAGGAACTGCTGGTACGCACCATCGGTGAACATATCGCGCTGAAGCTGGAGCTGACCCACAACCCTGCCGTGGCGATGGTCGATCCGATCCAGCTGGAAAGTGCGGTGCTGAACCTGGTGATCAACGCCCGCGACGCGCTGCCCAAGGGCGGCACTGTCTGGGTGACGACTTACCCGGCCTACTCCAGTGGCAACCTGAAACTGGAAAACGGCGCCTACATCGCCCTGTCGGTGCGGGACAACGGGGTGGGCATCGAACACAGCGTCATCGACAAAGTCTTCGACCCTTTCTTCACCACCAAGCCGCTGGGCCAGGGTACCGGGCTGGGCCTGTCGACCATCTACGGGTTTGCCCGCCAGTCCGGCGGCGATGCACAGATCCGCAGCGTGACCCGCCAGGGCACCGAAGTGACCATCATGCTTCCCGCCGCCAGCGGGCCTGCCAGCATCGTGACCAAGCCTCTGGCCGCACCCGGCCAGAGCCAGGGCGAACATGTGCTGGTCGTCGAAGACATGCCTTCGGTGCGCAGCTTTGTCGCCGAAATCCTGGCCGACGCCGGCTACCGTTGCAGCCTGGCCGCCAATGGTGACGAAGCGGTGGTCTGCCTGCGCAGCGACCCGAGCATCAACCTGTTGCTGACCGACGTCGGCCTGCCCTTTATGACCGGGCGCGAACTGGCAGACGTGGCACGCGAGATCCGCCACACCTTGCCGATCCTGTTCATGACCGGCTACGCGGAAAATGCCGCGAACCGGCAAAGCTTCCTCGGCGAAGGCATGGATCTGATTTCCAAGCCGTTCCATATCGATGAGTTGCTGGAAAAGATCCGTCGTGGGCTGGATGGGACGGCAGGCGAGCGTTAGAAGGGACAGGGGCACCACGCCAAAAGGCACCTGCCTGGTGCCCGAAGGCGGCGAAAACCGAATGCCCGCGCGGCGCGAAAACCCACGGTAAAACGAAGCAGTATCGCGCAACGGCACAGGCGGCGAACCTGTCAGGAATGACAGTACCGCTGGTCCCGTGGCGCGTTGACGAGCAGCGGCTTCGGGACTTTGCTTATGGTTACCGCGACGAATCTGCAGCGGGGCACACCGGTTCGAGGACAGGAAGAATGAGCGACAGACAGAACGGCACAGTGAAGTGGTTCAACGATGAAAAGGGTTACGGATTCATCACGCCGGAGAGCGGCCCCGACCTGTTCGTCCACTTCAGGGCAATCGAGGGCAACGGGTTCAAAACATTGAAGGAGGGCCAGAAGGTCACCTTTGAAGCCGTACAGGGCCAGAAAGGCATGCAGGCCGATAAAGTCCAAATCGTGTCCTGACCCGCTTGATGCCCGCAGACATACCTGCCCCGACGGGCCACCTATTGCACTGGAAAGGAGAACGGCCATGCCCAGGAAAACTCCACAGACTGCAATCTCCATCAGCAGCAAGACTGCCGCCTACGATGAGCAGGACATTTTCTTTCGCAGTGCCACCACCGCCCAGGGCGGACGGCGGCTGCGCGAGGGGCAGACGGTCACCTACGAATTGGTCAGGGGCCCGGGCGGCGACTGGCAGGCCGTCAATATCGAGATCGTGGACGAGTCGACACTGAACTAGCCCGCGCATGTCACTACAGCTGAAACCTTGCGACGGCTTCGTTCAGGGAAACGGCCAGCTGCGCCAGTTCTCGACTCGATCCATTGATCTGCCCGGCGCCGGAAGAGGATTGCGCAGACAGGTCGCGAATATTGACGATGTTGCGATCGACTTCCTTGGCCACCTGGGCCTGCTCCTCGGCGGCGCTGGCGATGACCAGGTTGCGCTGGTGGATCTGGTCGATGGAGTCGGTGATCTGGCTCAATGCGCCGCCCGCGCCCTCAGCCAATGCCAGAGTGTCGGTGGCACGCTGGGTACTCGACTGCATCGAGCTCAACGCGTCGTTGGACCCCGTGCGCATCGCGGTCACCATCTGGTCGATTTCCAGGGTCGATTGCTGGGTACGGTGGGCCAGTGCACGGACTTCGTCAGCCACCACCGCAAAGCCGCGCCCGGACTCACCGGCCCGCGCCGCCTCGATCGCAGCGTTGAGTGCCAGCAGGTTGGTCTGCTCGGCGATGGAGCGGATCACATCGAGCACCTTGCCGATATCCCGCGATTGCTCGGCGAGGTTCTGCACCAGGGTCGAGGTTTCGCCGATGTTGGTGCTCAGGGCTTGAATGGCGCTGACCGTTTCACCCACACGGTGCTGGCCTTCGCGCGCGGTTTCATTGGAAAGGCGAGTGGACTCGGAGGTGGACACCGCATTGCGCGCCACCTCATCCGCCGCCGAGGTCATCTCGTTGACGGCGGTGGCAGCCTGCTCGATTTCAGCGGTCTGCTTTTGCAGGCTGCGGCTGCTCTGGTCGGTGATGCCGTTGAGGTCGGTGGCCGATGACGCCATCTGCCCGGCCGACTGGCGAATCAGTTGCAAGGTCCCGCGCAGGTTGGCCTGCATGGTCTTGAGTGCCACGAGCAGGCGCGTCACTTCGTCGTCGCCGCTCACGTCCACCGTTTGGGTCAGGTCACCTTGGGCAACGTTCTCGGCAGCCCGTACGGCATGACTGAGCGGGCCGACAATGCTGCGCGTGAGCAACCAGGCCAGCAGCACGGTGCTCAACCCGGCCACGATCACAAAGCCGAACACCATGGTGCGCGAACGGCCGTACTGCGATTCGGCCGCCTGGCCTTGCTGGTTGATCTGGGCGTTGTAGTAGTCGGCCAGGGCATTGAGTTGGGCCCCGGAGCCATCCACCACGGTTTTCATATCCACCAGCAACAACTTGTTGAGCTCGGCGCCCTGCTGCTTGTCGGCAAGGATGAACGACTGCGCCAGCCCTTGCTGGTATTGGCGCAGCGAGACCTGGAACTGGTCATAGAGCGTGCGTACTTCGGGGGTGTCGATCACTGCATCGAGGTCGGCCAGCCGTTTGCTCAGGTCCTGGCTGCGGGTGTCCATCTGGCTACGGTATTGCGGGATGCTCGCCGGGTTCGGGTCCAGGGCCATGCGCAAAGAGATCGTACGAATGCGCAGCATGATTTCACGAATGTCCGCCACCAGCCGCATCTTCGGCACCAGCCCGCTTTCCACCTGCACCGCGCTGGCGCGGATGCTTGCCATGTTCGACAGTGCAAAAAAACCCAGCAGGGCCACGAGCAAAGCAATCAGGGCAAAACCCAGACCCGCACGGCGGGCGATGGACAGGCTGCGAAGGGACATTAGGGGGGACTCTCTTATTGGGGATACGATGTCGTACGAGAGTGTTTCGGCCGTGTGGGTAAAGACTTGAGGGGCGTACACCCAGGAAATGGGAAGTTATAAATATCAGTGAGTTATTTGCAGTATCGACGAGCACGGCGCCCACCAACGACAATACTGGGAACATCAAAGGATTACCCCACCAGCAGGTCTGACATGGAAAAAGCCGTCATTACTCTGGCACTGATTTCTTGCCTATACGGCTGCATCGGCGCACAACTTTCACTTCCTGAACAGAAAAACGTACGCACCACCCCTCAACAGAACCCGCCTGAACGAGCATGGTGCGGCGTGACGCTTTGGGCTGTAGTTCCAATACCCCTGAAGCTCCCCGTGTGCCGCTCACATCCCGCTCCCTCGCCCTTATATGCCTGTGGTCCTTTCATGTTCCTGGGACCGGTCATGCACGGTTACAAGGGGAATGCCTTATGTGGAGAAATGCCTTGAGAGCCCATGACACCCGTCTGGAAAACTGCTTGCTCCCATGTGCCCACTTGCAAAAGTCCCAAGGCGGGACTAGGATTTTCCCATGAGAATAGTCGCACTCAGTCAACTCAAAACCTTTTGGCACAAGCACCCGGATTCGGAGCAACCGTTCCTGGCCTGGATAGACGAAGTAAAAAACGCCGACTGGTCAAACCCGGCTGACATCAAGGAACACTTTCGCAGCGCTAGCATTCTCAAAAGCCGAAGGGTCGTCTTCAACATCAAAGGTAACGACTACAGGCTCGTGGTCGCCGTGGCCTATCGCTATGGCGCTGTCTACATCAAGTTTGTCGGTACACATAAGCAGTACGACGCAATTGACGCCGATACCGTCGAAACGGAGTAACCCATGAACATCCGACCTATCCACACCGAACAGGATTACAAGGACGCGCTCAAGTCTGTCTCTGCACTGTTCGACAACGAACCAGAACCCGGCACCCCGGAAGGTGATTACTTTGACGTAATGATCACGCTGATCGAGGCCTATGAAGCCAAACACTTTCCCATGGACCTGCCCAACCCAATCGACGCCATTCGCTTCAGAATGGAACAGTCTGGCCTGTCGGCGGCTGATCTTATTCCCGCCATTGGCCGCCAGAATCGTGTTTATGAAGTGCTGAATGGAAAACGAGCGCTGACCTTGCCAATGATTTGGAAGCTGCATGAGATGTTTGGAATTCCAGCAGAAAGCCTGATCAAGCCAGTAAGGCATGCTTGAAGATGGAATACGGTTGGTTGTGCCTGCTGGAAACAACCACTGCGGCCCTGTTTGCTGCTCGGAACGAGTAGCTTGCCCTCACATCTCAGAAACGAAAAAGCCCCGTAGCTTATTCAGCTACGGGGCTTTTTCTATGTAATGGCGGAGAGATAGGGATTCGAACCCTAGGTACCGGTGAAGGTACAACGGATTTCGAATCCGTCCCATTCGGCCACTCTGGCATCTCTCCAACGGCGCGCATCATAACAGCCTGTTTCGTGGAAGCAAAGCGCGGATGCGATTTTTTTCCGTGCTATCAGATGCTTGCGTCGATTAAAGCGGTACGCCGAGGCGCTTGGCGACTTCTTCGTAGGCTTCGATCACATCACCGAGGCCTTGGCGGAAGCGGTCCTTGTCCATCTTCTTCTTGGTGTCCTTGTCCCACAGGCGGCAGCCGTCCGGGCTGAATTCGTCGCCGAGGACGATGGAGCCATCGTGGAACACACCGAATTCCAGCTTGAAGTCCACCAGCAGCAGGCCTGCGTCGTCGAACAGCTTGCTCAGCACGTCGTTGACCTTGAGGGACAACTCCTTCATGCGTGCCAGTTGCTCGGCGGTGCCCCAGCCGAATGCCACGACGTGGGATTCGTTGATGAACGGGTCGCCCTTGGCGTCGTCCTTCAGGAACAGCTCGAACGTGTAAGGGTTGAGCTTGAGGCCCTCTTCCACGCCCAGGCGCTTGACCAGGCTGCCGGCGGCGTAGTTACGCACGACGCATTCCACCGGGATCATGTCCAGCTTCTTCACCAGGCACTCGTTGTCGCCCAGCAGTTTGTCGAATTGGGTCGGAATGCCGGCCGCTTCGAGTTTCTGCATGATGAAGGCGTTGAACTTGTTGTTCACCATGCCCTTGCGATCAAGTTGTTCGATGCGCTTGCCGTCGAACGCCGAGGTGTCGTTGCGAAACAGCAGGATCAGGCGGTTGGCGTCGTCGGTCTTGTAAACCGACTTGGCTTTGCCGCGGTAGAGTTCTTCACGTTTTTCCATGATGGGCTCCGCTTTGAGTGAGGTGGGCTAGGCGATATGTCGCCAGTCGAGCCCTGAATCTTGATCGGCCAGTTGCAGCCAGTCCGGGTCGCACCCGAGGGTGTCGACAAAACATTGCCGGGCAAGCGTCGGCAGGTTGTTCTTGCTGCTCAAGTGGGCCAGGACCAGGTGTTGCAGGTCTTGCCAGCCCAACTCATACACCAGGTACGCCGCCTGATGGTTGTTCAAATGTCCCAGTTCGCCGCCGACCCGTTGCTTGAGAAAGTACGGGTAGTGACCGCGAGCCAACAGGTCTCGGCAGTGATTGGACTCGATCATCAAGGCATCGAGGTTCCGGTAGCCGTCCAGTACCTTGGCGCAGTAGGAGCCCAGGTCGGTGAGCACGCCGAAACGCCGCTCTCCGTCACTGAATACATACTGCGTCGGTTCCTGGGCGTCGTGCGCCACGGCAATCACATCGATGCTCAGGGCACCGATTTGCAGCTGCTCGCCACCGGCCAGGAAACCTGCGGGTTCTATAGGTTTGCGCATCCCGCGCAGTGTGCCGCGACTGAGGTACACCGGAAGATTGTAGCGCCGAGACAGCAAACCCACGCCATGCACGTGATCGGCATGTTCGTGGGTCACCAGAATCGCGCTCAGCTGCGAGGGGTGAACCCCCAGGCGCAGCAGGCGCCGCTCGGTTTCCTTTAACGAGAAACCACAATCCACCAGCACGTACGTGTCGTCATGGGCGACCAGCGTGCCGTTCCCTTGGCTACCGCTGCCGAGAACGGCAAAACGCATCGGATCAGCCCAGGTTGTCCTGAATCACGCCCAACACCTTGCGCGCTGTTTCAGCCGGCGCGACGGTGTTGATGTTCTTCTCGACGGTGACCTGCACAGTCTCGCCAACCTTGCTCAAACGCACCTGATAACGCTCGGCGCGGGTCTCGATTTCTTCCTTGGTCGGCTTGCTGCCGAACAGTTTGCCGAAGAAACCAGGCTCTTCGTCTTTGCGCTCGGCCTTTTCAGCCACGTTGATGTAGTACAGGCCCAGGCTGCGGTTGATGTCTTCAACACGCCATGGGCCTTGCTCCAACGCGCGGCCGACGCTGGCCCAGGCGCGATCCAGGTCTTCACCCAGGTTCAGCACCACGTTGCCGCTGCCGTCCTCGGTGAGGCTGACACGGCTCGGGGTGTCGTAATCACGGGCGGCGAGCAGGGAAACGGAACCGCCCTTCTCGGAGATACGGCTCATGCTGGCCAGCATCTCGTCGACCAATGCCGAGTCGACACCGGTGTTGACCGAGCGGTTGGTGAAGTCGACGTTGGCGGTGCTGCCGGCAGGACGCTCGGCGCTGACCACGTAGACTTCACTGGTGTTGCGCTGTACGCCCGGCTCGATGCGCACACGCACTCGGGCTTCGCTGTCGGCGGCGACACCACCGGCCTGCAGGCGCTTGGCCATGGTGGCGGACAGCTCGCTGCCCTGCTGCCATGCCGTGGTGAATTCACCGGTCTGCGGGCGCTGCTCGTCGATGCGGAAACCGTTGTCCTGGAAGAACTGCACCGCTACCGGCCAGACTTCGGCAGGAGGGCGCTGCGCCACGATCCAACGCGAATCACCGCTCTTCTGCAGGCTGTAGTCGCTGGCATCCGCCACGGCCGAGATCGGCTGTGGACGTGGCACGACGTATTCACCCTTGGTGGTGTCGTCGGCAACGTTGCGTGGAATCGGCAGCAACGGGTCAAGGCGCTTGGCGACGTTGACGTCCGGCGGCAGTTGCATCGGTTTGGTTGCTTGTGCTTCCAGGTAATCGCTGCCGCGGTCACGGAAGTAGCCTTCCGGGCCCCAGATCCAACCGCAGCCACTGGTGCTGGAGATAATCAAGGCAAGTGCGGAAAGTCCGGCCAATCGCTTCATGCGTAGTGCTTCCTCAATTAAACCAGGACGCCGGACTGGCGCAGGGCCTGTCGCAGCGGTTCGTGACAGGCTTCGCTGAGGCGGGTGAGCGGCAGACGGATACCGTCCGGCATCAGGCCCATCTCGAACAGCGCCCACTTCACGGGAATAGGGTTGGATTCGATAAACAGTGTCTTGTTGAGCGGCATCAGCTTCTCGTGGATCGCACGGGCGGTCACGGCGTCGCCGGCGATGGCGGCGGCACACAGGTCGCTCATGGCGCGCGGGGCCACGTTGGCGGTCACGGAGATATTGCCCTTGCCGCCCAGCAGGATCAGCTCGACAGCCGTGGCGTCGTCACCGGAATACAGCAGGAAATCGCTGCTCACCCCGGCCAGGATGTCCTTGGCGCGCTGCAGGTCGCCGGTGGCTTCCTTGATGCCGATGATGTTCGGCACGGTGGACAGGCGGATCACGGTCTCGGCCTTCATGTCGCACGCGGTACGACCCGGCACGTTATAGAGGATCTGCGGGATGTCGACGGCTTCGGCAATGGTGCGGAAGTGCTGGTACAGGCCTTCCTGGGTCGGCTTGTTGTAGTACGGGGTCACCAGCAGGCAAGCGTCGGCGCCGGCTTTCTTGGCGTTTCGGGTCAGCTCGATGGCTTCGCGCGTCGAGTTGGCGCCCGTGCCGGCGATCACGGCAATACGCCCCGCGACACGCTTGACCACGAATTCGATCACCTGGATGTGTTCTTCCACATCGAGGGTGGCCGATTCACCTGTGGTGCCGACCGCCACGATGGCGTTGGTGCCTTCTTGCAGGTGGAAGTCCACCAGTTTGCCCAGGCTGTCCCAGTCGAGATGACCTTGTGCATCCATGGGTGTGACCAGTGCCACCATACTGCCCGCAATCATGCAACCGCTCCTGCCGGAAAAAGAGAGCCGTAATGGTACTGGCGCCAAGATGCTTGTACAAGCGAAGTACCGCCTGAGGATGCGTTCTGGCGCAACTAAACGACGGGCAATGCCATCATTGGGCCAAAGCACGGGTTGAGGCTGGGCAAAATCAGGCGGATCACGCAATGAAAACGCCACCTCCTATCCCTTGGCGACGCTTTTCGCTACCCTTCATGCTTTGATCGATACAGCCCTCACAGTATCGACCGCTCATCGTTTTAGGAAGGCTGCATGTCCACCCCCACAGTTCGCGAACAATTCCTTGTTATCAGTGCCCTCGGCGCCAACCCCATGGAGCTGACCAACGTCCTGTGCCGCGCCAGCCATGAAAACCGCTGTGCCGTGGTGACCTCCCGCCTGACCCGCCATGGCGAGTGCAGTGCGCTGGTCCTGCAGATTTCCGGCACCTGGGATGCCCTGGCGCGCCTGGAGACCGGCCTGCCGGGCCTGGCCAAGAAGCACGACTTCACCGTCAACGTGGTGCGCAGCGCCGCCCTGGAAAATCGCCCGCAGGCGCTTCCTTATGTGGCGTATGTCAGCTCGGCCTACCGCTCGGACATCGTCAATGAGCTGTGCCAGTTCTTCATCGACCACAACGTCGAACTGGAGAACCTGACCTGCGACACCTACCAGGCCCCGCAAACCGGCGGCACCATGCTCAACGCCACCTTCACCGTGACCCTGCCGGCCGGCGTGCAGATCAGTTGGCTGCGCGACCAGTTCCTGGATTTCGCCGATGCCCTGAACCTCGACGCGTTGATCGAGCCGTGGCGCCCACAGAACCCAATGTAAGGAAGTTTTTTCATGGCGGTAGTCATCGACAAACCCGTAGCCGATTTCGAAGCCCAGGCCACCAGCGGCCAGACCTTCAGCCTTGCCGCCCTCAAGGGCAAGCAAGTGGTGATCTACTTCTACCCGAAGGACAGCACCCCGGGCTGCACCACCGAAGGCCAGGGTTTCCGTGACCAGTACGCGGCATTCAAGGCCGCCAACACAGAGGTGTTTGGCGTGTCGCGCGACAGCGTGAAGTCCCATGAGAACTTCAAGGGCAAGCAGGAATTCCCGTTCGAGCTGATCAGCGACAAGGATGAAGCGGTCTGCCAGCTGTTCGATGTCATCAAGCTGAAGAAGCTGTACGGCAAGGAATACCTGGGTGTGGATCGCAGCACCTTCCTGATCGACAAGGACGGTGTGCTGCGCCAGGAATGGCGCGGCGTGAAAGTGCCGGGCCATGTGGACGCCGTTCTGGCCGCAGCCCAGGCGTTGAACAAGGCCTGATCTGTAGCGCGGATCACTGCGGCGATGAAGCAGTGATTCGCACCTCCCCTTACAACAACGGTGCCACCACCGGCTCCTGCCGCGGCCACGCATCCAGCACGGCCTTGAACAGCGTCGCCAGGGGAATCGCAAAGAACACCCCCCAGAATCCCCACAGTCCACCAAACAACAGCACTGCACAGATGATCGCCACCGGGTGCAGGTTGACCGCCTCCGAGAACAGCAGCGGCACCAGCACGTTGCCATCCAGGGTCTGGATGATGCCGTAGACCGCCATCAGGTAGATGAACTGGTCGCTCCAGCCCCACTGGAACAAGGCGATCAAGGTCACCGGCACTGTTACCACCACGGCACCGACATACGGCACCACCACCGAAATCCCCACCAGCAGTGCCAGCAAGGCGGCGTAGTTGAGGTCCAGTGCGATAAACGCGATGTAGGTAACGCCCCCGCAGATAATGATCTCGATGACCTTGCCACGAATGTAGTTGGCGATCTGCCGGTTCATTTCTTCGGCCACCCGGGTGATCAGCGCTCGTTCGCGGGGCAGATAGCCGCTCACCCAACGTCCGATCATGGCGCGGTCCTTGAGGAAGAAGAACACCAGGATCGGTACGAGCACCAGGTAGATCATGATGTTGACCAGCAGCGGCAGGCTGGACAGGGAAAAGGTCAGCGCCCATTGCCCGAATTTTCCGATTTCGCCCCGTGCCACTTCTATGGCCTGCAACACCTGCTCGTCCGACACCAGATGCGGGTAGCGCTCCGGCAACAGCAGCAACAACGACTGCCACTTGGCGAGCATGCCCGGCAACTCGTTGAACAACGTGATCAGTTGGTGCCACAGCAGCGGCAATACCACGACGACAAACACCACCAGCAGCCCCATGAACAAGGCGAATACCAGGCCCACTGCCGCGCCGCCCGGCAAGCGTAGACGCTCCAGGGTGGTGACCAGGCCCTGCATCAGGTAAGCCAGCACCATCCCCGCCAATACCGGCGCCAGCATGCCTCCCAAGGTGAGTACGGCCGTAAAGGCCAGAAACAGCAGGACCGCCAGCACCACGGCTTCTTCATCGGAGAAGTAGCGCTGGATCCAGTCTCGTAACACTTTGAACATCAATCAACCTCGGGTGGTAGGGGCAAACGGTTCAGGCCTTGCGCAACCAGTAACGGTACACACCGGCGACGTCTTCTTCATGCAGCAGGGTATGGCCGGCCAGCTTGGCGAAGGTGCGAAAATCACGCTGGGAACCTGCGTCGGTGGCGATCACCTTGAGCACAGCGCCACTGGCCAATCGATTGAGTTCCAGCTTGGCCTTGAGCAGAGGCAACGGGCAATTGAGGCCGCTGGCATCGAGTTCGGCATCAAAGGCTACAGCGTCGGTCATGGTTTTACTCCTGGCACGCATTCGGGGTGCTTAGAATATCTGGTCCGAAGCTCAGTGTCCGGCTACAGTAAGCTCTTTGTCGAAAGGCTCTGTGCATGACTTTTTTGCGCCCCACCCTGCTGACGCTGGCTTGCCTGCTGGCCTCCCCAGGCTTCGCTGACGACCTGCCGTCACTTGGCGACGCCAGTTCTGCCATTGTCTCGCCGCAACAGGAATATCAGCTGGGCCGCGCCTGGCTGGCCTACCTACGGGGCCAGGTCTCGCAGTTGAACGACCCGCAGCTCAAGGATTACGTCGAAACCAGCGTGTACAAGCTGGTGGAAACCAGCCAGGTGAATGACCGGCGCCTGGAATTCATCCTGATCAACAGCCCGCAGCTGAACGCCTTTGCCGCACCCGGCGGTATCGTCGGCGTGAACGGCGGCCTGTTTCTCAATGCCCAGACCGAAGGGGAATACGCGTCGGTGCTGGCCCACGAACTGGCTCACTTGTCCCAGCGTCACTTCGCCCGTGGTGTCGAGGCGCAGCAGCGCATGCAGATCCCGATGATGGCCGCCCTCCTCGGCGGCATCATTGCGGCCGCCGCCGGTGCCGGGGATGCCGGGATCGCTGCAATCGCCGGCACCCAGGCGGCGGCCATCCAGGAACAACGACGATTCTCTCGCCAGAATGAACAGGAAGCGGACCGTATCGGCATCGTCAACCTGGAGAAAGCCGGCTACGACCCGCGTTCCATGCCGACCATGTTCGAACGCCTGATGCGTCAGTACCGCTTCGACGCCAAGCCGCCGGAATTCCTGCTGACTCACCCGGTGACCGAATCGCGTATCGCCGACACCCGCAACCGCGCGGAACAAGCCAAGGCCGGTGGCAAGGAAGACAGCCTGCGCTACCAGCTGATTCGCGCACGGGTACAGCTGCAATACGAAGACACCTCCGGACTCGCCGCCAAACGCTTCCAGGCGCAACTGGACGAAAATCCTAAAAACGACGTGGCGCGCTATGGCCTGGCCATTGCCCAGATCAAGGCCTCCCAGTTCAAGCAGGCACGGGAAAGCCTGCAACCCTTGCTGGCCAAGGCGCCCAATGACATCACCTACAACCTGGCGCAAATCCAGTTGGACATCGACAACAACCACCTGCCCGATGCCCAGCAACGCACGGATCGGATGCTGACCCAATACCCCGGCAACTACCCGCTGAATCAGATTCGGGTAGATCTGTTGCTTAAACAGAATCGCACCGCCGATGCGGAAAAGGCCCTGGATGGCTTGCTCAAGTCGCGCCCGGACGATCCGGATGTGTGGTACCAGGTCGCCGAGACCCGTGGCTTGTCGGGCAATATCATCGGCCTGCATCAGGCTCGCGCCGAATACTTTGCTTTGGTGGGCGACTTCCAGCAGGCGATTCAGCAGTTGGACTTTGCCAAACGTCGCGCCGGCAGCAATTTCCCGTTGTCGTCACGTATCGATGCACGTCAGCGTGAGTTGATCGAACAGGAGCGCCTGGTTAAAGGCATGATGGGCTAGACCCATCGCCCACAAAAAAGCCCCGCCCTCGTAAAACGAAGGCGGGGCTTTTTATTGGCCGGGTGGGTTACTCGGCCAGCTTGAAGGTAATGAAGCTGGCACGCCCCTGGCGAAGCACGCGCATCGATACCGAGCGGTTCTTCGGCAACGCCTTGGCGATGTCGGTGAACTGCTTGGTAGTCTCAATCGCCTGATTGTTCAGGTGAGTGATCACGTCGCCAGGCTGCAGGCCGATCAAGGCTGCCGGGCCGTCCTGCACCTCCTTGATCACCACGCCGCTCTTGAGATCGAAGGCTTTCTTCTGCTCGTCAGTCAGCTCGGCCACGGCAATGCCCAGGCGATTGCTGCTGCGCTCGGCGCCCGGCTTGGTGTTACCCAGGGCATCCAGGGTCGCGCCCTCTTCAGGGATCGCTCCTACAGTCAGCTCGACATTCTGGCGCTTGCCATCACGAATCACTTCCAACTTGGCCTTGCTGCCGGCCTTGAGTGCGCCAACCAGGTGCGGCAGGTCGGCCGACATAACGATCGGTTGACCGTTCATGCTCAGGATCACGTCGCCCACTTGCAGACCGCCTTTGGCAGCCGGGCCGTCATCCTGGATTTGCGCGACCAGGGCGCCCGCCGGCTTGTCGAGGCCGAAGGATTCAGCCAGGTCCTTGTTCACTTCCTGAATCACCACGCCCAACCAGCCACGGCTGACCTTGCCACCGCTTTTCAGCTGATTGGAAACATCCATGGCCACGTCGATAGGAATGGCGAACGAAACCCCCATGAAGCCACCGGAACGGGTGTAGATCTGCGAGTTGATCCCCACCACTTCGCCCGCCAGGTTGAACAACGGGCCACCGGAGTTGCCCGGGTTGATCGGCACGTCGGTCTGGATGAACGGCACATAGTTCTCGTTCGGCAGGCTGCGACCAATGGCACTGACGATACCCTGGGTAACGGTATGGTCAAAACCAAACGGCGAGCCGATGGCTACCACCCACTGCCCCGCCTTCAGGTCCTGGGACTTGCCCAGCTTCAGCACCGGCAGGTCCTTGCCCTCGATCTTCAGCAAGGCCACGTCGGAACGCGGATCGGTGCCGACCAATTTGGCTTTCAGCTCACTGCGATCGGCCAGGCGTACGAGGATCTCGTCGGCGTCGGCAATCACATGGTTATTGGTGAGGATGTAGCCATCTGGCGAAATGATGAAGCCCGACCCCAGGGACTGCGCTTCACGCTGGCCACCACCGCCACCACGGGGCGCACGCGGTTGTGGCATGCCACGCTCGAAGAACTCGCGCAGCATCGGCGGCAGGCCTTCCAGGTCAGGCATCTGCTGGTTGGAGACTTTGCGATCCGGCAGCTTCTGGGTGGTACTGATGTTCACCACGGCAGGCGAGGCTTGCTCAACCAATTGGGTGAAGTCAGGCAACTCGACCGCTTGCGCGGGCACGGCCTGACCCAGCACCAATACCGTGGCGACTATGGATAGGTAAGACTTCAAACGTGGTATCGACATACAGCTCCCGTTACGACGAGCAGGGTTGAGCGACAGGGTTCAAGAAACGCCGAAAACTGCGAACGACATCTTTGTTCCGCGAACAAAACAAGGCCAGGGCCAACAAGCCCTGACCTATAAAAAACATGGGAGATTTTTGCAAGTGAAAATGCTGATCCAGACATTTCATGCTCTCGGCAGCCAACCTGGCATGGGCGTACTGTGAAAGATCCGGATGAACATAGGATTAACGACTCACGGCTTGGGGGTGGCCTTTTTTTCACCGCGCACCGACAGTGCGATGCGTTCGGCGGTGCCAATAGGTATTTCGCCGACCACAGTCACCATCATTTCGCCATCCACCGTATTCAAGCGACGAGATACAGCGACCGTGGGGCCTAATTGGGTGCGAGTCTCGGTCACGCTCACATCGCTGATCGGCTCGAGAAACACCGAGAAGCGCGCCAGTCCATCTTCATACATCAGGCTGTCGACCGTGGCCTTGGTATGGGGATCCTTGCGGGCGCTGCTATTGGTCAGCTGAAAGCCTGGCGGCAACCACTCCAAGTGCCACGCCTCGGTGGCCTCTACGGCCGCTGCCTTGGTGTCGCCGACGGCGATGGAGGTGCATTCGCCGCTGGGCTGCAAGTCGCGATCATTAGGCGTGGTGGAGGTGTCCAATCGAGTGAACTGAAAGCGCTCCAGCAACTGCCCTTGATCATTCAGCAACAAGGATTTGAGCGGCAAGGCAGTTTCACGATCAAGGTGAAGCTCAAAACCGTAGCGGTATTGATCACGGGGTGTAATCGACACAATCACTGCATTACGACCGGCCACGCGAGATTTGCCGATAACGGCCAGTTCGTAGAATTGATTGAGTCTTTGCGGATCGAGGGCGCGCGAGGGCGCATCACGCGAATTGCCAAGGCCGGCGACAAGAGTGCCGCTGACGCACTGAGTACGACCGTCTATACGAACGACTTCCTGAGCAGAACCATCGAGCTGCAAGAGCCGCTCACGGACCTGGCCATTCTGGACACGATGCCAGATGTCATGGGTAGAAAAACTGCCATTACGTTCGTAGACAAACGTACCTTGAAAACTTTGCTGCTGCTCTGCACGCCCAAGTCGAGTCAGCCAGTCTTGGGCGTCGTCGGCATGGGCGGGGAGTGCAAACCAACCACTGAGCAATAAGGTAAGGAGCGGTATGGCGCGCATAGGGCTCCTTAACGGATCAGCGGTTTTCCAGGCTTGCAGCGCGAGCGTATGGCAGAGCGCTTTCAGTGCCTTTCAAGGCGGATTCCTGTGCGTGTTGGCGCAGGTAGCCTGGAAGACGCTGGTCCTGCCAGCCGGATTGCCCTTGCAGCACACCGTTGGCCATAGGGCCGGTGGTGTCGGAGCTTTCCTTGTAGCCGGCCAGTACCGCTGGGCCTTTGACTTGCGGACCGGCCATGACCGGTTGCTGAGTCTGCTGGGCCAGTTCGGCACCGGCGATTTCGTCCTGGTTGTACAGGCGAACACCGGCCAGCACTGCAACAGTCACCGAAGCAGCCACTGCCAGGCGACCCAGGCTGCGCCAAGGGCCACGAGCAGCTTTTGCCGGAACGGCTTCATCAGCCAGCGCGGCAGAAACGGCCGCAGCAATATCCAGACGAGGGATTAGAAGATCCTTGTGCATCACCGCCCGAGCGACTTGGTAACGAGACCAGGTATCACGGGTTTCGGCATCATCAAATGCATTGAGCACTCGACGAAGTTCCAGTTCATCCGCTTCGTTATCCATCACTGCGGACAGCGATTCCTGCAGGGCATCACGACTCATGGCGGTTCCTCTCTTGGCTGTCGCCGCTGTCTTTAGTTTTCCTGCAACAACGGTTGCAAGGCTTTATCGATGGCTTCCCGGGCCCGGAAAATCCGTGACCTTACAGTCCCCACCGGACACTGCATGACGCTCGCAATGTCTTCGTAACTCAGACCATCGAATTCACGTAAAGTTAACGCCGTACGCAAATCTTCTGGCAGTTGCTGAATCGTGCGATGAACGGTGCCTTCGATCTCGTCGCGCAGCAATGCACGCTCCGGCGACTCGAGATCTTTGAGGCCGTGATCACCATCGTAAAATTCTGCATCTTCTGAACTTACATCACTATCCGGTGGGCGGCGTCCGCGAGACACCAGATAGTTCTTCGCCGTGTTGATGGCGATGCGGTAGAGCCACGTGTAAAACGCACTATCACCGCGGAAATTGCCCAGTGCACGGTACGCCTTGATAAAGGCTTCCTGTGCAACGTCCTGCGCTTCATGGGTGTCGTGCACAAACCGCACGATCAACCCGAGAATTTTGTGCTGGTATTTCAGCACTAGCAGATCAAATGCTCGCTTGTCACCGCGTTGAACGCGCTCGACCAGCTGCTGATCCTCTTCCTGGGTTAGCATGAACACTCCTCGTTGTACTTGAAGGAGGCTTGCATAACTAAACGATCAGGCTTGCAAACATAGACTCGGACTTTTCGCAAAAGTTCTCCCCCTTCAAGCAAGTTTCCGGCATGCACTGATTTGGCACACACGAAAAACGCAGCGCGGGCAACGCCGGCTGCGCGAATAATCTTGTCGTCGGTTTTCTGACGCGTCCAATGCTCCCGACGGGCCAATAAACTCAACGTTTCCCAGCTTTCGGGCAACCTGCTATTGAGTCGAGGCTTATGCAAAAAGTTCCCATCTCAATAACCTGCCGATTTTACCCGAGCCGTGCACCGTAATCTCACATTGCCACGAATGCCCGGCTATTGTGCCGCTCCCCCCCTCTATATACTAGTGGCCCGTGTGACCCTTTGATTCGCCGATCCAGGCGTCCTGTTTGCGCCAGCCCTGTGGATCGCTTTTTGCGGAATCCTTCAAATGAGCCAACAGTTTCAACACGATGTCCTGGTGATCGGTAGCGGCGCGGCCGGCTTGAGCCTTGCACTTACCCTTCCCAGCCACTTGCGCATTGCCGTCCTGAGCAAAGGCGACCTGGCCAACGGTTCGACATTCTGGGCCCAGGGCGGTGTCGCCGCCGTGCTGGACGACACCGATACGGTGCAATCCCACGTTGAAGACACCCTCAACGCCGGCGGTGGCCTGTGCAACGAAGACGCGGTGCGCTTCACCGTCGAGCATAGCCGCGAGGCGATCCAATGGCTGATCGACCAGGGCGTGCCCTTCACCCGCGATGAACACGCAGGCAGCGATGACGGCGGCTTCGAGTTCCATCTGACCCGCGAAGGCGGCCACAGCCATCGCCGTATCATCCACGCCGCCGATGCCACCGGTGCCGCGATCTTCAGGACCTTGCTCGACCAGGCCCGCCAACGCCCCAACATCGAATTGCTGGAACAACGCGTCGCTGTCGACCTGATCACCGAAAAGCGCCTGGGCCTGCCGGGCGAACGCTGCCTCGGCGCCTATGTGCTCAACCGCGCCAGCGGCGAAGTGGATACTTATGGTGCGCGCTTCACCATCCTCGCCTCCGGCGGCGCCGCCAAGGTCTACCTCTATACCAGCAACCCCGACGGCGCCTGCGGCGACGGCATTGCCATGGCATGGCGCTCGGGCTGCCGGGTGGCCAACCTGGAATTCAACCAGTTCCACCCCACCTGCCTTTATCACCCACAGGCCAAGAGCTTCCTGATCACCGAAGCCCTGCGCGGCGAAGGTGCACACCTCAAGCTGCCCAATGGTGAGCGCTTCATGCAGCGTTTCGACCCGCGCGCCGAGCTGGCTCCACGGGATATTGTCGCACGCGCCATCGACCATGAAATGAAGCGCCTGGGCATCGACTGCGTCTACCTGGACATCAGCCACAAGCCCGAAGCGTTCATCAAGACCCACTTCCCGACCGTCTACGAGCGCTGCCTGGCGTTCAACATCGACATCACCAAAGGCCCGATCCCGGTGGTGCCGGCGGCGCACTACACCTGCGGCGGCGTGATGGTCGACCAACATGGGCGTACCGATGTACCCGGCCTGTACGCGATTGGCGAAACCAGCTTCACCGGCCTGCACGGCGCCAACCGCATGGCCAGCAACTCACTGCTCGAATGCTTCGTCTACGCCCGCTCGGCCGCAGCCGACATTCTCGAACAACTGCCGCGCATCCCGGTGCCGGCCGCCCTGCCCCGCTGGGATGCCAGCCAGGTTACCGACTCGGACGAAGACGTGATCATCGCCCACAACTGGGACGAGCTGCGGCGCTTCATGTGGGATTACGTGGGGATCGTGCGCACCAACAAGCGCCTGCAACGGGCACAGCACCGGGTGCGATTGCTGCTGGATGAGATTGATGAGTTCTACAGCAACTACCGAGTAAGTAGAGACCTGATTGAACTGAGGAACCTTGCTCAGGTAGCGGAACTGATGATCAGGTCTGCCATGGAACGTAAGGAATCTCGGGGTCTGCACTACACGCTGGACTATCCAGGGATGCTGTCAGAGGCGAAGGATACGATCCTTACACCGACCTTTTGAGGCACGTTAGGAGCCCATAGCGTAGCACCATAGGATCCCGGTTTGTAACAGCTTTGGCGCACATTTGTCCCAACGCTGGGGTCCTTATCGCCTGCCCGCAAGGGTCACTATCGTGCGCCTGGGCGTGGCGCGGGAGGCCCATGGGGGAATTTGATAAAGGTCCCTTCTTTAGATGGGCACACAAATTATTCCCAAATTTTCCCGTTAAGACTGCCTCATAGGCCCCAAACGGCAACCATGAGACGGACCAGTAACGACACACCATAGAAGACCAAGTAGGCGTCCCCTAAGGTGATCGTCATATGCAACCTCCAATTGATTCGATATAACATTACATAAAATTTAGGGAGACCGAAGCCGCCCTAAAGTGAATCGTCACTGTGAAGCTATTTTGTTATTGGATAACCCGACCGCCCTACTGTGTCCCTTAAGGAGCAACAGCAAAGACCAAACGCTTGATCATCTTGAAAGGCACGGTCTCAGTCTGTAGACCTTGAGTGTCCAACTTCACACGGACCATGGCATTAGCCAGAATATCGAAGACACAGCGGATCTCAAGGTCCCAGCCTTGCATAGCAGCATTACGTGTCGCCTCAACCTTCCAGATGTCGCCATTACGGCCCGTCCGGTAGCTCACTGAAGTGAAGGACTTAGGCAGCATAAAGACACCGTAGTCAGTACCTGAGTAGGCCTGTACGCCCGTCCCCAAGAGTTCCTGAGCATCCTCAAGGCCAGCACGTTGAGCGGCACGATTGAGCATAGGAGAGATGGCCGAAGGGATCAGGATGATGAAGTCAGCCACATCAACACCTACAGCAGGGTTAACGTGTTCGGCCAACATGTCCAAGATGTCCTCAGCCTTCTCAACAGGTTTGCCTGATAGTGCCCCAACATATGAGGTATCCACTGAAGGCGCTCCTACAAGTGCCCCAGCGACCTTGCCAGCAGCATGTAACTCAATGTCCAGTAAGAGCTTCTGACCAGTTTGCATCATGGACCCTTCAGTCCAACCAGCCTGGAGCGTATGGTCAAGCATGGTGATCCGATGGCTGATCAAGATGGCCTTTTCGGCGGCTTCAGTGAAGATGAATTCACCAGCCAGCACATCGGCCTTGTCTACAACCTGATTGTCCCAGTTCTCACGGGGATCAAAAGTCACCGATTGGTCGGCCAGGAGAGCGATCTGTTGCCCCGTGGCGTTAGAGCCATAAGGACGGAACTCACAAGGAGTCGCCTCTATGGCAGCTTCACGCCAATC
The DNA here is from genome assembly GCF_003058245.1 of Pseudomonas sp. GV047. NCBI lineage: Bacteria > Pseudomonadati > Pseudomonadota > Gammaproteobacteria > Pseudomonadales > Pseudomonadaceae > Pseudomonas > Pseudomonas sp. GV047. Next base: position 298,982 of record NZ_QCWA01000006.1, on the reverse strand, counting down.
CTCAGAGTTTAGATACTCATCAAAGGCCTGGCTGATCGACTCGATGTAAACCGAAGTATCCGAAGCCGCCAGGAAGTCTTTACGGACCGGACCGGCATTGTATTGAATCTGCCCACCATCAACCTGACCATAAGTATCGGACGTGATGGCGGTACTGTATGAGTCTGGTTTTTTGTTCTCAAAAGGTTTCATGTAGTTCTCCTAAAGTTGTTATAAATATCCTCAGCAAGACAAAGGACTATTCCTGTAATGGTTAGCTAATTACCAGTCAACACTATTGCCGGACCGGGAACGTATAGCCTCACCATGAGAGCGTACCTTGGCGAACTTACGCTCACGTTCAAGTCGCTTCTCTGCCTGCTCCTTAGGAGTGGACATATGGACACGATCAACAGCCTCTTGAGCCAATACTTGACGGTCGCGTTCCCATCGCTCGACTTCCTGACGTTGCTCAAAGAGGAAGCGTGAGGCCTCAGGAACGGAACTTAGAGACAGTCCAGCATTATCAAAAGCCTCTGCGACCTTAGTGATACGGACACGATCCTTACCGGCCTGAAAGACCAATAGGGGCAGCATCACGGCCTCTGCAAAGGAGCGAGTGAGAGTCTGACCAAACAACTCAACAGACTTAGGAGTTACGTTTGTGATATTGAGATTCATGATTTATTTGTCTCCTGACATTGGTAAGGGAATCAGGCGCATAAGGAAGAGAAGACCAGAAAGGCGGAGACCATACGTCTCTCCCTACTGATTCACTTCCAATGGCATCTCTGGATTTGTATTTCGGATAGTCCCATGCGCGGGACATTAGGTTACTTTCAGCGCGGACTTATTGATTGATAATGGGATAAACCTGACAGTGATTAGTCACCGTACTTACAGCCTACCTTGGCCAACTCCCGCTCAACCCAAAGCCTCTTAGTGGACTCTGTGGGCCTTGGAATACAGAACAGACCAGGAGCCTTATCTATTTCCAAAATTGCTCTCAGTGCTTCCCTGCGCATATCCTTAGGGGCATCCATCAATATGGTTTCCGTATAGGACACGGGCTTAAGCTGACTCATTGAGAGCCTGCTGTTTACGCTCATGGGCTTCACGCTGGACTTGATTAACGTCATTGGGACTATTAGCAACATCCCAAACGGTCATCCTCTCAGAACCAAAGCCCTTTATGTCTATCACATAGCCATCACTGTCGATTACAGGTCGAGGCTTGCGGTGTTCGATCAGTCCCTTGGCGATGTTCTCAGCGTTCGGTCGAAGCCACTCATTGATACCCTTGAGGGTGACCTTGAAGAGGTGGCCGGTCAGTTGGATAGCCTTGTTGGACGTGGAGACCTCACGGACCCAGCCGCTCTTGGCGTACTTAGGGTGCATCCGAGTCAGATCCTTGCGCTTAGCTGCGCGCCCCGTGGCGATGAACATTTCCATCACCTTATCTGGGTTCGCTACGCCAGCCAGACGGCAGGCTTCACGCCACGTATAGCCCGTGGTGGTCCCTTTACGGACATGTTCGTCGTAGGCTGGTGCCATTGCATCGACTCGGGTTTGCAGGTCGATCAGCGTTTCCGTGATTGCCTGTGAGGCGAACGCCGGGTTGGCTGCCTGCTCAAGTTCGATCCAGCGACCGACCACCGTATAACGCAGTGCGGTGTCGTAACCCGTAATCAGTGTGAAGACCATTTGCTTATTCAAAATCAGCATACGGTACTGCTTACCACGGCTCTCAAAGGTCGACTCAGTGACGCCTTCAATTTGGCTCCTCAAAACTGAGGGGCGAGATTTCGAGACCAGTTCGATGACACTGTCAGCATCTCGCAAAACGTTGTCGTGACGCTTGCCAGTCATAGCGGCAATCTCGACGGTGGTCATGGTGATTTCTTTGATGTCGTTAAGCATAGTAGTGGTGTCCTTTTTGAATGCTCCCTGAGTTCGCTTCCACAGGCCGACCGTCAAGACCCCACTACGGGCATCGACTATGGCTCAAGAAGCATTCAGAAAGACTTGACGTTGATATGAGCCCAGCGACGGGCGTTGAGACGTTGGATGTTGTGTTCCTAAACGTGAGGGTTAAATCAGGGCTCGCTGATCTCAGACCCCACACAGCAGAGCTAATCAAGCAATCAGGAGAGAGCGCAAAGGCAATCTGAAGGATCCACGTAACAGACCATGCGGACCTCCCTGAGAGGAAGACTTAGCTGTATCCCCTTTATGGTGAGGGTTTTTAGTGGGTGTTTTGAATGAGCGACCAGGGAGAAGACTCAGAAGGTTTTAAAGGGCTGCTTAGCTGGGAGACTCAAGTGTCAAAGTTGACTCACAGCCATGGTCTTCATTGCGAAGCAAGAACCATAACTCAAGGTCTTTAAGTCAAAAGCAAAGATAATTTAATAGATAATATTATGATGCACTTCAAGTCTCTCTTTAGAAACTTAAAGATAAAAGCCCCTATATACTGAAGCATAATCTGAGAGCCCCAAACTCAGTTATGACCAGGACACACCTGGCTTACTTCAGTACACGCCTGCTCCGACTACAGGCCACCCGAAGGCGTCATCATGCCAAGCTCTATGAGAGAGCAAGGGTCGGAATTGTGCAGCCTGGACATGCTACTTATGAGTAGCCAAACCAGGAAGCTATAGGAGGACTTAAGATTTCTTATGGTCGTCTCCTAAACGTGAGGGTTAATTAAATCGGTTGACAAACCAACAGAAACCTCAGTCAAAACAGGGCGGCTCTACGTGAATTCCGCAAGGGCAACCCCTTACGAACTCCTCAGATCTCATTCAGGACCGTGAGGGTTAATTCCAAACTCAATACTTCAGCGACTCAACGATCCCCTTAAGGGTATGAGCCACTGTCCGGATACACCTTACCCACAGAGGGCCACCTTGGAGGTGACCTTACAGCATCATTCACAGAGGTCGCCACGTTTCGGGTGGTGTCGCTCTGGTTATTGTGGGGGGTTTAAATCCCCTCTCAAACAGAGACACTCACAAACTTTTACCATCAGCATTCTTTATACTCTGATCTGCAACATCACAGATGAACTTGGCAATAAATGAAGCTACATTCCCACTATCAAATATAAAATCACTTTCAAACTGATATTCACCGCTAACATTGAGGGTTACCAACTTCCCCATTTTATTCTTGCAATCCCCAGCAGTGACATACCACTTACTCAATTCTATTTTCTTGCGCTTGGCACTAATGGCTCTACCTGCCAACACGGCAATAGGAACATCACTTTTATTTTGTGAAAATTCAAACGATCCTGGCATAGCTTCCCAAGTTGAACCGTCTTCTGCTGAAACGAGTTTTATCCAGCCCTTATCGGCAGACGCAGAGAAGCTAACAAACAAAAGTAAAGCACTCGCCAAAACGATAAGTAATTTATCAAATGCCCTCAACATCTTAAGTCGCACTCCTTAGATTAAAGGTCCGGGCAATTTTTCCCTGAGATGAAATTCGATCACCCGCTATCGCACACTATCCGCGCTGGAAATTCGTATAACTCGCGGTGCCTCACAGATGAGTCAATTCAACTCTGGGTAGTATCATACGGCCATACGAAACGCACTTACCAGCGCCTCAGCCATACGGCCCACCTCAACGGCACTCCCCGCCCCATACAGGTCATAGCTGATAGACCCCGAAGCGTGCCCCAAGATGGACTCAGCGGTTCCCACAGGCACCTCAGCGGCCTTCAAGGCACCGGCCAGCGAGTGACGCAACGAATGGAAGGTCTGGGTCCGATCAGCGTTCAACGTCAGGACCTCCCTAAGGGCCCCATTGAGCACGTTCGAGAACTGACCGGCTCCCAGTGTGAACAGCCGTGAGTCAGCCTTATCGACAAACTCAAGGAACGCCTGAAGATCGAAGCCGTAGGCACCATCAGTCAGTGGCACAACACGGAGAGCATTCTTGGTCTTAGCTGTCTTGCCGTCATTCCTATTGATGTCGATGACCCACACGCTGCCGACCTGTTTAACGTCAGCCTTGGTCAACTGTCTGAGTTCCTCGATACGAGTCCCTGTGATGATCCCAAGGGACAACGCCCAACGCTGCCATACGTCTACTGGTAGTGAGTTAGCGTGAGCCATCAGGGCCTTTACCTGATCCTGAGAGAGCGCCTCACGGGAGCTGTCAGCATCCTTGGATAGCTTCAATCCCTTATCGAAGCCCTTGTCGATGTAGCCATTATGAACAGCCCAATCCATGACAGTTGATAGCCGGGTCAGTAACTTGTTCACAGTGGAACCTTTGCGGTCCTCAAGGAGCTTTGCCTTGAGCGCCACCATGTCAGCCCGAGTGTGCCCTTTAAGGTCGAGGTCTCCCAATACAGCGCTGATAGCCGCACAAGACGACTTTACATCTCTCATAGTGCTGGCCTGTACGTTGTCCTTTTGCTCGGCCATATAGAGCGCGGAGAGGGACTTGAAGGTCAGACCTGAGGAAGCGCTTACAGATAGGGACAGGCAAGGGGCTACAGACGTGCCACAAGGTTCACCATTGAGGTCCTTAACGATCTCGGCCAGCTTTCCTGACCGTCCCCGCATACGCTCCTGAGAGGCCTCAAGGATCTCAAGGGCCTTACTGACTGCTCGTTGCTGATTGATGCTTAGGGGCAACTGTGCGGACGCCTTACGGAGCGCCAAGTGATGCTCATCGTTGATCATCTCGTAAGCGACCAGTGAACTGTCACCGTGTGCCATCGTCAGGTTGTACTCAGCGATGTCTATAAGGCGCTCACGGAGTTCGTCCCATGACGCCTCGGGGTTGTCCAAGTGGTAAGCCTTGAGGGTCGAGAGGATGTCGTCGGAGATGGTCATTGCGGTGGCCTTGTCGGTAGTCCTGAGTGACAGCGTGAAGAAGCCCTTAACGGTTCCTTGAGGGCGAAGGCGAAGGTAATAGCGACCAGACCGGCGATAGTGGTACGGCTTGGCGAGCGCAGTTTGTAACAGGTTTGTCCCAGTTTGGGAGCGGTGGTTGACGATCATCGGCTGAAACCCCTGTATCCATTGGGTTTAGCCTCATAAGGTCGAGTTCTACAGCAACTATAAGGTCAGCCGTGACCTGATCGAACTGCGCAACCTGGCCCAAGTCGCGGAGTTGATGATCCGTTCGGCCATGGAACGCAAGGAAAGCCGGGGCCTGCACTACACCCTCGACTACCCGCAGATGTTGCCCGAGGCCCGCGACACTATTCTGGTGCCAACCACCTACGGCGGCTGAACTTCAAGCGAACCCGCAGGCGCCGGTGCACATCGGCGGCCTGCGAATCCGTCGGCACGCAGACCGAGCGAACCCGCCATTCCCCCGGTACGCGATAGCGCAACACCACAATCAGCGGCAACGCCAGGCTGTCGGGGCGCAGCTGCACGCGATGCCAGCCGCGCTCACCGCTGAATAATTGCCAGCCCTCTTCATCCCGTCGCAGGCCACGAATCGACGAACGGTGAGTCAGCAGGACATAACGCGGCAATACCCAGGCAGCCTGGGCCAGGCACGCCAGCACGCCGAGGACGGCAAAGGGAGAGTCGAGGACCATCAGCGCACCCAGCGCGAACAGCTGGGCAAGGAGATACGCCGCCAGCAGCAGCCGTGAGGCCTGCCAGCGGCATTCAAAACGATTACTTGGGCTGGACACGATCCAGGATCATCCGGACCATGCGCTGCAGTTCAGGATCTTCGGATTCGGCCCGCTCCATGAACCAGCCGAACATGTCCTGATCTTCGCAAGTCAGCAGCCTGACGTAGAGATCGCGATCTTCCTTATTGAGCGTCGCATACACCTCTTTGGTAAAAGGCACCAGCAACACATCAAGCTCAAGCATGCCACGACGGCTGTGCCAGTAGAGACGATTGATTTCTACATCTTCGACCATGGAGCGCTCCTCAAATAGAGCGCAAGTATACAGGCCCGACGGCACCGGAACAGTCGGCTTTGGTCGCCCCCTACGGAAACTATCCATTTGCCGGGCGCCCCTCTATGATGCACCCATGACTTTTTGACCTGCGATGACCCATGGCTGACTCTGCTTTCTTCTGCCCCCTGTCCCACGAAGGCGTTCTCGCCGTCCGCGGCTCCGACGCTGCCAAGTTCCTGCAGGGACAACTCACCTGCAACCTCAATTACCTGAGCGACACCCAGGCCAGCCTCGGTGCGCGCTGCACGCAAAAAGGCCGCATGCAGTCGAGCTTCCGCATCCTGTTGCAGGGCGACGGCGTACTCCTGGCCATGGCCAGCGAACTGCTCGAACCGCAACTGGCGGACCTGAAGAAATATGCGGTGTTCTCCAAGTCCAAGCTCACCGACGAAAGCGCCGCCTGGGTGCGTTTCGGTGTGATCGATGGCGATCAGGCGCTGACCGGCCTTGGCCTTGAGCTGCCCACCGAAACGGACAGCGTTGCCCGTACCGAACACCTGATCGCCGTCCGCGTGTCCCCCGCCCGCGCCGAACTCTGGGTACCGGCCGAGCAAGCCGACGGCGTGCGCGGCCAATTGGCCGCACAGTTGACACAAACCGACTTGAATCACTGGCTACTGGGCCAGATCCGCGCCGGTATCGGCCAGGTCATGCCCCAGACTCGCGAACTGTTCATCCCGCAGATGCTCAACCTGCAGGCCGTGGGCGGCGTCAGCTTCAAGAAAGGCTGCTACACCGGCCAGGAAATCGTCGCGCGCATGCAGTACCTGGGCAAACTCAAGCGTCGCCTGTACCGCTTGAGCTTGAACGCGGCGCAAATGCCCGAGCCAGGCACCCCGTTGTTTTCCCCCAGCCACAACAGCTCGATCGGCGAAGTGGTGATTGCAGCAAAAGCTGACCAGGTGATTGAACTTCTGGCGGTATTGCAAGCCGAAGCTGCCGATAGTGGCGATGTGCACCTAGGCACACTGGAAGGCCCCGGTTTGCAACTGCTTGACCTGCCTTACACCCTTGACCGCGATCGTGAGATCCAGCGTTAGTCGCCGTATTTTCCTGCAACACCCTAGAGAGCATGAATGAACAAACTGGCGGAAAAAGTCCAACAGGCGTTGGTTAAGGCCATCGACAACGATGACCTGGTTCTGCCGACATTGCCGGAAGTGGCCCTGAACATCCGTCAGGCCGCTGAAGACCCGGAAATCAGCATCAGCCACTTGAGTAAAGTGATCGGCCGCGACACTGCGTTGTCGGCGCGCCTGATCAAAGTGGTCAACAGCCCGCTGTTGCGCGCCACCCAGGAAGTCACCGACCTGCACACCGCCATCACCCGGCTGGGCACCAACTACAGCAGCAACCTGGCCATCGGCCTGGTGATGGAACAGATCTTCCATGCCCGTTCCGAAGTGGTCGAACAGAAAATGCGCGATGTGTGGCGCCGCAGCCTGGAAGTGGCAGGTGTAAGCTACGCCCTGTGCCGCAACCACAGCCAGCTCAAGCCGGACCAGGCAGCGCTGGGCGGCCTGGTGCACCAGATCGGCGTGCTGCCGATCCTGACCTACGCCGAAGACCACTACGAGCTGCTGTCGGATCCGGTCAGCCTCAACCACGTGATCGACAGCATCCACCCGGTGCTGGGCGACAAGTTGCTGAGTGGCTGGGACTTCCCGGAAATGCTGGCGAAACTGCCGGGCCAGTACCTGAACCTGGAGCGGGACTCAGCCTGCCTCGACTACATCGACGTAGTGCAGATTGCCATGCTGTATTGCCATCACGGCACCGATCACCCCCTGGCCAAGGTGGACGTCTCCAGCGTGCCTGCGATGAAAAAACTGCGGGTTGATCCCTACAGCGAAAAACTGCGCGCAGAGCTGGATGAAGCGCGCGCCATGTTCGATTGATCAACCGGCGATAAAACTCACCCGCACCTTCAACCCCGCGTGCTCGCCGTCATGCAGGCTGATCTGGGCCAGATGCGCGCGACAGATTTCGCCCACGATCGCCAACCCCAGGCCTGAGCCCATGCCTTGCTGGCTGCGGCGGTAAAAGCGCTCGAACACCCGGTCGCGCTCATCCTGCGGAATGCCCGGGCCATCATCTTCCACCTCCAGTACCGCCGGCGCCGTCACCCGCAGGATCACGTTGCCGCCCGGTGGCGTGTGCGCCAGGGCGTTGTCCACCAGGTTGCTCAACAGCTCGTTGAGCAGCGTCGGCTCGCCACGCAACCACACCGGTTCATCCGCCTCCAGCGCCAGTGCCACGCCGCGCGCATGGGCCAACGGCGCCATGGCCATGCCCAGTTCACGGGCCAATTGGCTGAGGTCGAGCAACTGCGCGCCGCCTTCGGCAATCGCCCGGGCACCGTTTTCGATGCGCGCCAGGGACAGCAACTGATTGGCCAGGTGGGTCAACCGATCGGTGCCTTGGGCGGCGGTTTCCAGGGTACTGCGCCAGGTTGCGGGATCTTCGGCGCGCAGGCCCAGCTCCAGGCGCGCCTTGAGCGCCGCCAACGGGGTACGCAGTTCATGGGATGCATCGGCAATAAACTGCGCCTGACGCTCGAACTGGCCGCGCAGGCGTTCGGTGAAGTGGTTGAGGGAACGCACCAGCGGGCCGAACTCATGCTGAACCTCCACCAACGGCAACGGCCGCAAGTCGTCGGGCTGGCGCTCTTCCACCGCCGTGCGCAGGCGCTCCAGCGGGCGCAAGGCGGCGCTGACGGCAAACCACACCAGCAACAAGGCGCCAATGGCGAGCATGCCCAGGCGCAGCAAGGTGTCAGCCATCAGGCTGCGGGCCATGCTCACCCGTGCCTCATCGGTTTCGGCCACGCGGATTTCCGCCATGCCGTTCATGTTCGGTTCGGAGACCGCCTTCAGCAGGCTGACCACCCGCACTTCCTGGCCCTGGTACTTGGCGTTGTAGAAGCGCGCCAGCGCCGGGTAGTCGTCGGTGCGCGGTGTGCCGGGGGGCGGGCCGGGGAGGTTTTCGTAGCCGGAAATCAGTTTCTGATCAATGTCATTGACCTGGTAATAGATGCGCCCGGCGCTGTCGTAGGCAAAGGTGTCGAGGGCGACATAGGGCACGTTGGCGCTGAGGGTACCGTCCACCTGGGTCAGGCCGGCGGCGATGGTACGCGCCGAGGCCAGCAGCGTGCGGTCATAGGCGGTGTCCGCCGCTTCGCGACCGTTCCAGTAGGCACTCATGCCACTGGCGAGCATCAACAGCACCAGCAGCAGCGCCAGGTTCCACAGCAGGCGCCAGCGCAGGCTGCTGGGCTTATGCATCGCGGGCTTCCAGCAGGTAGCCGAGACCGCGGAACGTCACGATGGCGATGGGGTGGCCATCGAGCTTCTTGCGCAGGCGGTGCACGTAGATTTCGATGGCGTCGGGGCTGGCCTCTTCGTCCAGGCCGAACACCTGGGAAGCCAGTTGCTCCTTGCTCATCACCCGGCCTGGGCGGGCAATCAGCGCTTCAAGCACGGCTTGCTCGCGGGAGGTCAACGTCATCAACTCGCCGCCCACGGTGAAACGGCGGGTGTCGAGGTCATAGACCAGCACCCCGCAGGCCTGCTGGCGCTCGCCGCCCAATACGCTGCGGCGCAGCAGCGCCTTGACCCGGGCTTCCAGCTCGGTCAGTTCGAACGGTTTGGCCAGGTAGTCATCGGCGCCCAGGTTCAGGCCATGCACGCGGTCTTTCACATCGCTGCGCGCGGTCAACATCAGCACCGGCAGGTTTTTCCCACGCGCCCGCAAGCGCGCCAGCACCTCGAAACCGTCCATGCGCGGCAGGCCCACATCAAGGATGGCGACCGCGTAATCCTCACTGCCCAAGGCCAAGTCGGCGGCCACGCCGTCATGCAATACGTCAACGGTCAAACCTGTGCTCTTGAGCGCTTGGGCGACGCTTTCGGCGAGTTGCAGATGGTCTTCAACCAGAAGGACACGCATGGATTTCCACCTTATTCGGACGTGGTCGGCGCCACGCTTTGCCGGGCAGTTTACAGGCGCCGACTGCCCTGTGAAGCCTGAAAACATTGAAAGGCAGCTGAAAGGTTAGTGAAAGCTTCGCCCTTTAGCATCCAGCCACGGTAGGTCATGCCTGCCGAGCGACCTGATGGGTCGCGCCCGAAAAACGCCTCGAAGCGTTTTCGCCAAAATAAGAACAATAACGGAGTGCACCACGATGCTGTCGACACAGCCACAGGCTTGCCCGCCTGTTCGTATTTCCCGCCTGACCCACACCGCCCTTGCCAGTGCCGCTGCCCTTGCCGGCTTTTCGCCGCTTGGCCAGGCTGCCTTCTTCGAAGACAGCAGCGCGACCCTGGAAACCCGCAACATGTACTTCAACCGCGACTTTCGCGACGGCACCAGCGCCCAGCAGTCCAAGCGCGACGAGTGGGCCCAGGGCTTCATGCTCAACCTGCAATCGGGCTACACCGACGGCACCGTCGGCTTTGGCGTGGATGCGCTGGGCATGCTCGGCGTCAAGCTCGACTCCAGCCCCGACCGCACCGGCACCGGCCTGCTGCCCACCCATGATGATGGTCGCGCCGCCAACGAGTACTCCAAGCTGGGCCTGACCGGCAAAGTGAAGATTTCCGCCACCGAGCTCAAGATCGGCTCGCTGATGCCTGAACTGCCGATCCTCAAGCCCAATGACGGGCGCATCCTGCCGCAGACCTTCAACGGTGGCCTGATCACCTCCAAGGAATTCAAGAACCTGGTCTTCACCGGCGGCCGCCTCGACAAGGCCAAGGACCGCGACGACAGCAACTACGAGGACATCGCCCTCAACAACAAGAACAGCCGCTTTCTCAGCGGTGCCACCGGCAAGCATTTCAACTTCGGCGGGGTCGACTACAAGTTCGCCGACAAGATCACCGGCAGCTACCACTTCGCCCAACTCGACGACGTGTACCGCCAGCACTTCCTCGGCCTGGTTGCCGCGCGCCCGATGGGCCCCGGCACCTTCGCCACCGACCTGCGCCTGGCGATCAGCGATGACGCAGGCGCAGCCCGTGGCGGCAAGATCGACAACACCTCCCTCAACGGCCTGTTCAGCTATGCCCTCAATGGCCATAAGCTCAGCGCCGGCTACCAGCATATGTCCGGCGACAGTGCCTTTCCGTACGTGGATGGCAGCGACCCGTACCTGGTCAACTTCGTGCAGATCAACGACTTTGCCGGCGCCGAGGAGCGCTCCTGGCAGGCGCGCTACGACTACGACTTCGCCAAGCTGGGCATTCCCGGCCTGAGTTTCATGAGCCGTTACCTCTCGGGTGACAATATCAAGCTCAGGAACGGCGACACCGGCAAGGAATGGGAACGCAACAGCGAGATCAAGTACGTGGTGCAAAGCGGCACGTTCAAGGATGTCGCCGTGCGCCTGCGCAATGCCACCTACCGTTCCAACTATTCAGCCCGTGATGCGGATGAAATGCGCCTGCTGGTCAGCTACAGCGTTGCGCTCTGGTAAGCCACTCATAACAACAAAGACGGAGATCACCATGACCCCTTCATTGCGTAAATTGGCCCTCGCCGCCGGCTGCATGCTGTTCGCCGGCCAACTGCTGGCCGCCGACGAACCCAAGCGCCCGGAATGCATCGCCCCGGCCTCCCCCGGCGGTGGTTTTGACCTGACCTGCAAACTGGCGCAAAGCGCGCTGGTCAACGAGAAACTGCTGAGCAAACCAATGCGCGTGACCTACATGCCGGGCGGCGTGGGCGCGGTGGCCTACAACGCCGTGGTGGCCCAGCGTCCTGCGGACGGCGGTACGCTCGTGGCCTGGTCCAGCGGTTCGCTGCTGAACCTGGCCCAGGGCAAGTTCGGGCGCTTCGATGAGAGCGCCGTACGTTGGCTGGCCGCCGTGGGTACCAGCTACGGTGCCATCGCCGTTAAAGCCGATTCGCCCTACAAGACCCTCGACGATCTCGTCAAAGCCCTGAAGAAAGATCCCGGCAGCGTGGTGATCGGTTCCGGCGGCACCGTCGGCAGTCAGGACTGGATGCAAACCGCCCTGATCGCCAAGGCCGCCGGGATCAACCCGCGCGAGCTGCGCTATGTGGCGCTCGAAGGCGGCGGTGAAATCGCCACCGCCCTGCTCGGCGGACATATCCAGGTCGGCAGTACCGACATCTCCGACTCCATGCCGCACATCCTCAGCGGTGACATGCGCCTGCTGGCGGTGTTCTCCGAGGAGCGCCTGGACGAGCCGGAAATGAAGAATATTCCGACCGCCAAAGAGCAAGGCTACGACATCGTCTGGCCGGTGGTGCGTGGCTTCTACCTCGGGCCAAAAGTCAGCGATGCCGACTACGCCTGGTGGAAGGAGGCCTTCGACAAACTGCTGGCCTCCGACGAGTTCGCCAAGCTGCGTGACCAGCGCGAGCTGTTCCCGTTCGCCATGACCGGCCCGGAGCTGGACACCTACGTGAAGAAACAGGTGGCTGACTACAAAGTGCTGGCCAAAGAGTTCGGCCTGATCCAGTAATCGCCCCTCTGTCGCGCGGCCATGCCTGGCGAACCCCAGGCATGGCCCAGGAGTTCAACATGCTCTTACAACGCATATTCGCCGCCGCGCTGCTGCTGGCCTGCGCCGGTCTGGCGCTGATGGCCTGGCCCTACCAGGCGTCGTTTTCCTACGAACCCGTAGGGCCCCGCGCCTACCCATTGCTGATGCTCGGGCTGATGAGCCTGGCGCTGATCTACATGCTGTTCCGCCCGCAACCCACCCAGCACACCGAAGAAGAACCGGCATTGGACCGCCAGACCCTGGTCAAGATCGGCATCTGCGTGGCGCTGTTGATCGTGTTTGCCGGCACCTTCGAGCCCCTGGGCTTCATCCTCAGCAGCATGCTGATCGGCATCCCCATGGCGCGCCTGTATGGCGGGCGCTGGGTGCCCAGCGTGGTGATCGTCAGCCTGATGGCCATCGGTCTTTATCTGCTGTTCGATAAAGCCATGGATGTTCCGCTGCCCCTCGGCCTGCTCGACGTTCTGGAGAACTGATATGGATACTTTCGGCTATTTGGGCCAGGGCTTCGGCGTTGCGCTGTCCCCCTACAACCTGGTGACTGCCCTGTGCGGCACCCTGATCGGTACCGTGGTCGGCCTGTTGCCGGGCCTGGGCCCGATCAACGGCGTGGCGCTGTTGATCCCCATCGCGTTCGCCCTGGGCCTGCCGCCGGAATCGGCGCTGATCCTGCTGGCGGCCGTGTACCTGGGCTGCGAATACGGCGGCCGTATCAGCTCGATCCTGCTGAACATCCCGGGCGAAGCCTCCACCGTGATGACCACCCTCGACGGCTACCCGATGGCCCGCAAAGGCCTGGCCGGCGTGGCGCTGTCGTTGTCCGCGTGGAGTTCGTTCATCGGCGCGTTTATCGCCACCTGCGGCATGGTGCTGTTCGCGCCGCTGCTGGCCAAATGGGCGATTGCCTTCGGCCCGGCGGAATATTTCGTGCTGATGGTGTTTGCGATTGTCTGCCTGGGCGGCATGGCCGGTGACAAACCGCTGAAAACCTTCGTGGCGGCGCTGATCGGCCTGTTCCTCTCGGCAGTGGGCATCGATGCCAACAGCGGCGTGTACCGGTTTACCGGCGATAACATCCACCTCACCGACGGCATCCAGTTTGTGGTGTTGGTGCTGGGCTTGTTCTCCATCAGTGAGATCCTGTTGCTGCTGGAAAAAACCCACCGAGGCCAGGAAGCAGTAAAGGCCACCGGACGGATGATGTTCAACCTGAAGGAAGCAGGTTCGGTGTTCGTGGTGAACATTCGTTGCGGCCTGCTCGGTTTCATCATGGGCGTGCTGCCCGGCGCGGGCGCGACCCTGGCCTCGGCCGTGGCGTACATGACCGAGAAACGCCTGGCCGGTGCCAGCGGCAAATTCGGCCAGGGCGACATGCGCGGCCTGGCGGCACCGGAAACCGCCATCGGCGCGTCCGCCTGCGGTGCCCTGGTGCCGATGCTGACCCTCGGCGTTCCCGGTTCGGGCACCACCGCCGTGATGATCGGCGCCCTGTCGCTGTACAACATCACCCCCGGCCCGCTGCTGTTCCAACAGCAACCGGACATCGTCTGGGGCCTGATCGCCTCGTTGTTTATCGCCAACATCATGCTGGTGATCCTCAACATCCCGATGATCCGCATCTTCACGCGCATCCTCGCCGTGCCGAACTGGGCGCTGGTGCCGGTGATCGCGATCATCACCGCGATCGGTGTGTACGCGGTGCACGCCACCACCTTCGACCTGTTCCTGATGGTCGGCATCGGCATCTTCGGCTACATCCTGCGCAAGCTGGACTTCCCGCTGTCGCCGGTGCTGCTGGGCTTTATCCTCGGCGGCCTGATGGAGCAGAACCTGCGCCGCGCGCTGTCGATTTCCAACGGTGACCTGCAGATTCTCTGGTCAAGCCCGATCACCTTCGGGGTGTGGGTACTGACCGCGTTGATGCTGGCGTTCCCGCTGGTGCGCATCTACCGCAAACGTGCCCTGCAGCGTCGTGCCGTGGCCGATGTCTGAGGTCACCTTTAAACATTGGTGGGGAACACCGCTGGTCGGCCTGGCCGGCGGTTACCTGGCCAGCCTGGTCGGCTGGCCTTTGCCGTACATGGTCGGCTCCTTACTGGCGATCATCCTCGTGCGTTGCCTAACGCCCTGGCAGTTGGCGGAGATTCCCGGCGGGCGCAAATGCGGCCAATGGGTGGTGGGCATCGGCATCGGCCTGCACTTCACCCCCGTGGTAATCGAACAGGTAATGAGCCATTTCGGCCTGATTTTCTTCGGTGCGTTGGTCACCAGCCTGTCGAGCGTGGTCGGCGTGTGGTTGATGCGCCGCAGTGGCGAAGACCGCGCCACCGCGTTTTTCTCGAGCATGCCGGGCGGTTCCGGGGAGATGGTCAACCTCGGCTCGCGCAATGGCGCGGTACTCAGCCGTGTGGCGGCAGGGCAAAGCCTGCGTGTGCTGGTGGTGGTGCTGTGTGTGCCGGCGATCTTCAAGTATCTGTTGGGCGGCGGTGCGCCGCAGTTTCATCCGGCGCCGGTCAGTTGGGTGTGGCTGGCGCTGCTGTTTCCACTCGGTGCACTGGTGGCCTGGGGATGGCAGCGCTTGCGCCAGCCTAACCCGTGGTTGTTCGGCCCCTTGCTGGTCAGTGCGACGGCCAGCGTGGTGTGGGACCTGCATATCGGCCTGCCCGACGGCGGCAGCCAGATCGGCCAGTGGTTGATCGGCAGCGGGTTGGGCTGCCACTTCAATCGGCAGTTCTTTCGTCGAGCACCATCGTTCATGGGCCGCACCTTGATCGGCACGGCCTTGACCATGGCGCTGGCAACGTTGGCGGCGGTGGGCTTGAGCGCCCTCACCCACCTGGACCTGCGCTCGCTGACCCTGGGCATGATGCCCGGCGGGATTGCCGAGATGAGCCTTACGGCCGAGACCCTGCAACTGTCGGTGCCGTTGGTGACGGCGATGCAGGTGATGCGCTTGTTGTTTGTGCTGTTCCTGGCGGAGCCGTTGTTTCGGCATTGGAACCGTCAGCCGGAAAAAATCTAAACCTTCGGCACAGGTTGAACTGTGCCTGGCCTTAGAGCGGCGGCAACCGCCACTCAATCGGCGTTTCGCCGTTCTGCTCAAGAAACTTGTTGGTGCGGCTGAAATGCCCGCACCCCAGGAACCCCCGGTACGCCGACAACGGCGACGGATGCACCGACGTCAGCACCAAATGCTTGGTGGCATCGACCAGCTTCTGCTTGCCCTGGGCATGGGCGCCCCACAACAGGAACACCAGGTGCGGCTGGTGCTCGCTGACCACCTCGATAATCCGATCGGTAAAGAACTGCCAGCCCTTGCCCGCATGGGCATTGGCGTTGGCGCGTTCCACGGTCATGGTGGTGTTGAGCAGCAACACGCCCTGGTCGGCCCAGCTCTGCAGGCAGCCGTGGTTGGGGATGTCGATGTTCAGGTCGCGCTTGAGCTCTTTGTAGATATTGACCAGGGACGGCGGCGCCGGCACGCCCGGTTGTACCGAGAAGCACAAACCGTGGGCCTGGCCGGGGCCGTGGTACGGGTCCTGGCCGAGGATCACCACCTTGACCTTGTCCAGCGGCGTTGAGTTAAGCGCATTGAAGATCAGCGGGCCGGGCGGGTAGATCTCTTTGCCGGCGGCATGTTCCTGGCGCAGGAACTCGCGCAACTGGCCCATGTAGGGCTTATCGAACTCATCACGCAGGGCGTGTTTCCAGCTGGGTTCGAGTTTGATACGGTCGCCTTCGGTCATAGTTGAAATGTCTTGTAGAAAAGAATGAGGCGAACCCTAGGAAAGCCGGCCCTGCTTGTCAATTGATCTGACACACCACCGGCACTTTCCCACGAAGCGATCATACTGATCCTTCACCTTCTCGATTGAGGTCACGATGAATCTGCACTTCGAAGAACTGACCGGCAGCGGCGGCGCCCGCGTCGGCATCGCCAGCCTCGACGCTGAAAAGTCCCTCAATGCCCTCTCTTTGCCGATGATCCTGGCCCTGACTGATCGCCTGGAGGCCTGGGCCAAAGACCCGAACATCGTCTGTGTGCTGCTGCGTGGCAACGGGCCCAAGGCGTTTTGCGCCGGGGGCGAAGTGCGCAGCCTGGCCCAGGCCTGCCGCGAGCAGCCGGGTGAAGTGCCGGCCCTGGCCGCACAGTTTTTTGCTGCGGAATATCGTCTCGACTACCGCTTGCACACTTACCCTAAACCACTGATCTGCTGGGGCCACGGCTACGTGCTGGGCGGGGGCATGGGCCTGCTGCAAAGTGCGGCCATACGGATTGTCACGCCGAGCAGCCGCCTGGCCATGCCCGAGATCAGCATCGGCCTGTACCCGGACGTGGGCGCCAGTTGGTTCCTGTCGCGCCTGCCGGGCAAGCTGGGCTTATTCCTTGGCCTTACCGGTGCCCATATCAACGGCCGTGACGCCCTGGACCTGGGCCTGGCCGACCGTTTCCTGCGCGACGATCAACAAGACGAGTTGCTCGATGGCCTGCTGCAACTGAACTGGCAGGAGCAGACCGCGATACAGCTCAACAGCCTGTTCAAGGCCCTGGCCCAGGAAGCCGTGGCCCAGCAACCCGAGGCGCAATGGCTGCCGCGCCGGGCACAGATCGACGAATGGCTGGACGTCGGCGATGTGCGCAGCGCCTGGCGCGCCTTGAGCCCGCTGCGCGACCACGCCGACCCGCTGTTCAACCGCGCCGGCAAGACGCTGAGCGAAGGCTGCCCGCTGACCGCACACCTGGTGTGGGAACAGATCCAGCGGGCCCGCCATCTGTCCCTGGCCGAGGTGTTCCAGATGGAATACACCCTGAGCCTGAACTGCTGCCGCCATCCGGAATTCAGCGAAGGGGTGCGCGCGCGGTTGATCGACAAGGACCAGAAGCCCCATTGGCATTGGCCGGACATCAATACGGTCCCGGACGCCGTGGTGCAGGCGCACTTCACCAAGGCGTGGGAAGGCCGGCACCCGCTGGCGGACTTGTCCGATTACTGAGGTTTTGCGCCCATGAAAAAGCGGCGCTTCATGCGCCGCTTGTCATACAGGCCGGTCAACGGTGACCGCCGCGGCCACCTCCACGGTCATGATCGCCACCGCGTCCATGCCCGCCATTGTTCCAACGATCCCCCCAGCCCTGGTTCGGGTAAGGCCGGTAACCGGCCCTTGGCCCTGACGGGTAATAGCGAGGCGCCGGCTGGTAATAACGCGGTGCCGAGTAGTAACGCGGTGCCGGAGCGTAGTAACGCGGCGACGGGTAGTAATCACGGCGATATTGATACGCCGTGCCGCCGCCATAGTAATAAGCCGGCGCCGGTGAGGTGTAGACCTCGGAACGGTAGTAGCTCTGGCCTCCATCGTAGTAGGGCACACAAGCGGAAAGGGTCAGACCGAGTAAAGCGCTGAGCAGCAGTCGTCGATACATGGCGGCCTCCTGGACCGCGGAAGAGCACCTCCAGCGACGCTGGGGGGCGGCATTCAGCTTTCACTGAATGACGAAATATCTGACATCAAAAAACGAAACTGGTGCGTTTTCGCAATAGTTTGAAACATGTGTGTAACCGTCATGAACAGGGCTTTTTTGTACGAACTGAAACTTTCCGGATTTGCATGATGTCATTACGACATCGCACAATGCCAGGGAGGCTCTAGCGCGAGCTTCCTCCCCTCATACCCGGATTCCAGTCATGAAGATTTCAACCAAACTGCTGCTCTCATTTGTATTGTGCGCGTTCATCACCCTCGTCGTGGGCGCCTTGGGTATCAAGGGCGTGACACGGCTGGCTTCGGCGCTTGAACTGACCTTCTCGAACAACCTGGTCTCGGTGAGCAATACCGCCGCCACCCTCAATGGCATGGTCGCCCACAACCGTGGCCTGTATCGCCTGGTGGATGCCAGCAATGGCGATGTGGCCCAGCAGGACCGCGAACGCGTGCGCCAGGACATCGCCAACGAACTCAAGCGCAGCCAGACCGCCTACGCCATTTATCGCGCCACACCGTTGGAAGATGACGAACGGGCAGCCGGCGACAAGTTCGACCAGATCTGGCCCACCTACGTCAGTAACTCCGAACGCATCATCGCGATGCTCGATGCCGGCCAGCTTGAGCAAGCCCGTACGCAGCTCAACACCAGTAACAATGAACTGTTCCGCCAGGCACGTGAGCTGATTCGCGTGATGGTCGACTCCAATAACCGCCAGATCAAGGAAGGCGCCGCCGCCGCCGACGATCTGCGCAACAGTGCGATGACCTGGATGATTGCCGGCATCGTGCTGGCCTTCATCATTGCAATCATCATTGGCGTGCTGATCACGCGGCTCATCACCCGCCCCATCGCACAGGCGGTGGAAGGCGCGCAGCGCATTGCCAAGGGTGACCTGACCCAAGCCATCGTTACCGAGCGCACCGACGAAGCCGGGCAACTGTTGATGGCGTTGTCGGATATGCAGGGCGGCCTGAAAAGCACCCTGGTGGAAATCGCCAACGCTTCCGACCAGCTCGCGTCAGCCGCCGAAGAGCTGAGCGCGGTCACCGACGAAAGCAGCCGCGGCCTGACCCGCCAGAACGACGAAATCCAGCAAGCCGCCACCGCCGTCAACCAGATGACCGCAGCGGTCGACGAAGTGGCGAGCAACGCCGTGTCGACCTCCGAGGCGTCGCGCCAGGCCACCGCCGAAGCCGAGGACGGTCGCCAGCAGGTGGAGCAGGCCGTGTCGGGCATGTCATCGATGGTGGTCGAGATCAACGATTCGACCCAATCGGTCGCCGACCTCGCCGACCAGGTGCGCGAAATCGGCAAGGTGATCGATGTGATCCGCGGCATTGCCGACCAGACCAACCTGCTGGCCCTCAATGCCGCCATCGAAGCTGCCCGAGCCGGTGAACAAGGCCGTGGTTTTGCCGTGGTGGCCGATGAGGTGCGGGCGCTGGCCCACCGCACCCAGACCTCCACGGTCGACATCGAGAAAATGATCGGTGAAGTCCAGGCCGGTGCCGATGGCGCCGTGGCCGCCATGAACAAAAGCCTGACCTGGGCCAACAACACCCAGACCCTGGCGCAAAACGCCGGCCAGGCGCTGGAGCGCATCACCGCCAGCGTGGCCAGCATCAACGAGCGCAACCTGGTGATCGCCTCGGCGTCCGAGGAACAGGCCCAGGTGGCCCGGGAAGTGGATCGCAACCTGCTCAACATCCAGGACCTGTCGACCCAGACCGCCGCCGGTGCGCACCAGACCAACGCCTCCAGCCAGGACCTGTCGCGCCTGGCCACCTCGTTCAATGTGCTGGTCAGCAAGTTCCAGCTGTAAGCGCCTCATAGCAGTGCGCCGACGCACCCGCGTGGCGCACACCGCCCTCTTCTACACCCTCCTCTCCCGCCCGCCCGGCTGAACCGCCGGGCATCGAAGCCACTTGGCACGACTCTCGCTTTATCTCTTGCGTGCAGGATTGATACAGGTTCGCGGCACCACAATTTGCAATGGCCGACTAGGGTTCCGGCTCGCCGAAAGCGAGTGGCTGGTCCGAGAGTTGGCGACCTCCAGTTGAGGTTACACGGCGGGATAAAAGCCCGGGAGACAAGCCACCGTTCACGGTGCCGCGTTGCTCCTGCTCGCCCTTGATCAACTGGAGAAGACCCATGCCCTCAATCCGTTTACCCGCCCTGCTCGCCGTCGTCTTTGCCGCCGTGCTGAGCGTCCAGGCCCAAGCCGCCCCCAAAAAACACTTCAGCGTGTGCTGGACGATCTACGCCGGCTGGATGCCGTGGGAGTACGCCGGCAGCCAAGGCATCCTCGACAAGTGGGCGAAGAAGTACGGCATCAGCATCGACATGGTGCAGCTCAACGACTACGTCGAATCCATCAACCAATACACCGCCGGCCAGTTCGACGGCTGCACCATGACCAACATGGACGCCCTGACCATCCCCGCCGCCGGTGGCGTGGACAGCACCGCGCTGGTGGTCAGCGACTTCTCCAACGGCAACGACGGCGTGGTGATCAAGGGCACCGGCAAGACCGTGGCCGACCTCAAGGGCATGAACGTCAACCTGGTGGAACTCTCGGTGTCCCACTACCTGCTGGCCCGCGCGCTGGAGTCGGCGGACTTGACGGAAAAAGACCTGAAGGTGGTCAACACCTCCGATGCCGACATCGCGGCGGCGTTCAACACCGACCAGGTCCAGGCCGTCACCACCTGGAACCCGATGCTTTCGGAGATCAAGGCCAAGCCTGGGGTGAGCCAGGTGTTCGACTCGAGCAAAGTGCCCGGCGAAATCATGGACATGATGGTGGTCAACACCCAGGTCCTCAAAGACAACCCCAAGCTGGGCAAAGCCCTCACCGGCGCCTGGTTCGAAGTGGTCGCGCTGATGAGCGCCAAGGGCCCCGCCAGCACCGCAGCCCTCGAACATATGGCCAAGGCCTCCGGCACGGACCTTGCGGGCTTCCAGTCGCAGCTGGACACTACCAAGCTGTTCGCCACGCCCCAGGAAGCCCTGGCCTTCGCCACCAGTCCACAGTTGCCCGCCACCATGGGCAAAGTCGCCGAGTTCTCGTTTAAACACGGCCTGCTGGGTGAAGGCGCCAAGGACGCCAGCGCCGTGGGCATGCGCTTCGCCAACGGTGTGACCAGCGGCGACAAGGCCAACCTCAAGCTGCAGTTCGACCCCAGCTACGTACAGATGGCCGCCGACGGCAAGCTGTAAGAGGACCCGGCCATGCGCCTGATCAACCGTCATCCGGACCGCTCCAGCCGCCTGCTGTTGGTGCTGCTGCCGTTCGCCCTGCTGCTGTTCGCCTACTTCGTGGGCTCGGCCGAGCGCCTGGCGGACAACCCCAACGACAAGCTGCTGCCCGGTGCCGGGCAAATGCTTGACGCGGTAAAACGCCTGGCCTTCAACGCCGACACCCGCACCGGCGAATACGTGCTGTGGCAGGACAGCGCCGCCAGCCTGCGGCGCCTCGCCATCGGCCTGGGCATCAGCGCCCTCGCCGGCCTGTGCCTGGGGATCGCCGCCGGCACGCTGCCGCTGTTTGGCGCGCCGTTGTCACCGTTGCTGACGGTGCTGTCGATGGTGCCGCCGCTGGCGATCCTGCCGATCCTGTTCATCGTGTTCGGGCTGGGGGAATTGTCCAAGGTGATGCTGATCGTCATCGGCGTCACCCCCTGCCTGGCCCGCGACCTGGAACAGCGCGCGCGGGAAATTCCGGTCGAGCTGCTGGTGAAGGCGCAGACCCTCGGCGCCTCCACCTGGACCCTGATGCTGCGTGTGGTATTGCCGCAATTGCTGCCGCGCCTGCTGATCTCGCTGCGGCTGATGCTCGGCTCGGCGTGGTTGTTTTTGATCGCCGCCGAAGCCATCGCCTCCACCGACGGTTTGGGCTACCGGATCTTCCTGGTACGACGCTACCTGGCGATGGACGTGATCCTGCCCTACGTGGTGTGGATCACCCTGCTCGCCTGGCTGATGGACTGGGGCCTCAAGGCCCTGACCCGGCGTGCGTTCCCCTGGTACGAAGGAGCGCGGGCATGAGCTTTATCAGCGTCAATAATGTGTGGCAGCGCTATGGCGATCAGGTGGTGCTCGAAGGCCTCAACCTGCAGGTCGCCGAGGGTGAATTCTGCACACTGGTGGGCACGTCCGGCTGTGGCAAGTCGACTTTCCTGCGCCTGCTGCTGGGCCAGGAAACCGCGAGCAAGGGCCAGATCCTGCTGGACGGCCAGGCCCTCGCCGCCGAGCCGGATGCCAGCCGTGGCGTGGTGTTCCAGCGCTACTCGGTGTTCCCGCATTTGACGGTGCTCGACAACGTCGCCCTTGGCCTGGAACTGCCACGTTCTCGCCTGCTGGGCCGGCTGTTCGGTAAAGCCAAAAAGGACGCCCGGGAACAGGCTGCCGCGCTGTTGCACAAGGTCGGCCTCGGCCACGCCCTGGACAAGTACCCCGCGCAGCTCTCCGGCGGCATGCAACAACGCCTGGCCATCGCCCAGGCCCTGATCATGAAACCCCGCGTGTTGCTGCTGGACGAGCCCTTCGGCGCCCTCGACCCGGGCATTCGCAAGGACATGCACCAGCTGCTGCTGGCGCTGTGGCGTGAAACCCGGCTGACGGTGTTCATGGTCACCCATGACCTGAGCGAAGGCTTCAGCCTCGGCACGCGCCTGCTGGTGTTCGACAAGGTTCGCGTCGATCCCCACGCCCCCGGCGCCTATGGCGCACGCATCACCTACGACATCCCTTTGAACAGCGAACGCCGCAAGGCGCTCGCCGCCGAACTTGGAGCCACGTCCAAATGACCGATTCCACCCAACTGTTCCCACCCTTTGCCGAAGAAATGCTGCCCGGCGGCGGCCACCGTTCGTTCGTGCTCAAGCGCGGCCAACTGCTGCGCCTGACCGACCTGCGCGGCGGCGCCAACGTCAGCCTGACCCTGCTCAACGCCAACGAAAAAACCGAGCGCCTGAACCTGCCCGACAGTCTCAAATGCCAACACACCGCCAAGCTCACCACCGGCCATTGCCTGTACTCGGACATGGGCCGCGTGCTGGCCGCGATCACCGCCGACACCTGCGGCTGGAGCGACAGCATCGGCGGCGTGCTGTGCGCCGCCGAAGTCGCCGAGAAATACGGCCAGGGCCGCTACCAGGAACTGCGCAATGGCTTCTTCCGCAACGGCACCGACAACCTGTTGGTGGAGTTGGGCAAGTGGGGCCTGGGCCTGTCCGACCTGCTGATGACCCTCAACCTGTTCAGCAAAGTCACGGTGGACAGCGACGGAGGCCTGCACTTTGTACCGGGCCATTCCAAGGCCGGCGATTACATCGAGCTCTACGCGCCGATGGACACCCTGGTAGTGCTCACCGCGCTGCAACACCCCATGGACCCGAACCCGCAATACGCCCCGCAACCGCTGAAACTGAGCTGGATGAACGCCGACAAAAGCGTCGCCGAACACTGCCGCACCTCGCGCCCGGAAAACGAGCGCGGCTTTATCAACACCGACCGCCTGTTCGCTTGAGGAGCTGCCATGTCTATCGCACTGAAACAACCGGACGCGGCCGTTTACCGCGCAACCATCCCCGCCGGCGAACCGTGGCTGATGGAGGTCAAGGCCGGGCAGACCCTGCGCATCCTCGACCTGGAGGGCAACCAGGCCGTCGACACGTTGTTCTACAGCGTGAAAAACCCCCGTGAACGCTACGACGTGCAACGCACGTTGCGCCGGCAGAACAGCGTGTACCTGGGCACCGGCAGCGTGCTGTATTCCAACCTCGGCCAGCCGATGCTGACCATCGTCGATGACACCTGCGGACGCCACGACACCCTCGGCGGCGCCTGCGCCCAAGAGAGCAACACCGTGCGCTACGCCCTGGAAAAACGCTACATGCACAGCTGCCGCGACAACTACCTGCGCGCCTGTGCCCACGACGGCCGCCTGGGCAAAGGCGACATCGGGCCGAACATCAATTTCTTCATGAATGTGCCGGTGACGGCCGACGGCGGGCTGACCTTCGAAGACGGCATTTCCGCCCCCGGCAAGTACGTCGACCTGCGGGCGGAGATGGATGTGATCGTGCTGATCTCCAACTGCCCGCAGTTGAACAACCCATGCAACGCCTACAACCCCACCCCTGCGGAGCTGCTGGTATGGAACTGAAACTCAAGCGCCTGCGCCGTTGGCTGTTTGCCCTGTGCCAATCCCGAGCCGGGCAGTGCATCCGCAAACAATAGCGCGCCAATCTGGGATCCACACTGACTGCACCCACTGCGGACGACCGCAGTGCTCCCCCACTTTGCGGGACGGCCCGCAGGGTTTTGCCATGTTCGAAAAACTGTTGATCGCCAACCGTGGCGCCATCGCCTGCCGCATCCTGCGCACCTTGCGCGAGCTGCAGGTCAAGGGCATCGCCGTGTACGCCGAGGCCGATGCGGCGAGCCTGCATATCCAGCAAGCCGACGAGGCCTACAGCCTCGGTGAAGGCGCAGCGGCCAGTACGTACCTGGCGGTGGACAAAATCCTCGCCACCGCCAAGGCCTGTGGGGCCAAGGCGATCCATCCCGGCTACGGCTTCCTGTCGGAGAACGCCGCGTTTGCCGAAGCCTGTGAAAACGCCGGCATCGCCTTTGTCGGGCCGACGCCGCAACAGCTGCGGGTATTTGGCCTCAAGCACACCGCCCGCGCCCTGGCCAAGCAACACAAGATCCCGCTGCTGGAAGGCACCGAACTGCTCGACAGCCTCGCCTCTGCGTTGCTGGCCGCCGACGCCGTGGGCTACCCGGTGATGCTCAAAAGCACCGCCGGCGGTGGCGGTATCGGCATGCGCGTATGCCGCAGCAGCGTGGAGTTGAGCGAGTCCTTCGAGGCGGTCAAACGCCTGGGGCAGAACAATTTCAGCGATGCCGGCGTGTTTATCGAGAAGTACATCGAGCACGCACGCCACCTGGAAGTGCAGGTGTTCGGCGACGGCGCCGGTGAAGTGATCGCCCTCGGCGTACGCGACTGCTCGGTGCAACGGCGCAACCAGAAAGTCCTCGAAGAAACCCCGGCGCCGAACCTGCCCGAAGGCATGGCCGAGGCCCTGTGCGCCGCCGCCATCACCCTGGCCAAGGCCGTGAACTACCGCAGCGCCGGCACCGTGGAATTTATCTATGACAGTGCTGACGGGCGCTTCTACTTCCTCGAAGTGAACACGCGCTTGCAGGTGGAACACGGCGTCACCGAACAGGTATGGGGCGTGGACCTGGTGCGCTGGATGGTGCAACTGGCGGCCGGGGAAATGCCGCCGCTGAACACACTCGAGTTAACCCCCCGGGGCCACGCGATCCAGGCGCGCCTGTATGCCGAAGACCCGGGCCGCGATTTCCAGCCCAGCCCTGGCTTGCTGACCTGTGTGGATTTCCCGCTGGCCGAGGGCCTGCGCATCGACACTTGGGTGGAAGCCGGCTGCGAGATCCCGCCGTACTTCGACCCGATGATCGCCAAGCTCATCACCTGGGCGCCCACCCGCGAACAGGCGCGCCTGGATCTGCACCGGGCGTTGAGTGACAGTCGGTTGTACGGCGTGGAAACCAACCGCGATTACCTGTGCCAAATCCTGCTGGCTCCGCCCTTTGCCAATGGCCGGCCGTGGACGCGGTGCCTGGAAGGCCTGGTCTACGTGGCCGCCACGTTTGAAGTGATCAGCGCAGGCACGCAAACCAGTGTGCAGGACTATCCCGGCCGCCTCGGCTACTGGGCCGTGGGCGTGCCGCCGTCGGGGCCGATGGACAGCCGCGCGCTGCGCCTGGGCAATCGCCTGCTGGGCAACGAGGAGGGAGCAGCGGCGCTGGAAATCACCCTGAGCGGGCCGCTGCTGCGCTTCAATTGCGCGGCGGTGGTCGCCGTGACCGGCGCTGAAATCCCGCTGCGGTTGAATGATCAAGCCGTGCCAATGAACACCGCGTTGTTGATTGAGGCCGGGTCGGTCCTGAGCCTGGGCACCCTCGCCGGCGCCGGGGCGCGCAGTTACCTGTGCCTGCGTGGCGGGCTGCAAGTGCCGGACTATCTGGGCAGCAAAAGCACCTTCACCCTCGGCCAGTTTGGCGGGCATGGCGGGCGCGCCTTGCGGGCGGGCGATGTGTTGCATCTGTTGCCGTTGGAAGACCGGAACGCCGGGCAACAATCAGTCGCTGAACCGCTGCCGGAGGTCCGCACACTGCGGGTGATTTACGGCCCCCACGGCGCACCGGAATACTTCCTGCCGGCGTACATCGACACGTTCTTCGCCACGCAGTGGGAAGTGCATTTCAACTCCAGCCGCACCGGTGTTCGGCTGATCGGGCCCAAGCCATTGTGGGCGCGTACCGATGGCGGTGAAGCGGGGCTGCATCCATCGAACATCCATGACAACCCCTATGCCATCGGCGCGGTGGATTTCACCGGTGACATGCCGGTGATCCTGGGACCGGACGGGCCGAGTCTGGGCGGTTTCGTGTGCCCGGTGACGGTGATCGAGGCGGACCTTTGGCAACTCGGCCAGCTCAAGGCCGGTGACAAGGTTCGCTTTGAACCGGTGGACCTCAAGACCGCCCGCGACCTTGCCCTGAACTGGGATCAAAAGAATGCCGAAACCCTGTGGGAGCAGAGCTTGCTCGCGATGGGACCAACTCGGTCAGCCGCCCGCATCGAGCAATTGGCATCCCCCATCATCCTGGACATCGGCCACGCCGACACCCGCCTGGTCGCGCGCCTCGCCGGCGACACCCACCTGCTGCTGGAAATCGGCGCGCCGGAGCTGGACCTGGTGCTGCGCTTTCGCGCCCATGCCCTGATGCAGGCCCTGGAAACCCGAGCGCTGAAGGGCGTGATCGACCTGACGCCCGGGATCCGCTCGTTGCAGATCCACTACCAGCCGGAACAACTGCCCCTCGCCGACCTGATCGCACTGATCAGCCACGAGTGGACCGCCGTGTGCACCCGGCAAAACCTGCAAGTGCCCTCGCGCATCGTGCACCTGCCGCTGTCCTGGGACGACCCGGCGTGCCAACTGGCCATCGAAAAATACATGACCACCGTGCGCAAGGACGCCCCGTGGTGCCCGAGCAACCTGGAATTCATCCGTCGCATCAACGACCTGGCCAACCTCGATGAAGTGCGCCACACCGTGTTCGACGCCAGCTACCTGGTGATGGGCCTGGGCGACGTCTACCTCGGCGCGCCGGTGGCTACGCCGCTGGACCCGCGTCATCGCCTGGTGACCACCAAATACAACCCGGCCCGCACCTGGACCGCCGAAAATTCGGTGGGCATCGGCGGCGCGTATTTGTGCGTGTACGGCATGGAAGGGCCCGGCGGTTATCAGTTTGTCGGGCGCACCTTGCAGATGTGGAACCGCTATCGCGAAGTGGCGGCGTTTGACGGCAAGCCGTGGCTGCTGCGCTTCTTCGATCAGATTCGGTTCTATCCCGTGAGCGCGGATGAGCTGGTACGGATTCGTCGGGATTTCCCCCTGGGACGCTTCGAGCTGGATATCGAGGAGAGCACCCTGAACCTGGCGGATTACCAGGCATTTCTTGCGCGGGAAGCCTCGGGGATCAGTGCTTTTCGTGAACAACAGCAACAGGCGTTCAATGCCGAGCGTGAGCGCTGGATCGTCAGCGGCCAGGCGCATTTCGACAGCGAAGAGCTCGCGGCGCCAGCGGCGCAAGACACGCTGCTCAAGGCCAATGAATACAGCATCGACAGCCCTATCGCCGGCAACCTCTGGCAGGTGCCGGTGGCCGTGGGTGCGCGGGTTGCCGCCGGGGATGTGCTAGTGATTCTGGAGTCGATGAAAATGGAGATCCCGGTGCTGGCGCCCTTTGCCGGGGTGGTGCGGGAAATCCCGGTGCAGCCGGGCAGCGGCATTGGCGCCGGCCAACGGGTCGTGGTGCTGGAACGGGACTGACCGGCGCTGTATCGTGCAGGGACTTCCGAGGCCCTGCCCCACCGACCATGACCACGCCAACCCTTTGCCCCGCCTGCGGGGCCCGCAACGATTGCACCCTGGCCGACCCACGCACCGCCGACCAGCCGTGCTGGTGCTACAGCGTCACCATCGACCCGGCGGTGCTTGAAGCGCTGCCCGATGCATTGCGCAACACAGCCTGCCTGTGCCCGCGCTGTGCTCAGGTGGATGAGCAGCTTCGCAATGCGCGTTGACCGTTTCCTCAGCAACCTGCCGCGTTTCAATCGCCAGCAAGTGCGCGTGTTGCTGGTGGAGCGGCGGGTGAAGGTGGATGGCGTGGCAGTCAGCGACCCTCATCATGAAGTGCGCGAATTCAGCCGCGTGTGCGTGGACGATGACGTACTGCAGGTGGGCAAAGCGGCGCGCTATTTCATGCTGCACAAACCCCAGGGCTGCGTCAGCGCGACCTCAGACCCGCAACACCCGACCGTCCTGGACCTGCTGGATGAGCCGGACAAAGACGAGCTGCATATCGCCGGCCGCCTGGATTTCAACACCACCGGCCTGATGCTGATCACCAACGACGGCCAGTGGTCGCGGCGCCTGACGCAACCGCAGACCAAGTTGCCCAAGGTCTATCGGGTAGAGACGGAGCAGGACATCGGCCCCGAATACGCGGCAACCTTTGCAGCGGGCCTTTATTTCGCCTTTGAAGACCTGACCACGCAACCGGCCGAGCTGGAGCTGCTGGGGCCACGCCTGGCCCGGCTGAGCATCATCGAAGGCCGCTATCACCAGGTGAAGCGCATGTTCGGGCACTTCAACAACAAAGTGATCGGCCTGCACCGTGAGCGAATGGGCCCATTGGGCTTGGATGCGGCCCTGGCGCCCGGCAAGTACCGGGCGCTGTCCGAGGAAGAAATCCGACAGGTCTGACGACCGTTCGGCCGGTGATGGCAAAAACCCATTTGCGCGACTTGCGGCATCCCCGGTCTACTGCTTGAATCAAACCGTCAGCCAAATTATGACTGGCGAGTCGCCTATAACCTCCAAGAAACACCTTGCCCCGCCCGCGCTTGATCTACGGGCCTCCCAGGCAAACAGCCCGCCCTAACAACAGCCGTCGGCCAGCCGTCATCGGACCGACATGGGCTCTCATCTTCCAGGCGTATGCCTACCTGTCATAAAGCTCGTGCAGAGTGATCTGCGCGCCCTACCCGCTTGCCAGGAGTCTTACGACATGAGGCCAGAAATCGCTGTGTTGGATATACAGGGTCAGTATCGGGTTTACACGGAGTTCTACCGCGCGGATGCTGCTGAAAAGACCATCATCCTGGTCAACGGCTCGCTGGCCACCACGGCCTCCTTCGCCCAAACCGTGAAAAGCCTGTACCCGCAATTCAATGTGGTTTTGTACGACCAGCCCTACGCCGGTCGCTCCAAAATCCATAACCGTCATGAGCAAATGCTGACGAAGGAAGTCGAAGGCCAGATCCTCCTGGAGCTTATCGACCACTTCGCCGCCGAGCACGTGCTGTCCTTCTCCTGGGGCGGCGCCGCCACCCTGGTGGCCCTCGCCCAGCGGCCACGGCGTGTGGAAAAGGCCGTGATCAGCTCGTTCTCGCCGGTGATCAACGCGCCGATGCGCGACTACCTCGAGCGTGGCGTCGACTACCTCGGCAACCTCGACCGCGACCGCGTCGGGCACTTGATCAACAGCACCATCGGCAAACACCTGCCGTCGCTGTTCAAGCGTTTCAACTACAAGCATGTGAGCAGCCTGGCCGAGCACGAATACGGGCAGATGCATTTTCACATCAGCCAGGTACTGCACAACGACCGCCTGTGCTACCTCAAGGCCGCGCGGCAGATCGATGTGCCGGTGCTGTTTTTGAACGGCGAATGGGACGAATACACCAGCGCCGAGGATGCCAGGCAGTTCGGGCAGTACGTGACGAAGAGCAGCTTCAGCACCATCCAGGCGACGGGGCACTTCCTGGATATGGAGCACAAGGCCGCCTGCCGGGACAGCCGGGACGCGGTGGTGGGCTTTTTGAAACCGGAACGGCAAGCCAGCCGATTGCGTTATCACCAGGGCCAGACGCAGCATGCATTCGCCATCTGAAATGAAGGCTTGCCGTGGCGAACGGACGTGCTCGCCACGGCAAGCTGCACAAATTCCGAAGAAAAACTTCAAATCCCGGCGCACATCTGGTACAAAGTCAGCCGCTCTGAGCGGGTGTCGTATAATGGCATTACTCCAGCTTCCCAAGCTGATAACGAGGGTTCGATTCCCTTCACCCGCTCCACTCAGACATAGATTCCACGCCGGCAGGATTTTGGCGGGGGATGCATAAAAAAACCGGTCCTTGGTGGCCGGTTTTTTTATGGGCTTTCCAGAATCAGCTTTATTGGGGAACGCCTCTACTTATTCTTCCTGCTCACCAGCAACTCAAGCCACCGCCCGGAATCCTTTGATCAGAGTTGCAGTGGACAATATTAGACGCCTAGGATTATTCGTTGACGCCACGAAACCCAACTTAGCCTGGTAATAACTTGCAGCTCTCTGATCTTTAGCATCCACGACTACAAACGCTACGCCCGATTGTTTGGACACCGTATAAACCCGCCTGAAGAAGTCGGACATGAGCCGCTGGCCAAGCCCCACGCCCTGCCTGCTTTTATCAATCGCCAAACGACTCAAAAGCACTGCCGGCATGGGGTATCCGGGCATCCGCTTTTTTTGGTCTTCACTCAGTTCGTCAACCGCAACAGATGCATTCGCCAAAGCATAGTAGCCGAGCAAAATGCCCCTTTCGATGTACATGAATGTTCGAGAAACGTTGCGCTTTTCGTCTTGCCCTGCGTGCTGGGCGATATAAGCGTTTAGCGCTGGGTGAACTTCACAATCGAAAGCAGAACGGTCAATAGACTTGTTAAAATTGACGGTAATGAAATCCATTGAGAGGCCTTAGCGCAAGGCGAGCAATTTTTGCAGAGCCTCTGTCGGCTCTGGTGGCGTATCCAACAGTTGGTGTGCGGTACCGGCATCAAGCACAGTGACGCCGTAAAGGTCCAAATCAAAAGCCATTTCTTCATGCGCGACAGAGCGTACAGCCAGCGCTGCTACAACTTTCTTGAGCTCTGCCAGCTCGCGTTCCACACTCGAAAGATGCGTAGCACGCATTGAACGAGTCTTAAGCCCACTGGTGCGACTGAACGCACTACTTGCCAGGCTTTTCGAGGCATGTCGCTCAACCACCGCGTCGGCGTCTGACAAAGCAGCCGACACCTTGTCGGCGGTCAGCTGCGTGCTTTTTGGTTGAACCGGTTTGTTCACGATGCATCCCTCTGTATTCGTGAATCCTAGCACATTGGACTTTACGCCTATCCTCAGGCCTTGCCTCTCGGACTTGCCCCGACTGAGTGAGATAGAACGCGATACGCCTCCATGTTCACTTCGAACGATTTCGTCCATCTGCCACAGACTTTGCGCCAAACGATCAAATAAGACTTTTTCCACCACTTCTCTCCGCTCTGGTGCTCTGTAAGGCCTGCTCAACCCATTCTCATTTGATCTATGGGGTAGCTTTTTTCGGGACACCAGCACACTCCAAATGCCCTGCATACAGCTGCGGTCAAGCGCGGATAGTCGCTGGCAAACCATAAGTACCTCGTCCAACACGCACAACACCGACGCTTCCGATGATTGCGTAGGCAATGCCCGAAATTTCAACATCCCTCGCGCACTCAAAAACATGTACAAACAATGAATTATGTACAAGTATCAGACCCAAGCGTTGGCATCGCGCCTCGCACGCTCAAGGAGCCTGGTCATGACGCGTCTATGGGTTTCACTGTTGCTGGCATTGAGTGTGAGCAGCTGCGCCAATGTGGGTGTCGACCACTACGCCGACCAGCAACCGAAACTGGACCTGGAGCGCTTCTTCAGTAAACCGGTGAAAGCCTGGGGCATCTTCCAGAAGCGTTCGGGGGAAGTGGCCAAGCGCTTTGAGGTCGATATTGCCAGCCGGCGCGAGGGCAACGCGTTGATTCTGGATGAGCGTTTCTTGTACAGCGATGGCACGCGCCAGCAACGAGTGTGGACACTGACGCCGGACGGCCCAGGACGCTGGCGCGGACGAGCCGGGGATGTGGTGGGCGAGGCGATCGGCGAAGTGGCGGGTAATGCGCTGCGTTGGCGCTACCGGCTCAACCTGCCGGTGGATGGCTCGGTGTACGAAGTCAGCTTTGACGATTGGATGTACCTGATGGACGAGGACACCTTGATCAACCGCTCGAGCATGTCCAAGTTCGGTGTCGAGTGGGGTCAGGTCACACTGTTCTTTCGTCGCCAATGAGCCACGAGCGAGGGTCAATCATGAATATGCAAATGCTGGCCGAGCTGGCCGGGAAAGGCGAAATACGTGAGCTGGAGTTGCTGTCCCTGGAGGGCGGTTTCTATATCGCTCGCGTCAGGCTGGAGCACGTCGAGGCGACGTTACTGGACGATCACGGCAAGCCGATGCGCATCGGGTCCACCACGCATTTACGCGACCTGTTGCAGCGGGTTCCGCCGTTTCCTTGCGTACTGGTGCAACACTGTGTTCACGATGAAATGTGCGGTACGCGTGAAGGGCCTATCGGTGCGTTGCGCATTCCGTTTTCGCTGGCGGCGACACTGTAAATCCTGGCTCCCCTCCCCCGTGGTATGGGCGGCCTGGGAAGGCAAGCCGTTTACACCGTACGGGTGACCTACGCGGCTCGGTCCACGCGGTCCTGAACAGCCTCGACCAGCAGCAGGCCCAGTTCAATCATCTGCTGAATGGCCAGGGCCAGGTAGCGCTGTTGAGAGGGCAGGCTTTCGACGAACTCGTGGGTCATGGCACCTGCACCGGCGATGGTTTCGTAGGCGTTGGCGAGCAGCGCTTGAGTGTCGATTTCGGGACGGACGCTGAACAGTTTTACGGATGGATTGCATGAGTCAGTACACATCTGTTGATCCTCGTTAGGGACCGCATACCAGAGCTACTAAACAATGGGTGGCGGCTGTACGCAGGTTAGTAGACCGGCGAATCAACGAAACCGGCGCGCCCGAAGACGCCCTGCGTGCAGCCACCATAAGAGCAGCTGTACGCCGTTGATCGTATCGGGCTACTAAACCCGACCGCTGATGGGCAGCGGCTGACGAACCTTAAAGAGGCCGTCCAAGGCGCACAACTCGGACGAGTCTGATCGTTGTGTAGGCAATGCCGCAAGGTTCAGCCCCATGCTCGAAGCGTGAAGAAATCGAAGCTTTTGGCAACAAATAGCCGTTGAAGAACGTTTGAATTCAACCTACCACTCACATCATTGTCCATGGCCCCAGCCCACCAGAAATGCATACGCAGGTTTGATCATGACTCAGCCATTGACCGCTTTCGATATTGTTGACCTGCTCGACAGCCAGGAAGCCATCCACGAATACCTTTCTCAGGTGATTGCAGAGGGTGATAAATCAGAGTTCCTAAGGGCTGTCGATTTTGCGGCCAAAGCCCGTGAGAAAATTCGGGCAGAACTGGCGATGGTTGAGTCCAGCCGAGAACCTCAGCCGTTCGACTCCTTGGCATTTAAGCAAAAAATTCCAAGTACCCGAGAGTGAGCCTTTTAAGCCTCAACCCCACTCCTCTGCACCACCCACGCCAACGGCAACGTCACACCCAACATCCCCGCCAACACCATCACCGCCACCGGCACGCCGAGCACATCCCCCACTGCACCAAACACCACCGGCGCCAGCGCGCCCCCCCCAATCGTGCCGGTGTAGAACAGTGCAAACGCCTGCTCGCGCTTGCCCGCGCCGGCAAGGTCGGGCACGGCGCCGTACAGTACCGAGGAGGTGCCATTAAGCACCAGGCCCAAGAGCGGCAGCATCACCATCAACCCGCTGAGCGGCAGGTACACCGCCGCGACGATCAGCACTGCAGTGCTGGTTTCCGTGATCCACACGGTCTTCATCATGCCGATGCGTGCGCCGAGGTAGCCGCAGAACAGTTTGCCGAAGGCACCACCGATGAACAGCAAGGTCAGGGCGAGGCCGATGCCAGCAATACCGGCGCCTTTGGCTTGCAGCAGGAACGGCAGGAAAGTGAGAAATCCCATGCGCACGGCGCTGTCGAGGGTGCCGGTGAGGATCAGCGCGTGCAGGCCCGTGGCGGAGCCGCTACCCCTGAGGAACTTGGCTGTTTTTGTGGCGGTGGATTCGGATGCTTGAGCAGGAATCAGCCACCACAACAGCCCCGCCGCCGCCAGGCCAAGCAGGCCCAGCAACGTGGCGCTCGCCCGCCAACTGATGACGGTGAGCAGCAGCCCGACCAGACCAGGAATCAGTGTTTTGCCGATGTCGCCGGAGAAGTTGTACTGGGACAGCGCCTGCTTGATCCCACCGCCGTCCTCGTAGGCGTCGGTGATCATCGACGAGGCCAGTGGGTGCTGGGTGCTGGCCCCCAGGCCGCCCAGCAGCAGCGCCACCAACAACACAGCCAGCCCTGTCGCCTGGCCCACCAGCAGGTAGGCAACACCCGCCAGCGCCGTGCCGCCCACCAGCATCGGTGTGCGGCCCCAGCGTCTGGCGGCGCGGCTGGCCAGCAATTGGAACACGGCCATCACCCCGGAATAGGCACCCCGCAGCAGGCCGATCTGGGCGTAGGACAAGGCGAACTGAGCCTGCCAGACAGGCAGCAAAACGTAGATCACATCAGTGAGCCCATCATGCACGGCATGGGCGCTGCAACCGGCGCACAAGGCGCGACGGCGCGTCGATGATTCGGGCGAAGGCACAGCGACTGTGTCGTTCATGGTGCAGGAATCAGCTCAGGTTTAAGAGGCTTCCAGCCGGTCAAGGCGATCAACAAGGTCAGCAGCTGGAAACCGATGATCAGCACCACGCAACCGGCCCAGCCCCAACGTTCCCAGATCAGCGCCGGGACAATGGCGCCACCACTGCCGCCCAGGTAATAACAGGTGAGATACACACCGACAGCGCCCGTCTTGTTATCGCCCGCGGCAGCGGTGATAAACCCATTGGCGGCCGCTTGGGCGAGGAACACACCGGTGGAACTGAACGCCAGGCCGACTACGATGCACCAGAGGGAGGGCATCAGGGTCAACGCCGAACCACTGACGCCCAGCACGGCGGCGACACCCAGCAGTTGGGCATGGGGCCGGGCTTTGCTGAGGCGTCCAGCGATGGGGATCACGATCAACGCCAACAGGAACACCATGTACAGCGTCCCCAACGCCGCAGGCCCGAGGTTGAACGGCGGCAGGCCCAAGTACAAACCTGCGTAGGTAAACGCCGCGACTTGCGAAAACAACACGCAGAAACCTACGGCGTATGCGGCCAACAGCGGCTGGCGAAATACACCTGACGAGGAGGCTTTAACCTGCACGGTCCGCGGACGGTTGGCCGGCAACAGAAACTGGATGAATCCGCCGACCATCAAGCTCAGCACCGCGAGCACTTCAAAGGCCTCACGCCAGCCCACATACTCGGTCATGACTCCGGTGACGAAGCGCCCGGCGAACCCGCCCAACACGGTGCCCGCGACGTAGAGACTCGTCACCTCCGTGACCGTGCCGCCGCTCCAGCGGTCGCCGATGTAGGCCACACTGGTGGCGAACAGCACCGGGATCAGCATGCCCTCGACAAAGCGCCACACCAGCACTTCGGCAAAGCTGTCGGCATAAGCGGTCATCAATGCCGGCACCGCCAGCAACACAGCGGCCACCGAGATCACCGTGCGTTGTGCAAAACGTCCGGTCAGGCGACTGACGAAAGGTGCCGTGATCGCCACCGCCAGGGTGGTGACGGTGATGCTCCAGCCCGCCTCCTTGGCACTGATATGAAAGTGCGCGGCAAACGTCTGGAGGATGCTTTGGGTCGCATAGAGGTTGAGAAACGCCGCGCAGCCACACAGGAACAGGGCAAGGCGGGCACAATGCAGGCGCGGTTTCATGAAACCTCTCGTTTTATTTTGAAAGGTCTTTATAGAATGGCCGGCGGGTCTTAAACCAATACCGAATTCCGACCGATTGATACCCAAGGATCAGGATGCTCGACCTACGCAAGCTGCGTTACTTTCTGACCGTCGCCGAAGAATTGCACTTCGGTCGCGCGGCCCTGCGCCTGCACCTCGCCCAGCCGCCTTTGACCCGGCATATTTCAGCGCTGGAGGCAGAGTTGGGTTTCAAGCTGTTCGATCGCACCAGCCGCACCGTGACCCTCACCGCACAGGGACGCTCGTTCTTGCCCTATGCACGTGGCGTGTTGGAACAGGTGGAGTTGGCTCAGGTGATTGCCGGGAAGTTGGCAGCAGGGACAGCGGGTCAACTGGCCTTGGGCTACGTCAGCTCGATTGCCCTGTCGGACCTGTTCAGCCAATCGATCCAGGCCTTCGCCCAACGCTTTCCCGATGTGCAACTGACCCTGGTGGAATGCGCCTCCGGCAGTCTCGGTGCGCAAGTGGCCGATGGACGGCTGGATATTGGGTTGAGCCGGCTGTTGCCACAAAACGACGCAGTGCAAACGCTGTCGTTGGGCGAGGAACCCTTGGTGGCAGCGGTGTCGAGTGACAGCCCGTTGGCCTGCCAGGCCGACATCAGCCTGGCGCAGCTCAGTGCCTATCCTTTGATTCTGTTTCCAGCCGATTACGGCTCGGGGCTGAACCAGTCCATCGAGCAGCTTTACCGCCACCATGGCGTGCCCCTGCATGCCGGACCGACCGGACGGCAGATCACTTCGATCATTGCACTGGTGGCCGCCGGGCAAGGGGTGGCGCTGGTACCGGCCTGTACCCGGAGTTTGATGAACAAAGGCGTGACTTATCGGCCTTTGGTGGAGGCGGATGCGTGTGCGCAGTTGTTGGTGTTGACGCCGACCGAAAGACACAGTGTGTTGATTGACGCGTTTCTTGCCGTTATAGGAGAGGCATTACACATCCGGCAATGACCCGAAAAACCTCGCAATACCTCCCCACAGCGCCGATCCCACTGGCTTTTACACTGCATTCACCACCTGCCGAAATACCGGCCATCGAAGACTGGTAGGTAGAGTGTTGATAATTTATTTTCAGTGGTTATAGTCACCACCAACACACACCACAAGGAGGTGCTGTGGATAGCCGATACTTGATAGGTCACATCGTCGCAGACGGCTGGTACCTGGTGCGCATCAGAGGCAGTCATCACCACTTCAAGCACCCGACGAAGCCTGGCTTGGTGACGATCCCCCATCCAAAGAAAGACCTGTTGGACAAGACCGCCAAGAGCATTTTGAAACAAGCTCTGTTGAGTTAATCGTCCCTGGAGGACAACGAACATGCTGTACCCCATCGCAATTTCAACCGGTGACCACGATCACGCCTGGGGCGTGGAAGTCCCGGATATTCCCGGTTGCTACTCTGCCGGCGACGACCTGGACGACGCCATGGCCATGGCGCGCGAAGCCATCGAAGGACACTTCGAAATCCTCGCGGAAGACGGCGCGCCGATCCCGAGCGCCCAGAAGGTCACCGTGCATGCCGCCAACCCTCAGTACGCCGGCTGCACTTGGGCGGTTGTAGACATCGATGTCACCAAGTACCTGGGCAAGGCGCAAAAACTCAACATCACGTTGCCGGGCTACCTGCTCAACCGCATCGATGAATACGTACTGCACCACCCGGAGGAAAAAAGCCGCTCCGGCTTCCTCGCGTCGGCGGCGCTCAAGGTGCTGCAACAGGATCGGTAGCTGCAACGGGAGCAAAGTCTGAATGCGGCACTGCATCCATAGCGTGATGATGTCGCTTCATTGAGCTTGCGGCCCCAGGGTTATTGCCATGATTGAACCCAAACAACCCACATCCACACCTGTTCTGCGCCAAGTACTCGGCTGGGTGCTGGTGTTGCCACTGCTGGTCGCGCTGGTGCGACTTCCGTACCCCTTGGGGCTGGGGCTGGCGCTCGGATCCATCGCCGCATCCGTCTACGGCGTAGTGTTTGCCAGGCGCCATGCCATCCGAGGCGTCACCGCATTCGCTGCAATCGTCACGCTGTTCAATCTGATTTCCCTGGTCGCCATCGGGGAGGCCTCAGTCATCATGGGGCTCTACAGGATTTCCTGGTTCTACTGGTACCCGTACTATTCCAACTGGGTTTACTGGAATGTCCAGGGCCAGTGAGAATTCCACCGCAAGAAACGTAGTGTTCAGTCCGGCGGATGGCAATACCGTAGGCCTGTAGCGTTTAACAACTGCCCCTCGAGGAGCCCGCTCATGTCTTACGAATACAAGCTCATGCCCTCCCCTGTCGGTGAGCTCACCCTGGTGGCGCGCGATGGCAAGCTCAGTGCCATCCTGTGGGAAGTCGAGCGCGCCAACCGTGTGCGCCTGGGTCAATTGCACGAAGCCAACGACAGCCCGGTGCTGTTGGAAACCGAGCGCCAGTTGAAGGAGTACTTTGCGGGGACTCGCCACACATTCGACCTGGAACTGGATTTCACCGGTACCGCCTTTCAGAAGCAGGTCTGGCAGGCGCTGCTGACTATTCCTTTTGGCGAAACCCGCAGCTACAGCCAGATCGCCCGGCAAATTGGCAACCCGAAAGCCGTACGAGCCGTGGGCGCCGCCAATGGGCGTAATCCCATCTCGATCATTGCGCCGTGCCATCGAGTGATTGGTGCCTCGGGCACCTTGACCGGGTTTGCCGGAGGACTCGACGCCAAGCAGTATCTGTTGACGCTTGAGGACTGCAGCCAGGTGAAAATGAGCTTCTGATCAGGCAATTGCAACCGGCCCTCGAGTAAAAGCCTGGTAATCGAATAAGCCTTCGAAACCCAGCTTGCGATACAGCGAGATCCCCTCCATCGTCGCTTCAAGAAAACAGCGCCGGGCCCCCAGGCTTGCAGCGTGAAGCAGGGCGGCTTGAAGCAATCGCGTGCCATAACCTCTTGCGCGAAAATCCACGAGCGTGCCGAAATCGCTAAGCCGTGCCTCTCCATTCCACATGGATAAAGTCAACGAACACCTCACCTGCCCCTCGGTGGAAAGGATGAAGTGGTAAAGCGATTGGCCCGTTTCAAGGGCCCGCTGGTGCCGGGCCTGATAACGTGCAACACCCTCGGGCGCCATCGAAAACGCATTGCCAAGGGGAACTGCCCAGTGGGCCAGGTTCCGAGTCAAGCTGATCTGCACCGAGCGGTCATCCGTAGATAAAACAAAACCCGACAGATCGAGGACCATCGCAGTGGTCTTTTCGGCAGGCTGAAAGCCCAGCCCGATGAGGGCCTCGGCTACCGCACCGACCTTTTCCTCATGAATCAC
The DNA here is from genome assembly GCF_003058245.1 of Pseudomonas sp. GV047. Taxonomy (NCBI): domain Bacteria; kingdom Pseudomonadati; phylum Pseudomonadota; class Gammaproteobacteria; order Pseudomonadales; family Pseudomonadaceae; genus Pseudomonas; species Pseudomonas sp. GV047. The sequence goes on along the minus strand of NZ_QCWA01000006.1, from coordinate 259,757 downwards.
GACGCGCGTATCCAGGAAAATACGACGAAGCAGGTCCAGGGGCGCTGTCATAGCCCCCCCCAGCGGGGCACTGCCGACCCGGATAAACAACAGGTTCCACGGGTCGAAATATTCGCCGGTAAAGTAAGCGTTGATACAGGCGTTGTAGCGGCGATGCAGCGAGCACGTCGCGGCGAAATAATGATCTTCGGTCTGGTGATAAAGCGTAGGCAGGTCGCAGGCGGTATCAGCGTGCATGGGAATTTCCGCATAAAAACCCAGTCTTGCGCCTATCGCTGCAGAGCGCCGTAGGCTCACTCCTAAGAACCGTGCAGAAAACGCACGATGTTGCTCACACCCTAAGTTGTAAAAAGAAATTTCAGAGCGTGCCTGCGGTCAGTATTTTCATCACTCACCTTTAAGGAAAACGGTCATGAAATTCTCTGCAGTCTCACAATCCCTGTCCCGTTGGGCAGGCAGTGCCCGGACGTTCTATGCGGCGGTCGCGTTGATTTTCCTGTGGAGCTTGAGCGGTCCGTACTTCCACTACAACGACACCTGGCAGTTGATCATCAACACCTCGACCACCATCATCACCTTCCTGATGGTGTTCCTGATCCAGAACACCCAAAACCGCGATAACGACATCCTGCACATCAAGATCGATGAACTGCTGCGAGTCTCCAAGGATGCGCAGAACGCCGTGCTGAGCCTGGACGGCCTGGACCGCAAGGAACTGGAAAAACTGCGCCAGGAATACCGCAGCATCGGCAACACCGGCACCGTCAGCCTGAACAGCAGCTGTGGCCACGCGGCCGACGATGCGGCCCCGAACAAGACCGATCTGAACCAGGCATAAAAAAACGGCGGTTGGACATGATCCAACCGCCGTTTTTTATATCAAGCGAAAGGCTCAACCGTCGCCTTGATGGCCCTTACCGTAGGTCGAGGCCAGGGCTCGGGCCTTTTGCAGACGTTCTTCCAGCTTGGGCAGCGTCTCATCCACCAGTGCCTTGATTTCCGGCACATCCGAGGCCGCCCCTTCGCGCTTGAACAGGGCAATGGCGTCTTCGTTTTCCTTCACTTGCTGCGCGGTGTAGGCCGCGTCGAAGGAGTCGCCGTCCTTGAGTTCGGGCATCAGGGTTTCGGCCTTGTCGACGATCTTCTCCCGTGGGGCCACGGGCAGGTCAAGCTTCTTGGCGATCGCCGCCAAATGCTGGTTGGCCAGGGTGCGCTCGTTGATCACCTCGATGGTGTAGTCCTTGATTTCCTGGGACGAGGTCTTGGCGTGGGCCATGCGACTGGTTTCGATATCGGCCATGCCTTTGGCCGAAGCCTGCTCGATGAATTCAGCAGGCGACTGGGCGAAAGCATTGCTGGCGCCGAGGCCCAGCAGCATCGCGAAACTGGCGGTGCGTAACCGGATAGCCATGCGGCTCATGATGGGTTCCTCCAGGGCAAAAATAAGTGCGGGGAAAGACACCTCGCCCTGAATTCGAATTTTCAGGGCGGCAAAGGTTTAGAAAAAACTTGCCCGTGCGACGAACGGTCGTGCCCAGTCAGGCCGGTTTGCTGCCGAACAGGCCTGGCAGCGCATGGGCCAGGGCATTGATGGCGAAGCCGATAAACATCACGCCGCAAAGCCTGGTGATGAGGATTTCGTGGCGCTGATACACCGTGCGCACCCGCTGGGCACCGACCACGCCGATCAGGATCGCGTAGGCCAACAGGCCACCGACGAAGCTCAGGAAGATCAACGCCGGCAGCATCGACCAGGTCAGCAATTCGGCGCGGCTGGACAGCAATGCAGTAAATGTCGCCACGGCCACCGGATACGCCTTGGGGTTGGTCAAGCCGAACAGGATGCCGTGCCAGAACGGATGCCGCGCCGCGCCCTGGGGGGCTTCACTGCTGCGACGCTGGGTACGAATCGCGCGCCAGCCGAGCCAGAACAGGTACAGCCCACTGAGCACGCCGAGCACATCGAACGCGCTGCTGCCGACTTCCCGCGCGCCCACAATCGCGATCAGCGCCGTACTGCACCACAGCACATCGCCGAGCAAGTGCCCGCACAGAAACCCCGCCCCGGCACGACGCCCCCGGGCGGCGCCGATGCCAAACACCGCCAATACGCCGGGGCCAGGCGTAATACCGTAGATAAAACCCGAAGCGAGGACGGCGAGCAGCAAGGAGGGGGTCATGGGCGCGACTCTGACAAAACGTAGGAAGGTGGACGGATTCTGCACGTTCCTGCGCTATGGGTAAAACCGCATTCCCGCATAGGGATTGTCGCGGCAAGCCAACAGACGCGAAGCCAGGTCGCCGACATGGGCTTCGAGCTTATGGCCGTCGGGATCAAGGAAATAGAACGAGGCACCTTCGCTGCGATTGTCGCGCCACGCTTGCACCTTGGCGGCGCGCAGACGCGAGACCAGCGCAGCGAAATCACTCGCAGCGACAGTGAACCCATAGTGGGTGTAATCGGCCGACGGCTTCGAGTCGCGCAGCGGATCAAGGGACAGGCATAGCCATAGGCCCGGCAATGACAAATAGGCGCCGGTGTCCCAGGTGGCTTCGAGCTTGAGTTGCAACAACTCATGGTAAAAGGTGACGCTGCGACTCACGTCGGTGACGGCCAGGGTCAAGTGGTTGAAGCCTGAGAACATGTTTTTTCCTGTTATCTGCGGCCTTCGGACAACATACCCTGCACCTGCCCAATCAACCACTGCAACCCCGAATCCCCGCCCCGTCGCGCATGCCACGCCAGTTCAAAGGTAAACGACGGAATATGAAACGGCGGCGCCACGGCGACCAGATGCGGGTGATCAATATTCAGCAAGCCTCGCGACGATACGGTGAGAATCAAGTCCGTGCCCTCGATCAACTGCGGCGCCACGCCCCAGTGCGGCAGGCTGATCGCCACATGCCGTCGCTCGCGAATCGCGGTCAGTGCCCGCTCGATTTCCGGCGCGCCGCTGCCGCGCATTTCCAACAGTACGTGGGGGCGCGACAGGTAGGAGGGCAGGTCGAGCGCACCGCCCTGCGGCAGGCTGTTGCGGTCCAGCAGGCAGGTGTAATGCTCTTCGAATAACGCTGCGGTGCGCAGCTCGGCGGGCATGTCGGGAAAGACGCCGGCAGCCAGGTCGATATCACCATTGAGCACGCCCTCCACCATGCCTTCGCGGCTGGCCTGGATGATTTGCAGGTCGATACCGGACGCTTCACGTCGCAGGACGCGGACCAGACCCGGTAGGAAAATCGCCGCACTGTAGTCCGACATCGCCACACGAAACCGGCGCTTGGCCGATGCCGGGTCAAAGCGATTCGGCGCCAGCAACGCCTGGACCTGGGCCAGGGCTTCGGCCAATGGCGCCGCCAACTCCAGGGCGCGGGCCGTGGGCACTAACATGCCGCCCTGGCGTACCAGCAACGGGTCACCCAATAAATCGCGCAAGCGCGCCAGCGCGTGGCTCACTGCCGGCTGGCTGAGGTGCAAACGCTCGGCGGCGCGGGTGACGTGTTGCTCACTGAGCAAGGCGTCAAGGACCACCAACAGGTTAAGGTCGACGCGGCGCAGATCATTCATCAGTTGCATGCTCGGCATAAGAACTTGGAATTTAAATTTGCGTGACGAATAGCCTAGAGTCCAGCAAAACCTCTGGGAGATTCGCCATGACGACGTTGCATGGGGCCGGTTTGTTGCTATTGGCGGTGATCGCCGGGGCGATGGTGCCGTTTCAAAGTGCGATCAATGCCAACCTCGGACGCGGCCTTGGGCATCCTCTGTGGGCCACCCTGGCGTCGCTGCTGGTGAGCATCCTCGTGCTGCTGCCGGTGATCGTGGCGCTGCGCCTGCCGCTGCCCGGCCTCGCATTTATCACCAAGGCGCCCCTGTGGATGTGGGCCGGGGGCGCGTTTGGCGTGTGCTTTATCGCGCTGGCGTTGACGCTGCTGCCCAAGCTGGGCGCGTCGGGGTTTATCGCCCTGGCCATGGCCGGGCAGATTCTCGCGTCGCTGCTGCTGGATCACTTCGGCCTGTTTGGCTTGGCGGAGCGCCCACTGACAACGCCTCGAATCCTGGGTGCGTTGTTGTTGATGGGCGGCGTGGCGTTGATTCAGTTCAGCGCCACACCGGCCCAAGCGCTGACAAACGCCGGCTGATCAGGCCTTGTCGAGGGTGCGCAGCTTTTGCGGCAGGCCCCACAACAGCAGGGCCGCCGCCAACAACGCGCACACGCCGATCACATAGAGTGCCGGGGTGGTGCTGCCGGTAAGGTCCTTGATCCGCCCCACCATCACCGGGCTGACAATCCCACCGAACTGCCCGAGGGTATTGATCACCGCAATCCCGCCCGCCGCGCCTGCGCCGGCACCGGCCAGCAACTTGGGTGGCAGGGTCCAGAAGGTCGGGATCGACGCGATGATGCCGGCGCCCAACATGCCCAGGGCGATGATCAGGAAGGTGGTGTGATCGGCAAAGATCCCGGCACTGAAGAAGCCCACCGCGCCCAGCACCACCAAGCCGCAGACAAACTTGCGGCGCTCGCCGGTCGCGTCCGACAGCCGCCCGATCACCACCATGCTGATCGCGCCGCACACATAGGGAATCGCGGTGAGCAGGCCGATCATCACCGGGCTTTGGGTGCCGGCGCTGCGGATCAGCTGCGGCGCCCAGAAGTTGAGGCCGTAAGACGCCACCTGGATCAGGAAGTAGATAAACCCGAGCATCAGGAAGCCGGGAATGCGGATCGCCGACAACAGTGAGCCGCCATGTGTGTTCGGCTCATGCCGGGCAATGCGGCTCGACAGCAGGGTCTTCTCCGCCGGCGTCAGCCAGTGCGCATCTTCGATACGGTCCTTGAGCAGGGTCAGCACCAGCAAGCCCAAGCCGATGCAGGGCAAGCCGCCGAGCAGGAACAGCCAGTGCCAGCCGCGCATCTGCAGCACGCCGTCGAGGTGTTCCAGCACCAGGCCGGAGAACGGCGCACCTACCAGGCCGGCAAAGGCGGACGCCAGGAACAGCATCGAGGTAATGCGCCCGCGGAAGTGCTGCGGGAACCACAACGTCAGGTAATACAGCACACCGGGCGCGAAGCCCGCCTCCATCGCACCGATGATGAAACGCAGGCCATAAAACTGCCATTCGGCGGTGACAAACACCATGGCCGCCGTGGCCAGGCCCCACGACATCATGATCCGCGCGATCCAGCGCCGCGCGCCGACCTTGTACAGCATCATGTTGCTCGGCACTTCAAAGATCACATACCCCACCACGAACAACCCGGCGCCCAGGCCGTAGGCGGTGTCGCTCAGGCTGAGGTCGGCCTGCAGCTGGAACTTGGCAAAGCTGATGTTGATGCGGTCAAAAAACGCGAACAGGTAGCACACCATGATCAGCGGCATCAGGCGCCAGGCGACCTTGCTGACCAGGGCTTTTTCGGCATCGATTTCAGCGGCCGGGCGCGCGCCGGCCTCCAACGTATTAGTGCTCATGGTTTCTCTCCAGCGGACTGCTCACAGGCGTCCGATTGTTTTTGTTGTCTGGTATGGCGTTACAAGGCGGCGATGTAGTCCGGCGGCGGATGCAGGTCGCAATTGCGCCCGGCCTTGGCCACCTGGCCAGGCAATTCATGGCCCAGCAAGACCGGCAAGCGGCGGGACAGGTTCAGCAGGTGCGGCAGGTCGACTCCGGTGTGAATGCCCACCTCTTCACACAGGTTGACCAGGTCTTCGGTGCAGATATTGCCCGACGCCCCCGGCGCAAACGGGCACCCACCCAGGCCACCCAACGCCGCGTCAAAACGCCGTGCCCCGGCTTCGTAGGCGGCCAGCACATTGCACAGGCCCAGGCCGCGGGTGTTATGGAAATGCAGGGTCAGGTCGCTGGCCGGCACGTGTTGCAACACGCGCTTGACCAGGCGTTCCACCTGGCGCGGGTTGGCCATGCCGGTGGTGTCGGCAAGGCTGATACCCTGGATGCCGAGCTGCAGATAGGCCTCGACCAGTTGCAGCACGCGGTCTTCATCGATCCTGCCTTCGAACGGGCAGCCAAAGGTGGTGGCGATGCTGCCGTTGAGGCGTACCGGGTGCCCGGCGGCAAAGCTGACGATCTCGCCGAATGCCGCCAACGACGCCTCGCACCGCATGCGCATATTCGCCAGGTTGTGGGTCTGGCTGGCCGACATCACCAGGTTCAGTTCATCGGCGCGCGACTCGACGGCGCGCTGGGCGCCCTTGAGGTTAGGGATCAGCGCAACGTAGATCACCCCGGCTTTGCGCGCAATGCCCTGGAACACGTGTTCGCCATCGCGCAATGCAGGGATGGCCTTGGGCGACACGAAGGAACCGGCTTCGATCCGCGAAAAACCGGCCAGGGAAAGCTGGTCGATCAGGGCGATCTTGTCAGCGGTCTCGACCCAGGTCGGTTCGATTTGCAGGCCATCGCGCGGGGACACTTCCTGCACGATCAGCGGGTCGGAATAGTCAGTGATCATTGCACCACTCCCGAGGTTTTCAGGCGTTGGATGTCGGCAACCGTAAGGCCCAGGCTGCCGAGGATGTCATCGGTGTGCTGGCCCAGGCTCGGGCCCTGCCAGTTCACGGCGCCGGGGGTTTCCGAGAGCTTGGGCACGATGCCGGGCATCTTCACCGACACACCGCCCGGCAGCTCGGCATTGAGCAACATGTCGCGCGCCTGGTAGTGCGGGTCGCTGACGATATCGGCCACGGAGTAGATGCGCCCGGCCGGCACTTCGGCGGCTTCCAGGGCGCTGAGCACCTGCTCGATAGGCAGGCTGCTGGTCCAGTGGGTGATGGCGGCATCGAGCAAAGCGCTTTTCGCCGCACGGCCATCGTTGTGGGCGAATTCGGCGGCTTCGGCCAGGTCGGCACGGCCGATGGTGGTCATCAGGCGCTTGTAGATCGGGTCGCTGTTACCGGCGATCACCACATAGGCACCGTCGGCGGTCAGGTAGGTATTCGAAGGTGCGATACCGGGCAAGGCACCGCCGCTGCGCTCACGCACGTGGCCGAGCATGTCGTATTCGGGCACCAGGCTTTCCATCAGGTTGAACACGCTTTCCGCCAGGGACACATCGACAACCTGCCCGTCGCCCTGGCCCGTCTTGACCCGCAGCAACGCCATCAGCGCGCCGATCACGCCATGCAACGACGCCAGGGAGTCGCCGAGGCTGACGCCGACCCGCGCCGGGGGCGAGTCGGGGTTGCCGGTGGTGTAGCGAATCCCGCCCATGGCTTCGCCGATGGCACCGAAACCAGGGCGGTCGCGGTACGGGCCGGTCTGGCCGTAGCCGGAGATACGCACCAGGGTCAGCTTGGGGTTGAGCGCATGCAGTACGTCCCAGCCCAGGCCGAGTTTTTCCAGGCCACCGGGGCGCAGGTTTTCGATCAGCACATCGGCGTCGCCGAGCAGCTGCTTGATCAGGTCCAGGCCTTCAGCGGACTTGAGGTCCAGGGCCAGGGATTTCTTGTTGCGCGATTGCAGGTACCACCACAGCGAGGTGCCTTCATGCAGCTTTCGCCATTTACGAAGTGGATCGCCCTGCCCCAGGGCTTCGATCTTGATCACCTCGGCACCGAACTCGGCCATCAGCCGGGCGGCGAACGGCGCGGCAATCAGCGTGCCGATCTCGATCACCTTGATACCGCTCAAGGGAGCCGTCATGGGGTGTACCTCTTATTCTTGGAATGTGCAGCCAAGGCTAGAGGACAGGGACAGGAAAAATCCAACCGTCAGTTGGCAAGGAGCGTTCGCTGAATGCGAACGCTCAGGTAATCGAACAACAGCCGGCTCACGGGTGACAACTGCGCCTCATCGCGCACCACCAGGATCAAACTGCGGTCCGACCAGGCATCGGTCAGCGGCACGGCATGCAGGCCCAGGGCACGGCCAAACAACTCATAGGCCTTCAGCGGCAGGATGCCGATGCCCATGTTCGCCTGGACCATCCGGCACATCGCATCAAAGCCCGGCACATGAATACGCAGGCGCAGTGTCTTGCCGGCCTCGCGCGCGGCGGCGTGGGTGCGCATGTTGATCGAGCTGGCGGCGTGCAGGCCCACGTAGTCACTGTCCAGGGTCTCGGCGAAGGCCAGGCTTTCGCGCGGCGCCAAGGGGTGATCCGCCGGCATCAACACCACCAGTTTGTCGTGGCGATAGGTCACGCTGGGCAGGCCCTTGGTGTCGGTATCACTGGAGCAGATCCCCAGGTCCGCCACCCCATCCAGCACACCTTGCACCACGCCGTTGCTGGGGCGTTCTTCGAGGTCGGTTTTCACTTCGGGATGCAGCCTGGAAAAATCCCGCAAGTCTTCCGGAAGAAACTGAATAATCGCCGAGAGATTGGCCAGCATCCGCACGTAACCGCGCACGCCGTGGCTATGCTCGCCAAGCTCCAGGCCCATTTTTTCCACGTTGAACAGCATCTGCCGGGCATGGTGCAGCAGGGTTTCGCCGGCGGCGGTGAGGTCCATGCCCTTGGCCCGTCGCACGAACAGGCTCACCCCCAGCACCTGCTCCAGCTCCATCAAACGCTTGCTGGCTGCCGACACGGCGATGGCTTCGCGGGCGGCGGCGCGGGTCAGGGTGCCCTCTTCGAACACCGCGACGAACAGCTGCAGGGTGATCAAGTCAAGGCGACGCACCAGGCTCTTGTGCAGCATCAGGCGCGCTCGGACGCCAGGCGATTGATCTCGGCCTGTTCCACCACCGGTTGCGGCGCGCCATGGCGCACCGCCGCGAGCATCGCCCGGCCGACAGTCTCGGTGCTCACCACCCAGCCCGGCTTGACCCGACGCACCAACGACAGTACGGGCCCGAGTACGGAATAGAAGGCTTGATACAACGGCGTCTTCGAGCGCACACCGTGCAGCGGCTGAATGATCCCCGGCCGGAACAGGAACACCGCCTTGAACGGCAGGCGCAGCAGGGCATTCTCGGTCTTGCCCTTGACCCGCGCCCACATCGACTTGCCCACCTCGGAGCTGTCGGTACCGGCGCCGGACACGTAGATGAACGTCATCTGCGGATTAAGCCGCGCCAGGGTGCTGGCGGCGACGAGGGTCAGGTCATAAGTGAGGTGGGTGTACTTGGTTTCATTCAGGCCGGCAGACGACACGCCGAGGCAGAAGAAACACGCATCAAACCCTTGCAGCAGGTTTTCCAGGGGTTGGAAATCCAGCATGTCGCTGTGCAACACCTGATGCAACTTGCCGTGTTCCCGGGTCAGGGGCGTGCGGCCGACGGCGACGACTTCCTGTACGTCAGCGGCCAGCAGGCACTCGCGCAGGACGCCCTGGCCGACCATGCCGGTGGCACCGAATAACAGAACTCTCATCAAGTACTCCCTTCATCCATATGGTTTCGACTACCCAAGAGACAGGTCCTTGAAGGCCATCGTCACATCCGGCCGGTATGCGGACACCTTACTCAATCCTGCGGGATACGACCTCAACAAAACGCGAACGCCCCCACTGCATTCATTTACCCAATCACAATCAAATGCTCCCTGGATCCGCTACGTTGAGTCATGCACATAAGAATCGGTCGGATGTCCATTGGGACTTACAAAATGTAGGACCTTACTCACAACAAAATATCCATTCGGAGTAGCTTGCATGGGAAATATCTGACTTACCTTATCAAAATTTTCCCTTTACTGTTTTTGCCTTCCCTAAGGACAGGTAAAAACAATGGAAAATATTCATTCAAAAAATCAGTTCACAAATTACAAAAAACTGATCGACCTTGCCGACAGAGACTGGCACTCAGCACAGTCAGGCCGAATTTGCGAACTTAATGTAAAAGCCAAAAGCAACAACCAACTTATTGATCAGTACGGACGAAAACTTCATCACTTTTGCACAACATCATATCTTGGCCTCGACTACAACCCAAAGATACTAAAAGGGGCTATCCAGGGAATAAAAGAAGCCAAAACACTTCGCATTGCAAACTCAAAAAATCGATGCAAACTTGAAATACTTGAACGATATGAAACAGAGCTATCAGGCCTTTTCAACTCAATCTGCCTCAGCACTTTGTCCTGTAGTGCGGCCAGCTCCGGACTCTTGCCCATGCTCGCCAGCGGCGTATTTACCAATAACTCCCCACCCACAATGATATTCGACAAATATTCCCACTATTCAATGAATCATATTAAAGCCTCGTGCGCAGATGAAACAGAAGTAAAAACCGCGCCTCACAATGACATGTGCTGGATTGAAGACTTGTGCAAAAAACGTAAAAATGTAGCTTACATAGCAGACGGCATATACAGCATGGGTGGAGTCGCAGATATCGATAGCCTGCTCTACTTGAAGGCGCGTTACGGACTGTTCCTTTATTTGGATGACTCCCACGCCTTGTCCGCATTTGGAGATAAAGGGGCCGGTTTTATCCGGCCGCGCTTGCAAGAGATAGACAATAAAACCTTAATCGTGGCCTCTCTAGGCAAATCATTTGGTGCCAGTGGAGGAATGATCATGTTCGGTAGCGAAAGACAGAAAAGTCTAATGTATCGATACGGCGGGCCCAGTAACTGGTCCCAAAGTCTCAATTCTGCCGCTATAGGAGCCGGGCTGGCGTCAATAAAAATACATCAAACAACCGAGCTATCCGTGCTTCAAGAACAGCTTCAAACCAATATCCGGTTATTCGACAGCCTTATCCACACTGAACAACAGGGTGCCGACACCGCAATACGATTGGTAACCTGCGGCGAGGCTGAAAAAGCGAACAAACTCGCTATGCGACTGGCTGACAGCGGATTTTTCACCTCTGCCGTATTTTTTCCTGTCGTGCCCAAGGAAAAAGCAGCATTACGTATAACTCTTCGGGCAGACATGAGCCCTAAAACAGTAGACTTGTTTTGCTCCACACTGACAGCCTTAATACAGGAACATAAAGACGCAAAATAAATTGCGCACCTACTATAAACAACCGCCACATACTCACTCTTATTTCTCAATGAGCATAAACATCAATCATTGTTCGGATCCATACGGAGGAATCGACTTACGATGACGTACGCAGAACTTAAGGCGCAGGACGCCTCCCCTTGAAAAACACCACCCGTCTCGCCCTCGCTTGCTGCGCCGCCTTCCTCGCCCAAGTCGGCATTAGCAGCTATTTGCCCGCTGTGCCGGTCATCGCCCAGTCCCTGCTCGCCGCCGAGGACTACGTCGCACTGGCCCTGGCCGTGTACCTGGTGGGCATGGCGCTGCCGATGTTGCTCTGGGGCAGCCTGGGGGAGCGTTTTGGCAGAAAGCCGGTCCTGCTGGCGGCGCTGGCGGTATATGCCTCGGCAAGCGCGGCGATTCCATCGGCATTTAACGTCGAGTCTTTTTTGTCATTACGCCTGATTCAGGGTTTGGGCGCGGGTGGAGTCGCGGTCATGGCCAGGGTGTTGGTGCGGGACAGTTTCAGCGGGGCGCTTTTGGCCAGAGGGTTGTCGTGGCTGGGGATGACGTTTGTAATCGCGCTAGGTATCGGCCAGTTCATGGGGGCGCTGTTGCAGGCGGCCTTCGGCTGGAAGGCCATTTTCTATGGGTTGGCAATAAGTGCCCTCACGTTGATTGCTGTGCTGCAAAGGGTGGTGTTTCCGTCAGTGATGAAGGCTGATTCGCCAGACTCAGCCTGGCGGATCTACACCACGATTGTGCGGCATCCCCCCTTTCTACACGCAGCATTGGCCGGTGGGCTGGGCTATGGGGTGATCATTGCCTTCAACACCTGTGCTCCGCTGATACTGCAAGGGCGCTTCGAGTGGAGCGCGGCGCAGTACGGCTGGCTGGGGTGGCCGATCAGCGGGGCCTATCTGGCGGGGGCGTTGATGGTCAACCGCTTCGTCGCGCGGATGGGGCGGTTGACGATGATGAGCTGGGGCGTGGCGCTGGCGTTAATGGGAACGGCGCTGATGCTGTTGGGTAGTGTATTTGCCAGCGGGATCGCGCTGTTGTTGTGGTTGCCGTATTGCCTGGCAGTATTTGGGCAATCGATGAGTTACCCCATCAGTTTGTCACTGGCTAATGATCAGTCGCCGGTCAGCGGTTCCTATGCCATGGCCTTGAGTGGCTTCATGCATCAGTTGATGGCCGCGTTGATCGGCGGCGTAGCAAGCCTGCTGGTGAGCCAGCAGGCTTGGCCATTGGCGCTCTTGTGCGTGGCATTGGCTGGCGGCGCGTTCATGTGCACCGCCAGTTGCCGGACAGATCAGAACGCGCTACGAAAGATCTCCTCAATCTGACGCTGATCGGCGCGCCGTGGGTTGGTCAGCCCGCACGCGTCCTTCAATGCATTGGTAGCCAGCAGCGGAATGTCCTGCAACTTGGCCCCCAGTTCGCGCAGGCCGGCGGGGATTTCAACGTCCTGGGACAGGCTGCGAATGGCGGCGATGGCGGCTTGGGCGCCCTCTTCGTCAGTGGTGCCCTTGGCGTCGACACCCAGCGCGCGGCCGACATCGCTCAAGCGCTTGGCACTGACGCTGGCGTTGAAGCTTTGTACATGGGGCAGCAGCACCGCGTTGCACACGCCGTGAGGCAGGTCATAGAGACCGCCGAGTTGGTGGGCCATGGCATGCACGAAACCGAGGGAGGCATTGTTGAACGCCATGCCTGCGAGGAACTGGGCATAGGCCATGTTTTCCCGCGCGGCCTTGTCGCTGCCGTCGCGTACGGCCAGGCGCAGGTTGGCGCTGATCAGTTCGATGGCCTTGATCGCACAGGCGTCGGTGATCGGGGTGGCCGCCGTGGACACGTAGGCTTCGATGGCGTGGGTCAGGGCGTCCATGCCGGTGGCGGCGGTGAGGCCCTTGGGCATGCCGACCATCAGGCTCGGGTCATTGACCGACAGCAGTGGCGTGACGTTGCGGTCGACGATGGCCATTTTCACGTGGCGGGTTTCGTCGGTGATGATGCAGAAACGCGTCATCTCGCTGGCGGTGCCTGCGGTGGTGTTGATCGCCACCAGGGGCATCTGCGGCTTGCTGGATTGGTCGACCCCTTCGTAGTCGCTGATATGCCCGCCGTTGGTGGCGCACAGGGCGATGCCCTTGGCACAGTCATGGGGCGAACCGCCGCCCAGGGACACCACGAAATCGCAGGCGCTCTGCTGCAGCAACGCCAGGCCTTTCTCGACGTTTTCCACATTGGGGTTGGGCTTGGCGCCGTCGTAGATCACCGAATCGATGTCCTGCATCGCCAACTTCTCGGCGATCATGCCGGCCACGCCCGCCTTGGCCAGGCCCGCGTCGGTGACGATCAGCGCTTTGCGAAAACCGTAGTTGCGAATGGCATTCATGGCTTCGTCGAGGCAGTCGGTGCCCATGATGTTGACGGCGGGAATGAAGAAGGTGCTGCTCATGGCGAATCCTCGGATGACGTGTATGCCTACAGCATCAACCTCACCTGCCTGCGGCATCTTGACCAGGATCAACGCCGGCTCGTGATAAAGTCGCCATCCAGCCGATTTCGAGTAGACCCACAGCAATGAAGGATTTCCAGGATATTGACGCCCACCTTGAAGATTGGAGCGCCCTGCGCAGCCGCACCGCCTTCAGTGGGATTCTGATCGGCAATGGCGCGAGCCGCACGATTTGGGAAGACTTTGCCTACGACTCGCTGTTCGAAAACGCACGCACCGTCGAAGAAAAACCCCTGGGCCCATCCGAGCTCAGCGTGTTCGACGCCCTGCAGACCCGCAGCTTCGAGCAGACCCTGGGGGCCTTGAAAACCACCAGCCGAGTCAACAAGGCCCTGGCGGTCAGCTCGGCGGCACCGCGTAATCGCTACTACGCGATCAAGGAAGCGCTGATCAATACCATCCACGCCGTGCACATTCCGTGGCGCCTGGTGCAGCCGTCGACGCTGGCGACGATCAACCGCGAACTGGCGACCTACACCAGCGTGTTCACCACCAATTACGACCTGCTCAACTATTGGGCGATCCTGCACACGCCGGGCATCGACGACCTGTTCCGCAGCGCCGATGCCAGCTTCGACCTGCGCAACACCCACACCGATAGCACGCGCATCCTCTACCTGCACGGCGGCCTGCACCTGGTGCGCAACCTTGACGGCACCGCACGCAAATTGCCGAGCACCGACAGCACCTTGCTCAGCAGCTTTGCGATCAACAACACGATCAAGACCCTGGACGATGTGCCGCTGTTTATCAACGAAGGCACGGTGCAAGAGAAGCTCAAGACCATCCGCAGCTCGGATTACCTGTCGTTCTGCTATGAACAGTTGCTGAGCCATGAGGGCGCGCTGTGCATCTTTGGCCATGACCTGGGAACGCAGGATCAACACGTGGTGGATGCAATTCGCCAGGCCCGCCCCGCGACCCTGGCGATCTCGGTATCGGGCCGCAGCGACGGGTTTATTCGCCAGCAGAAGCGGCGGTATTCGCAGTTGTTTGATGGCAGTGGCGCGCAGTTGAAGTTTTTTGCCGCGCGCACGCATCCGTTGGGTGACCCCGCACTGTCGGTACCTGTCGAACGTTGAGCCACCGGTGGGAGGGGCTTGCTCCCGCCCATACCGACCGCATTTCAAACCGTCAGCGCGGTCATTCTTGCGAGCTGTGTACAACCACCAATAGCTGCGCCTGCACAGGCCCTACCGAACGCAGCCGATGCGGCTTCTGCGCATTGAAATGCAGCGCATCGCCGCGCTCCAGAATCACCCGTTCGTTCATGAAATCCACTTCTACCGCCCCTTCATGCACGAACAGGAACTCCTCTCCAAGGTGCTCCTTGAAGGTCTTGTCGGAGAATTGCGCCGGCGGGTAGATGATGAACGGCAACAAGCTGCGCTCACTGACCTGATGGGCCAGCACTGCGTAACCCGGCGCGGTGTCGGGCCGCTCATGGCTGCGCACCAGGCTGTAGCTGTCGAGGCTGACGCGGTCTTCGCTGAACAGTTCTTCGACCTTCACGTTCAACGCCTTGGCCAGTTTCAGCGCAGCGGCAATCGACGGCGTGTTGAGCCCACGCTCGACCTTGGACAGGTAACTCTTGGTCATCCCGGACTTTTCAGCCAGGGCCTCCAAGGTTACGCCAAGTTTTTTCCTCAATAATTTCAAACGGATAGACATGTGCTGCGGTTAATCCATGCAGAAGCGATAAGCTGCGCTTGCCAATGACACTTTGTGTCATATAGCATCATTAGTGTCATTTGCCTCACCCAACGACCTTGCGAGCAGCGGGAGACCAGCAAATCCGACGTCCATTGAACCACCCAAAGGACACCGATATGGCCAAGACATTAGCACTCCCCAAAGACCAACTGGTCAAGCAAGCGCTGGTCCAGATGCAAAACACCCTGGCGGATAATACGTGGACCGTCCGGCAAAAGCTGGCGCTCACTTGCCGAATCCTGTTCGAACACGGCCACGACTCCGGCCTCGCCGGGCAGATCACCGCGCGCGGGCCTGAACAGGGCACCTACTACACCCAGCAACTGGGCCTGGGTTTTGATGAAATCACGGCCAGCAACCTGTTGCTGGTCAACGAGGATCTTGAGGTGCTGGAAGGTCACGGCATCCCCAACCCGGCCAACCGCTTTCACAGCTGGGTGTACCGCGGGCGAGCGGATGTGAATTGCATTATTCATACGCACCCGACCCATATCGCTGCGCTGTCGATGTTGGAAGTGCCGTTGCAGGTGTCCCACATGGACCTCTGCCCGTTGTACGAAGACTGCGCGTTCCTGGAGGCCTGGCCGGGCGTGCCGGTGGGCAATGAAGAGGGGGAAATCATCACCGAGGCCCTGGGCGACAAGCGCGCGATCCTGCTGTCGCACCACGGCCAGTTGTCGACCGGAGCGAGTGTCGAAGAAGCCTGCGTGATCGCGCAGTTGATCGAACGCGCGGCCAAGTTGCAGTTGCTCGCCATGGCAGCCGGTGCGATCAAGCCGATCCTGCCGCAACTGGGGCGCGAAGCCCATGCCTGGATTTCCCGACCCAAGCGCCACGGCGCCGCGTTCAATTACTACGTGCGGCAGAACCTGCGCCAGCACGCCGATTGCCTGAACTGACCCGACCTTTTTCTACCGGAGACTTTCCATGTCCAGCCCAACTATTCACGGCATCATCGGCTACACCATCACCCCGTTCAGCGCTGACGGCGAGCGCATCGACCTCGACGCCCTCGGTCGTTCCATCGACCGTTTGATCGACAGCGGCGTGCACGCCATCGCGCCTCTGGGCAGCACCGGTGAAGGTGCGTATTTGAGCGATGCCGAGTGGGACGAAGTCAGCGCCTACAGCCTGGCAAAAATCGCCCGGCGCGTGCCCACGGTGGTCAGCGTCTCCGACCTGACCACCGCCAAGGCCGTGCGCCGCGCCCGCTACGCCGAAGCCAATGGCGCGGATGTGGTGATGGTGCTGCCGGCCTCGTATTGGAAGCTCAGCGAGGCGGAAATCCTCGCCCACTACGCTGCAATCGGCGACAGCATCGGCGTGCCGATCATGCTCTACAACAACCCGGCCACCAGCGGTACGGACATGTCGGTGGATCTGATCCTGCGTATCGTCAAGCAGGTGGCAAACGTGACGATGGTCAAGGAGAGCACCGGGGACGTTCAACGCATGCATCAACTGCGGCGCCACAGCGACGTGCCGTTCTACAACGGCTGCAACCCGCTGGCCCTGGAAGCCTTCGCGGCCGGAGCCAAGGGTTGGTGCACGGCGGCGCCAAACCTCATCCCGCACCTGAACCTGGCGTTGTATGCGGCGGTGCTGGCCAATGACCTGGACAAGGCGCGCGAGCTGTTTTATCGGCAGTTGCCGTTGCTGGAGTTCATCCTCAAGGGCGGGTTGCCGGCGACGATCAAGGCCGGGCTGCGCCTGACCGGGTTGGAGGCGGGCGAACCTCGTTTGCCGGTGTTTCCATTGGGTGAAGCAGGGATCGAACAACTGAAGACCTTGCTGCGGTAAAACTGCGACCTTATGTGGGAGGGGTTTGCCTCCTCCCCATATTTTAATCCGGGCCCGTCTAAAATAGAGACAGATGACAATGGTTCTCGATATCATTCGCGACTTTTCCACGTCGTGCTTCGTCAAGAAGGATATCCATGTCTCGTCCCAAGCCCGACCCGGTGTCGGCCGATGCCTTTCGCGGGTTCTATGCAGATATTCTGTATTTCCTGCGCAGACGCACGGACAACGCCAGCGACGCGGCGGACATGACCCAGGACGTCTTTACCCAGTGGCTGGACTACCGCGACCGGGCCAAGGTCGAACAGCCACGGGCATTTTTGTTCCAGATGGCACGCAACCTGCTGCGTGATCACTGGCGCAAACAGAAGGTACGGCAGACCGTCCACCCAGATCAGGCCGACAGGGACGCGGAACCGATCACCGACGAGCAAAACGACCCCATGGCCGCCGCCCAGCGCCTGCAACGCCTGGAACAGTTGAAAGAAGTCCTCGCCGAACTCTCGCCCCGCCGGCGAGAAGCCCTTATGCTGCACCGCTTCGAAGGCCTGAGCCAGGCGCAGATCGCCGAGCGCATGGGTATTTCGACGAGCATGGTGGAAAAGCACATCGCTTTTGCCCTGCTGCATTGCAAGCGACGCCTTCAAAACGACCCCGGCACGGAGCAGCCAGAATGAACCGCCTGAGCGACACCGACGGCCTGGATATCGAAGCCAGTGACGCCATCGATGCCCAAGCCGCCAGTTGGTTTGCGCGCAACCGGAACGACACAGGCCGTGCCGATCGCAAGGCCTTTGCCGCCTGGCAGGCCACGCCGGCCCATGCCCGCGCCTATGCCGAATTCGAGCAGTTGTGGGCCGACCTGGCCCAGTTGCAGCAACTGAACAAACCCGTGGCGCTGCCCAAGCGCAAAGCATCGGTATTGCGCCCGGCCCTGGCCGTAGCCGCCGCCGTGCTATGTGCCGTATTGGCCCCTCACATCGGTGCGCCCCGCGAGTTGTATCACAGCCAGGTGGCGGCCCATGCCAAGGGCATGCGCACCCTGAACCTGCCCGATGGCAGCACCCTGTCGGTGAATGCCAACACCCGCCTGCGCGTGGACTTCAGCGCCCACCAGCGCATCGTGCACCTGGACAAGGGCCAGGTGTATATCGAAGTGGCGGCCGACAAAGAGCGGCCGCTGTTCGTTCAAGCCGGCGAGGCCAGTGTGCGGGTGGTCGGCACCGGCTTCGATGTGCGCCGCAGCCAGCAGCAACTGGTGGTCAGCGTCGCCCACGGCCAGGTCGCTTTCGAGCCGTCCGCCACAAGCCCCGTCTCTCTGCTCGGGGCCCAGCAACGCGCCATCTACAGCTACGCCAAGGGCACCTTGCAACAGCAAACCCTCACGGCCGAAGAAGTCGCCGATTGGCGCAGCGGGCACTTGTCGTTCCGCAACCGTGAACTGGCCAGCCTGATCGATGAACTGAGCCTGTATCGCCCGCAGGCACCGTTGCAGGTCAGCAACGCGGTAGCGCACCTGAAAGTCTCGGGCAATCTGGACGTGAATGATCCGGACGCCCTGCTTAACGCCCTGCCCGCCCTGTTGCCGGTGAAAACCGTGGTCTCGGCCGATGGCATCGTGCGGATTGAACCGAGCAAATAACCTGCGAAGTTCTTATTTGAGAATATTTTGCATTCGCAGGTGTGGATTTTTTTGCCTGCCCCGTCTTCCTCCGGTCTGTATCTGATCAGCACACCTTTTTGGCCATTTGGCCGCTCCGGGGGATTCCATGTTTCGCGCGCCTTGCCACGCTTCGCACCTGTATCTTCGACCGACCCTTATTGCCACCTGCCTGGCGTTCAGCCTCGGCGCCCAAGCCGAGTCATTCACCCTGCAACTGCCCGCCCAGGCGCTGGCCACGTCCCTGAGCCAAGTAGCGCAGCAGGCGAAGATCCAGCTGTTGTTCGATGAGGAGCTGCTCAAGAACGTGCAGGCACCGGCGCTCAACGGTGACTTCACACCGGAAGTTGCGATTCGCAGCCTGCTGAAAAACGGTGAGTTCACCCTGATCAAGGTCGGCAGCACATACGTGGTAAAGCCCGAAGAGGCCAAGACCACCCAGAGCGGCGCGATCCAGCTGGACACCCTGAGCGTGATCGGCACCGGCAATCAGGTCGACTCGAGCACCGTCGGCCGCTCCACCCTGAGCCAGGCGGATATCGATCGCTACCAGGCCAATAACATCCCCAGCCTGTTGCAGACCCTGCCCGGCGTGAGCCAGGGTGGCTCACTGAAACCCGGCGGTCAGACCATCAACATCCGTGGCTTCGGCGATGCCGAAGACGTGCCGCTGACCGTCGATGGCGCGACCAAAAGCGGTTTCGAGCGCTACCAGCAAGGCACCGTGTTTATCGAGCCTGAGTTGATCAAGAGCATCGAAGTGGAGAAAGGCCCCAACTCGCCGTTCAGCGGGAACGGCGGCTTTGGCGGTACGGTGAACATGACCACCAAGGATGCCCCGGATTTGCTCAAGGACGGTCGCAACAGCGGTGCGATGCTCAAGTACGGTTATTCCAGCAACGACCACGAACAGGTCTACAGCAGCGCCGTGTATGGCCGCACCGACGATGGCCGTTTCGACGCGCTGGCCTACCTGACAAAACGCGACGGTGACGACATGAAGGTGGCCGCCAAGCTGCCCAATGAGAACAACCGTTACCCGATCAACCCCCAACGCCTGCCCAATACGGCCCAGGATGTGGACGGCAAGCTGTTCAAGGTCAATGCGCACTTCACCGATGAACACAGCGTCGGCCTGTCCTACTCACGGTCCCACAGCAACCGCTGGACACCGTTTTCCGCCGCCAGCTACCCCACGCCACCGACTCAGGCCAACATTGACCGCTACGGCTACGAGGGGGCACTCAAGCGTTTTTTAGCCCACCGCGATACCGTCGACACCACGTGGTCGGGCAAGTATGAGTACCAGCCCCTGGACAACCCGCTGGTGGACCTGACCGTCAAATATTCCCAGTCCAACACCGACCAGACCGACGAGCGCGATGCCACGGCGTTTTTCCAGCTGGCCACCGGCGGGCGCAAGATGGACACGGCCTACACCGACAAGAACCTCGACATCCGTAACGTCAGCCTGTTTGACACGGGTCCCTTGCAACACGCAGTGACCCTCGGCGGCCAAATTCGCAAGCACACCCGCGAAACCGAGATGTGGATGCCCGGCGCCACCTACAACACCCCACTCTACAACTACGGGCATTTCCAACCGGGCTTCATGCCGCATGGCAAGGTCGATACCAACAGCTTCTTCATCCAGGACGCGGTGACCCTGGGGGACGTGACCGTTACCCCATCGCTGCGCTACGACCACGTGCGCAACCGCGGCGAGGCCAACGATGCGCCGTACTACAGCAACCCCGACCCGGCCGTCGGCCACGACTACAGCGACCGGACCTACACCGGCTGGTCGCCGCGCCTGGCGCTGTTCTGGACGGTAACCCCCCATGTCGGGCTGTTTGCCAATTGGAGCCAGACCTGGCGCGCGCCGGTGATCGACGAGCAGTACGAAGTGCAGGGCCTGGGCAGCCGCACCGCCACCAGCGTCGACCTCGACCCGGAGCGCATCACCTCGATCACCGTGGGTAACATCACCAGCTTCGATAACCTGATCGCCCAGGATGACAACCTGCAAATACGCACGACCCTGTTCCACAACAAAGTCGAGGACGAGATCTTCAAGGCTACCGGTGTGGGCTGCCAGAACCAGGCCATCAACGGCGGCAGCATTTCCACGGCCTGCCCGCCGGGGGCGATGTCCAACTATCGCAATATCGGCGGCCTGACCATCAAGGGCTTCGAGGTCGAGTCGTTCTATAACTCCACCTACCTGTTCGGCTCGGTATCGTACGCCTATGCCACCGGCCAACACGAAGGGGCCTACACCAACCCGTGGGGGCCGGATGTGTCGGCACGCGATATTCCGCCGACCAAATGGGTACTGGTGTTAGGGACCAACATCCCGGCCTGGGATGCCCAGGTCGGTTGGACGGGGCAATTCGTCGGCGCCACCGACCGCCTGCCCAGCGACAAATATTCGGGCGGCCCGGGCTCCAGCGTCGGCGACGTGTTCTACGACCAGTATGGCAACAAGCGCTACAACACCCAGGGCCTGTTCGCCAAATGGAAGCCGCAGCAAGCGTACCTCAAGGGCACTGAGGTCAACTTCACCCTGGACAATATGTTCAACAACAACTTCCGTCCGGCCCTGAGCGGCGACCGTGCCTACACCAAGGGGCGCGACGCCAAGATCAGCATCACGCGCTTCTTCTGAAAACTGTACGGATAAATCCGCACCCAGCTGTAGGCCCGCAATCGGCGGGGGTTGTGGCTAGATGGGCTTCCCTTGAAGCCCTCTGGATTTCGGATCCCGCCCATGAGCTCGCGCGAAAACACCGGCATGGCCCTCGGCCTGCTGGGTGTCATCATCTTCAGCCTGACCCTGCCCTTCACCCGTATCGTGGTGCAGGAGATCCACCCGTTGCTCAACGGCCTGGGCCGTGCCTTGTTCGCGGCGGTCCCGGCGGCGGCGCTGTTGCTGTGGCGCCGCGAGCGCTGGCCGACCTGGCGCCAGGTGCGGGGTTTGTGCCTGGTCATTGCCGGGGTGATTCTGGGCTTCCCGGTGCTGTCGGCGTGGGCCATGCAAACCTTGCCGGCCTCCCATGGCGCACTGGTCAATGGCCTGCAACCGCTGTGCGTGGCGCTGTATGCGGCGTGGCTGTCCCATGAGCGGCCGTCGAAAGCCTTCTGGGCCTGCGCGGCGCTGGGCAGCGGGTTGGTGTTGAGTTATGCATTGATCACCGGCGCCGGCAGTATCCAGGCCGGCGATTTATTGATGCTCGGCGCGATAGCCGTGGGTGGCCTGGGCTATGCCGAAGGTGGCCGGTTGGCCAAGGAGATGGGCGGCTGGCAGGTGATCTGCTGGGCGCTGGTACTGTCCACGCCCGTGTTGATCGGCCCGGTGTGGTACCTGACGGCGCAGCACCAAGGCGCGGTCTCGATGCGCGCCTGGTGGGCGTTCGGCTATGTGTCGCTGTTCTCGCAGTTCCTGGGCTTCTTCGCCTGGTACGCCGGCCTGGCCATGGGCGGCATTGCGCGGGTCAGCCAGATTCAGCTGTTGCAGATCTTCTTCACCATCGCGTTTTCGGCGCTGTTCTTTGGTGAACATATCGAGCCGATTACCTGGGTGTTTGCCTGTGGGGTCATCGTCACGGTGATGCTCGGGCGCAAGACCGCAGTGCAGGCTGCGCCGATCGCTAAGTCGGCGTGAGCCCCTATTTAAGGTAGCCATCCGCGCGCAGCAGGGTTTCCAGGCAGTGTTCGGAGATGTGATAGAACGCCTTCAACTCCTGGATTCTCTCCAGCAACTGCGCGTTGTCCACCGGCTCCGCACGCTTGACCGCCAGGATCATCTTGTTCTTGTTGGTGTGTTCCAGGGAGATGAATTCGAACACCTTGGTCTCGTAGCCGCACGCTTCGAGGAACAACGCACGCAAGCTGTCGGTGACCATTTCCGCCTGCTGGCCCAGGTGCAGGCCGTATTGCAGCATCGGCTTGAGCAGCGCCGGGCTCTGGATCTGCAGGCGAATCTGCTTATGGCAGCACGGCGAGCACATGATGATCGATGCGCCGGAACGAATGCCGGTGTGGATCGCGTAATCGGTGGCGACGTCACAGGCATGCAGGGCGATCATCACGTCCAGTTGGCTGGGCGCCACGCTGCGCACATCACCACATTTGAACACCAGCCCCGGGTGTTCCAGGCGAGCGGCGGCGGTGTTGCACAGGGTCACCATGTCTTCGCGCAACTCGACGCCGGTGACTTCGCCTTCGGCCTTGAGGGTGTTGCGCAGGTAGTCGTGAATCGCAAACGTGAGGTAGCCCTTGCCCGAACCGAAATCGGCGACGCGCACCGGTTGGTCGAGTTTCAATGGTGAGGAGGTCAGCGCATGGCTGAACACTTCGATGAACTTGTTGATCTGCTTCCACTTGCGCGACATCGACGGGATCAACGCCTGCCTGGCGTCGGTCACGCCCAGGTCGGCGAGGAACGGCCGGCTCAGGTCGAGGAAGCGATGTTTCTCACGGTTATGCTCGGCCGATGGCGCCTCGCGCAGTTGCTGAGGCTTGCTCCTGAACAGCGAGCTTTTGTTCTTCTTGCTGTATTCCAACTGGGCTTCGTCGGTCAGCGACAGCAGGTGCGCGTTCTTGAACGAGCCCGGCAGCAACGCGGCAATCGCCGCCACGCCGTCGGCCAGCGCCAAGTTCTTGGTGATGTCGCGGGTCTTGTAGCGGTAGACGAAGGACAGGCACGGCTGCTCCTTGACGGTCACCGCCTTGATGATCAGCCGCTGCAACTCGGCTTCGTCGCCGACGTATTTGGCCAGCACCAGCTTGATAAAGGCGTTCTGCGCAAGGCTTGTGCTCAACAGTTCGATGAACTGGGCGTGATGATCCGGCGCGGGGCTGGCAGGTTGAGCGGTAACGGACATGAACAAAAACGCCTCGGGCAGGGAATGCCGGGCATTTTAGGGGGGATGGGGGTTCAGGGCACGGGGTTATTTGATCAACGGTACTGCCCCCTCCCACATTTGATCTCCGGTGCTGGATGTTCTATTCGAGTACGACCAGGCGATTTGGCAGTTCATTCCGGGCGTGTGTCACCGGTACATGCACCTTCAACAACTCGCCACACGCCTCGATACAGGCAATAAACCCAGCCAGCGTCTGCCCCTGTTTCACCTGCTGGGTAAACGCCTTGACGATGGCATCCCAACTGCTGTTATCCAGGCGCTTGGAGATACCTTCGTCCACCAGGATTTCCACATAACGCTCCGCTTCGCTGACAAAAATCAGCACCCCGGTGCTGCCCAGGGTGTGGTGCAGGTTCTGCTCCAGGAACTGCCGGCGCGCGAGGTTGGAGGCGCGCCAATGGCGTACCGAGCGCGGGATCAGGCGGGTGGTCACCTTGGGCAGGCGAAACAGCAGGCACAACACGATGAACGTCGCCCACTGCGCCAACAGCAAGGTGTACATGGTCAGGTAGCCCGACAGGTAATGCACCACGCCCGGTACCACCAAGGCGATCAGGCTGGCCCACAGCAGGGGGATGTAGGCGTAATCGTCGGCGCGGGCCGCCAGCACGGTGACCAGTTCGGCGTCGGTGGTTTTTTCGACCCGGGCAATCGCTTCGGCGACTTGGCGCTGCTCGTGTTCAGTCAGTAATGCCATGGTTGTAGTTGCTCTCTAGTTATTGTCATTACCAGCCGCCCGACGCGCCGCCGCCGCCGAAGCCACCACCGCCGCCTCGGAAACCGCCGCCACCTCCCCCGCCACCGCCGCCGCGTCCACTGCTGCCGAGGATCGCCAAAAAGATCGCGCCCACCGGCAGGCCCATGCGATTGCACAGCCACAACACGCCGATCAGCAGGATGAACAGGCCGATGGAAAAGCCGGGATTATCCTTGGCAAAGTTGGCATCCGCCACATGCGCCGGCACCGCCAGCGGTTCGCCGCCGACCACCTGCACCATCGCCGCCACGCCGTCGCTGATGCCCTGGCTGAAATTGCCGGCCTTGAACTTGGGCGCAATCACCTGGTTGATGATCACCCAGGCCTGCGCATCGGTGAGCACGCCTTCAAGGCCATAGCCAACTTCGATCCGCAACGTGCGCTCGTCACGGGCGACAATCAGCAACGCGCCGTTGTCCTTGCCCTTCTGGCCGATGCCCCACTGGCGACCCAACTGGTAACCGTAGTCCTCGATGGGCACGCCCTGCAGGTCGGGCACCGTGACCACCACGATCTGGTCGCCACGGGTCTGCTCCAGCGCCTGCAACTGCTGGGTGATGTGCTCGCGCGTGGCCGGGTCGATCATCTGGGCGGTGTCCACCACCCGCCCGCTCAACGCCGGGAACGTCAGCGCCGCCTGGGCCACCCCCACGCAGGCCAGCATCCATAGCGCCAGGCCTATCCGTAATAAACGCATCGACACCTCAGTGCAGCCTTATTTGAACTTCACTTGCGGCGCTTTATCGGCATCGGCACTGGTGGCTTCAAAGGTGGCGCGGATCGGCAGGTCGCTGTACATCACGCTGTGCCACAGGCGGCCAGGGAAGGTGCGGATCTCGGTGTTGTACGCCTGCACGGCCTGGATGAAATCGCGACGGGCCACGGCGATGCGGTTTTCGGTGCCCTCGAGCTGGGATTGCAGGGCCAGGAAGTTCTGGTTGGCCTTCAGGTCCGGGTAGCGCTCGGAGACCACCATCAAGCGGCTGAGGGCACCGCTCAAACCGTCCTGGGCCTGTTGGAACTGCTTGAGTTTTTCCGGGTTGTCCAGGGTGCTGGCATCCACCTGGATCGAGGTGGCCTTGGCCCGCGCCTCGATCACGGCGGTCAGGGTGTCCTGTTCATGGGCGGCGTAACCCTTGACCACTTCCACCAGGTTGGGGATCAGGTCGGCGCGGCGCTGGTACTGGTTCTGCACCTGGCCCCAGGCCGCCTTGGCCTGTTCGTCCAGGGTCGGGATGTTATTGATGCCGCAGCCGCTCAATACTGTGCTGATCAATAGCAAAGCCGCGGCCTTGAGGCCCCAGCGGGAATGTTGTGCTGCTTGCATGGTGTTTCTCCTGCCCAAACTGGATGGAATATGACGACTAACCCTAAAAACCACACGCTTGGGGCATAATCCGCCACCACTGGAATGCATCGAGCCAATCAGCTACAAAGATGCCCAGCGCGATAAAGAGTTCAGAGTGTGCTGCATTTATCTGAACAACACCCGAACAACAATAGACGCTCCCCACATTTTGGCCGATCAGCCCAAGCGCTGTGCAGTGAGCCGAAAAAGGATATTCATGAAGAAGCTGTGTTTGCTCGGCCTTGTTGCCACGCTGGCCACCCACCCCGTCTGGGCAGAAACAAAGCCTGCTGCGCTTAAGGACAAGGACGCTTTCGTCAGCGACCTGCTCAAGCAGATGACCCTGGATGAAAAGATCGGCCAATTGCGCCTGATCAGCATCGGCCCGGAAATGCCCCGCGAGCTGATCCGCAAGGAAATCGCCGCCGGCCGCATCGGTGGCACGTTCAACTCCATCACCCGCCCGGAAAACCGTCCGATGCAGGACGCGGCCATGCGCAGCCGCTTGAAGATCCCGATGTTCTTCGCCTATGACGTGATCCACGGCCACCGCACGATCTTCCCGATCAGCCTGGCCCTGGCCTCCAGCTGGGACATGGACGCCATCGGCCGCTCCGGGCGTATCGCCGCCCAGGAAGCCGCCGCCGACAGCCTCGACATCACCTTTGCACCGATGGTCGATATCTCCCGCGACCCGCGCTGGGGTCGCACGTCCGAAGGCTTCGGTGAAGACACCTATCTGGTCTCACGGATTGCCGAAGTGATGGTCAAGGCCTTCCAGGGCGCCAGCCCCGCGAATGCCGACAGCATCATGGCCAGCGTCAAGCACTTCGCCCTCTACGGCGCAGTGGAAGGCGGACGTGACTACAACGTGGTGGACATGAGCCCGGTCAAGATGTACCAGGACTACCTGCCGCCGTACCACGCGGCAATCAAGGCCGGTTCCGGCGGCGTGATGGTGGCGCTGAACTCGATCAATGGCGTGCCCGCCACCGCCAACACCTGGCTGATGAACGACCTGCTGCGCAAGGACTGGGGCTTCAAGGGCCTGGCCGTCAGCGACCACGGCGCGATCTTCGAGCTGATCAAGCACGGCGTGGCCAAGGACGGACGTGAAGCCGCCAAGCTGGCGATCAAGGCCGGCATCGACATGAGCATGAACGACTCGTTGTACGGCAAGGAATTGCCGGGGCTGCTCAAGTCCGGCGAGATCGAACAGAGCGACATCGACAACGCCGTGCGTGAAGTGCTCGCTGCCAAGTACGACATGGGCCTGTTCAAAGACCCGTACCTGCGCATCGGCAAGGCCGAGGATGACCCGGCCGACACCTACGCCGACAGCCGCCTGCACCGTGCCGAGGCCCGTGATGTGGCGCGCCGCAGCCTGGTGCTGCTGAAGAACCAGAACGACGCCCTGCCGCTGAAAAAGTCCGCGACCATCGCGCTCGTGGGCCCACTGGCCAAGGCGCCGATCGACATGATGGGCAGTTGGGCGGCGGCCGGCAAGCCGGAGCAATCGGTCACGCTGCTTGACGGCATGAACGCGGTCATCGGCGAAAAAGGCAAGATCATCTACGCCCGTGGCGCCAACATCACCAACGACAAGGCGGTGGTCGACTACCTCAACTTCCTCAACTTCGATGCACCGGAAGTGGTGGATGACACCCGCCCGGCCCAGGTGATGATCGATGAAGCGGTCAAGGCCGCCAAGGATGCCGACGTGGTGGTCGCCGCCGTGGGTGAATCCCGTGGCATGTCCCACGAATCGTCGAGCCGCACCGACCTGAATATCCCGCAAAGCCAGCGCGACCTGATCAAGGCCCTGAAAGCCACCGGCAAACCGCTGGTGCTGGTACTGATGAACGGCCGCCCGCTGTCGATCCTGGAAGAGAAACAACAAGCCGACGCGATCCTGGAAACCTGGTTCGCCGGTACCGAAGGCGGCAACGCCATCGCCGACGTGCTGTTCGGTGACTACAACCCATCTGGCAAGCTGCCGATCACCTTCCCACGCTCCGTGGGGCAGATTCCGACCTACTACAACCACCTGACCATTGGCCGGCCATTCACCCCGGGCAAGCCGGGCAACTACACCTCACAGTACTTCGATGACACCACCGGGCCGCTGTTCCCGTTTGGCTATGGCCTGAGCTACACCACGTTCAGCCTGTCGGACATGGCGCTGTCGTCCACCACCCTGAACAAGACCGGCAAGCTCGACGCCAGCGTCACGGTGCAGAACACCGGCAAGGTCGATGGCGAAACCGTGGTGCAGTTGTATATCCAGGACGTGGCGGGTTCGATGATCCGTCCGATCAAGGAGCTGAAGAACTTCCAGAAGGTCATGCTCAAGGCTGGCGAAGAACGCACGCTGCACTTCACCATCACCGAGGACGACTTGAAGTTCTACAACACCCAGCTCAAGTTCGCCGCCGAACCGGGTGAGTTCAATGTGCAGATCGGGCTGGACTCCCAGGACGTACAGCAGCAGACCTTCGAACTGCTCTAACACCTGACACGGTCAAAAAATGTGGGAGCAAGCCCCCTCCCACATTTGACCTCAGTGTTCTTGCTAGCCGCGTCGATCCAGCAGGTTCACCACCAACCGATCAATCCACCCCCACACCCGCTGCTTCACCCGCCGCCACAACGGCCGCGCCTTCCACGCTTCCAGGCTGACCACCAGGCTCTGGGCAAAATCCGCGGTAAAGCTCGCCGCCACCGCCTGCGTCAGCCCGGGGTCCAACGCTTCCAGGTTGGCTTCCAGGTTGAAGCGCAGATTCCAGTGATCGAAGTTGCACGAGCCGATACTCACCCAATCGTCCACCAGCGCCATCTTCAGGTGCAAAAAGCACGGCTGGTATTCAAAGATCTGCACGCCTGCACGCAGCAAGCGCGGGTAATAACGGTGCCCGGCGTAGCGCACGGAGGGGTGGTCGGTGCGCGGGCCGGTGAGCAGCAAACGCACATCCACCCCACGCCCTGCGGCCCGACGCAGTGCGCGGCGCACGCCCCAGGTGGGCAGGAAATACGGCGTGGCGAACCAGATACGTTGCTGGCTGCTGTTCAGCGCGCGGATCAGCGATTGCAGGATATCGCGGTGCTGTCGGGCGTCTGCATAGGCCACTCGGCCCAGGCCTGGCCCCGTCGCCGGCACCTTGGGCAAACGCGGCAAACCGAAATGGGTGGCGGGCTTCCACGCCCGGCGCGCGACATTGGCGTGCCATTGCCGTTCGAACAGCGCCTGCCAGTCCAGCACCAGCGGGCCGTGGACCTGCACCATCACCTCATGCCACTCGGCGGTGTCTTGCCCCGGCATCCAGAACTCATCGGTGACGCCCGTGCCGCCGACCACGGCAGTTTCCTGGTCGATCAGCAACAGCTTGCGGTGGTCGCGATACAGGTTGCGCATCCAGCGGCGCCAGCTCAGGCGATTGTAGAAACGCAGCTCCACACCGGCGTCGGTCAGGCGCTTACGCAGCCCCAGGGTAAACGCCAGGCTGCCGTAGTCATCAAACAGGCAGCGCACCCGCACGCCGCGCTCGGCGGCCAGCACCAGCGCCTGCACCATCGCTTCGGCGCAGGCGCCAGCCTCCACCAGATACAATTCCAACTCCACTTGCCGCTCGGCCCGGGCAATGCCCACCAGCATCTGCGGAAAAAATTGCGGGCCGTCGATCAACAACTCGAAACGGTTGGCGCTGCGCCACGGGAACACTGCGCCGCTCATGTCAGCGCGCCGTAAAGATCAGCACCGCACCCACCGGCACCGACAAACTGATCGACTTAAGCCCTGCCGCCTTGCGCAACGCTGCCACCCCCGGCGCCAGGTCGAAATCCTCCGCACGCAACACCACCGGTTCCAGGGTCACCACCTGGAAGCGTCGGTCATCCAGGCGCGTGGCCAACAACTCGGCGCTGTAGGTCTGGGTCTTGCCATGCAGGGTGACGCTCAAGGGCAAGCGCAGTTCCAGTTGCGCGCCAGGCGCCAGGTCATTGATGGGTTGCAGATTGATCTGTGCGCTGATCAGCGCCTCGGGGAAAGTCTTGATCTCGAACAGCTGGTTGCGCATGCGCTCGTCGCGCAGCGGGATGCCGCTGTTGACCGACTCCAGCTCTACTTCCAATTGCGCCGCGCCCTTGCCGTCGACCTTGCCGTGCAGCACCAGGAAGCGATGGACTTCAGCAATCTCGGTGTTTTTGGTGGTGACGAACGACAGGCGCGAGGACTCGTTGTCCAGGTACCAGTCGGCATGGGCGGGCACCGCGGCAGCGGCCAGCAGGGCGAAGGCCAGGGGTTTGATAACAGACGCGTTGAACATTAAGGACTCGTGGGGCGAAAAACCTGCACGAACCTTAAGCGCAATGTCACGAACGGCGCAAATCCAATGTGGGGGGTGACTTGCGCTGTGTCAGGGATTCAGACGACAGCCCTGTCGATCCCCCAACCACCGCGCGCTGTGCGTACGCCCCAAGCCACTCGCCGTCACTTCACTGCGTTCCGGGTTATCGCTGAACCCACTGGTGGGCACGTACTGCTTCACATAACCGCGGCAATAGTCGGCTGGATTGTTCGCCACATAGCGGCACGAGCAGTACTCCTTGGCGGTATACGCCGCGATGATATCGGGGAAGGCTTGCAGGTTGACGCGCTCGTGCCAAACCCAGCCTGACAGGGCGAGCAACAGCACCAGAAAAAGGCTGGTAAACGGCCGACGACGCATCATGGTTGCACCGCCGCAAGCACGCGCTTGAGCAGTTCGTTGTGGCGGTAGCTGCCGTCGCGATCATCGCCATAGCGCACGATCACCAGGTGTTCGTCGGGCATCACGTACAGCGCCTGGCCCCAATGACCGAGGGCGGCGAAGGTGTCGGCGGGGGCGTCGGGCCAGGGCCTCGGGGCGCCTTGGTTGAGCCACCATTGGCCACCGGGGACGGCTTCGTCCTGGCCGGCGGTGTATTTGTCGAAGGGTTGGCGGTTGAACGCCACCCAGTCCCTGGGCAGCAATTGTTGATCCCCCCAGCGCCCGTCGCGGGCCATCAGCAGGCCGACACGCGCCAGGTCACGCGCGGTGAGGAACGCATAGGACGAGGCGACAAAGGTTTCGTCGGCATCGGTTTCCCAGGTGGCGTTATGAATGCCCAGCGGCTTGAACAGCGCGTCCCAGGGGTAACTCATGTACGCCTTGTGGCCGAGCATGCCCTTGAGCGCGGCGGACAGGATATTGCTGTCGCCGCTGGAATAACGAAAGGCCTGGCCCGGTGCGCTGAAGGACTCAGTGCTGGCGGCGAACTCAGCCATATCGGCGCGACCACGGGTGTAAAGCATCGCCACCACCGAGGACTTCAGCGGCGCGTATTCATACTCTTCCTGCCAGTCCAGGCCCGAGGCCCAGTGCAGCAGGTCGGCCATGGTCACCTTGGGGTGTTGTTTCATCGGCGGGTAAAAGCGTGCCGCAGGGTCGGTCAGTTTGAAACGGTTTTCGCCGTAGGCCACGCCGAGCACCGTGGCCATCAGGCTTTTGCTGATGGACCAGGTCAGGTGTGGCGTGCTGGCCGTGGTCGGTGCGGCGTAGCGTTCATAGATGACCACACCGTCGCGGATCACCAGCAGCGCGTCGGTGCGAATGCCTTGGCGGGCAGTGTCGTCACGGGGCGGGAATGCATAGGCGTCAAGGGCTTCGACGGCGGGTCCTGCGAGCGGCGTGCCCTTGGCCCAGTCCTTGTCGGGCCAGGTTTCAGCGCAGGCGGTAACGGTGACGAACAGCAGGGAAACGCACAGCAGGCCTCTGACCATGGACACACACTCAAGGGAGCATTCAAGCCCGCGAGCCTAGCCGAGGGCAATGACAGATTTGCTACAGAGGCCCTGTCATCCAAGCGTCACCATAACTTCATGGAGATGACACCGGGGCTACATAGCCTGACTTTGGACAACAAAGTCGACCGGCCGAAACGTGGCTGGCACTCGGAGATTCGCCATGACTCAGATCGCCCGCATCAGCGACACCGGCAATGAACGCCGTCTGCAAGCCGAACGCCTGGTTGGCGCCAAGGCTTTGCAGGAAGCCCAGGCCCTGCGTTTCAACGTCTTCAGCGGCGAGTTCAACGCCAAGCTCAAAGGCGCGGAACACGGCCTGGACATGGATGACTATGATGTTCACTGCAGCCACATCGGCGTGCGGGACTTGAACAGCGGTCGACTCGTCGCCACCACCCGTTTGCTCGACCACCAGGCCGCCAGCACCCTGGGCCGGTTCTACAGCGAAGAAGAATTCAGCCTGCATGGCCTGCTGCATCTGCAGGGCCCGATCCTGGAAATCGGCCGCACCTGCGTCGACCCGGCCTACCGCAACGGCGGCACCATCGCCGTGTTGTGGGGCGAGTTGGCCGAAGTGCTCAACCAGGGCGGCTACAGCTACCTGATGGGCTGCGCGAGCATCCCGATGCACGACGGTGGCATCCAGGCCCACGCGATCATGCAGCGCCTGCGCGAACGTTACCTGTGCAACGAACACCTGCGCGCCGAACCGAAAAAACCGCTGCCGGCGCTGGACCTGCCGACCAACGTGATCGCCGAGATGCCGCCACTGCTCAAGGCCTATATGCGCCTGGGTGCGAAGATCTGCGGCGAACCGTGCTGGGATGAAGATTTCCAGGTCGCCGATGTGTTCATCCTGCTTAAGCGCGATGAGCTATGCCCGCGCTATGCGCGCCACTTCAAGGCGGCCATGTGATGAGCCGCCTGCGCGTGTACGGGCGCATCGCCCGGGTGCTGGTGGTAGTGGCGCTGGGCTTGAGCATGGCCAGTGTGTTTGGCGTGTTCGAACGCTTGGGCGTGGCCAACTCGATGGTGCGGCGCCAACGCTGGTCGCGGTTCTTCATGGCGCGGCTGACCAACGCCCTGCCCTTTCGCGTGACAGTGCACGGTGAGTTGCCGACCCAGCCCATGCTGTGGGTGAGCAACCACGTGTCCTGGACCGATATTCCGTTGCTGGGCGCAGTGGCGCCGATGTCGTTTTTGTCCAAGGCCGAAGTGCGCACCTGGCCGGTGGCCGGCTGGTTGGCGGCCAAGGCCGGTAGCTTGTTTATCCGTCGCGGTTCGGGCGACAGCCAGTTGATCCGCAAGCAGATGACCCGCCACCTGGAACAACAGCACCCGCTGCTGATGTTCCCCGAAGGCACCACCACCGACGGCCGCAGCCTGCGCACCTTCCACGGGCGCTTGCTGGCCAGTGCGATTGACGCGGATGTGTCGCTGCAACCGGTGGCCATCCGTTATCTGCGCAATGGGCAGGTCGACCCGCTGGCACCGTTCATTGGCGATGACGATTTGCTCTCGCACCTGATGCGCCTGTTCGGCAATGACCAGGGCGATGTGGAAATCCACGTGCTCAAACCGATTGCCTGCGCCGGACAGGAACGTGCGGCACTGGCGTTCCAGGCGCAGCAGGCGGTGCAGAAGGCGTTGTTTGGGCCGATGCCGGAGACTGAACAAGTAGCGGCGCGACCAGCCTTTGCCGCGTGATATGAGCTAGACACTGCTCCAAATGTGGGAGGGGGGGCTTGCCCCCTCCCACATTTAGCTTTGTGTTGTCAGGTGGTTATGCGCGAAGGCTTGCAGTTCGGGGTAGAAGATCCGGAAGTCTTCACTCAACGGCTCATACAACTCACGCAATTCCTGCATCGCAAACCCTAATTCCTGGGGTTGTGTGAGCCGCCGCGAAATCCCGCGCAACACCGGCTCCATCACCGCAAACTCGCGGTACGACCCCAACCAGTCATCCGCCGCCATATACGGCGCTATCTGCGCCAGACGCCCCGGCAACTGCGGTTCGGCCGCCAGCACGCGGTACACCTGCGAGGTGAAGTACTCCAGGGGCTGGTCGGCGTACAGCGCCCAATCCCGCGCCAGGCAGTGATCGAAGAACACATCAAGGACAATCCCGGCATAGCGCCGCCGGGTCAGGCTGAAGCGCGACAACGCCTTGCCCACCAACGGGTGGCTGTCGGTGAAGCGGTCGATCGAGCGATGCAACTGGATCGCCGCTTCGATTGGCGGGCTGAACTGGCCCTGCAGGCGGCCTTTGACAAAGTCGCCGTACAGGCTGCCCAGCAGTTGCGCAGGAAGTTGGCCGCCCAGGTGCAGATGTGCGAGATAATTCATGCCGCGCAGTCTAGCACTGGCGCCAACGTATCGTTATAACCCGATATACCGATTCAGCCTGAGCTCAGAGCAAATTCATATTGGTATATCGGGATATAACGATTTAAAGTTCGCCTCATCGCGATATAACGCTTTACGACACCGAGCACCTGCCATGTCCATCGACCTCGACGAAATAATAAAAGCCCTGGCGCACCCAGTACGACGAGACATCCTCACCTGGCTGAAAGACCCGAAAGTGCAGTTCCCCGAGCAAGTGCACAACCACGAATACGGCATCTGTGCCGGGCAGATCGACCAGCGCTGCGGCTTGTCCCAGTCGACCGTGTCGGCCCACCTGGCCACCTTGCAACGGGCGGGATTGATCAGCAGCCAGAAGGCCGGGCAGTGGCACTTTTTCAAGCGCAATGAGGAAGTGATCCAAGCCTTCCTCGCGGCGCTTACCACTGAACTCAGCGCTGAAATCAGCGCGACGTTGTAACAAGGAAACGATAATGCCCCTCTCGCTACTCATCCTGGCCCTGAGCGCCTTCGCCATCGGCACTACCGAGTTCGTGATCATGGGCCTGCTGCCCGATGTGGCGGCGGACCTCGGCGTGTCGATTCCCGGCGCCGGCTGGCTGGTCACCGGCTATGCCCTGGGCGTGGCCATCGGTGCGCCATTTATGGCACTGGCCACCGCCAGGTTGCCCCGCAAGGCGGCCCTGGTAGCGTTGATGGGCATCTTCATTATCGGCAACCTGCTCTGCGCCCTGGCCAGTGACTACAACGTGCTGATGGTTGCCCGTGTGATCACCGCGCTATGCCACGGTGCGTTCTTCGGCATCGGTTCGGTGGTCGCCGCCAACCTGGTGCCGGCCAACAAGCGCGCTTCGGCCGTGGCCCTGATGTTCACCGGCTTGACCCTGGCCAACGTGCTTGGTGTGCCACTGGGCACCGCGCTGGGCCAGGAAGCCGGCTGGCGCTCGACCTTCTGGGCAGTGACGGTGATTGGCGTAGTGGCGTTGATCGGCCTGATCCGCTTCCTGCCGGCCAAGCGTGACGAAGAAAAACTCGACATGCGCGCCGAACTGGCCGCCCTCAAGGGTGCCGGCATCTGGTTGTCGCTGAGCATGACCGCGCTGTTCGCCGCATCCATGTTCACCCTCTTCACCTATGTTGCGCCGCTGCTCGGCGATGTCACCGGCGTGTCGCCCAAAGGCGTGACCTGGACCCTGCTGCTGATCGGCCTGGGCCTCACCGTGGGCAATATCATCGGCGGCAAGCTGGCGGACAAACGCCTGGCAGCCACCCTGATCGGCGTGTTTATCAGTATGGCGGTGGTGTCCACCGCGCTGACCTGGACCAGCGTCGCCGTGATCCCGACCGAGATCACCCTGTTCCTCTGGGCCACCGCTTCATTTGCCGCCGTACCTGCGCTGCAGATCAACGTGGTGACCTTCGGCAAGGCCGCACCGAACCTGGTGTCCACCCTGAACATCGGCGCCTTCAACATCGGCAATGCCCTCGGCGCCTGGGTGGGCGGCAGCGTGATTGCCCACGGTTTCGGCCTGAGCAGCGTGCCTCTGGCGGCAGCGGCCCTGGCGATCCTGGCGCTGCTGGTGACCCTGATTACTTTCCGTCAGGGCGGCGATGCCGACCTGGCCCCTGCGACCCACTGATCAACTTCAAAGAGAAGGGTGTTTTCCCATGACGACTATTTTCGATCCGATCAAACTGGGCGACCTGGAGCTGTCGAACCGCATCATCATGGCGCCGCTGACCCGCTGCCGCGCCGATGCCGGCCGCGTACCCAACGCGCTGATGGCCGAGTACTACGTGCAACGTGCTTCCGCCGGGCTGATCCTCAGCGAAGCCACTTCGGTGACACCGCTGGGCGTGGGCTACCCGGACACGCCGGGCATCTGGTCCAACGACCAGGTGCGCGGCTGGGCCAATATCACCAAGGCCGTGCATGGCGCAGGGGGCAAGATCTTCCTGCAACTGTGGCACGTCGGCCGCATTTCCCACGCGTCCTACCTGAACGGCGAAACCCCGGTGGCGCCGAGCGCGATCCAGGCTAAAGGTCACGTCAGCCTGGTGCGCCCATTGGCCGACTACCCAACGCCGCGTGCTCTGGAAACCGCTGAAATCGCCGACATCGTCGACGCTTACCGCACCGGCGCCGAGAACGCCAAGGCCGCAGGCTTTGATGGCGTGGAGATCCACGGCGCCAACGGCTACCTGCTCGACCAGTTCCTGCAAAGCAGCACCAATAAGCGCACCGATAACTATGGTGGGTCCCTGGAAAACCGTGCACGCCTGCTGTTGGAAGTGACCGATGCGGCCATCGAGGTCTGGGGCCCTGGCCGTGTGGGTGTGCATTTGGCACCGCGCGCCGATGCCCACGACATGGGCGACGACAACCTGAAGGAGACCTTCACCTACGTCGCCAGCGAGCTGGGCAAGCGTGGTATCGCCTTCATCTGCTCCCGTGAAAAGGCAGGTGCGGACAGCCTCGGTCCTCAGTTGAAAAAAGCCTTTGGCGGCGTGTACATCGCCAACGAACGTTTCACCAAGGACAGTGCCAATGCCTGGCTGGCCGAAGGCAAAGCGGACGCCGTGGCCTGGGGTGTGCCGTTCATTGCCAACCCGGACCTGCCAGCACGCCTGAAAGCCGATGCGCCGTTGAACGAAGCGCATCCGGAAACCTTCTACGGCCAGGGCCCGGTGGGCTACATCGATTACCCGACGCTGCCACTGTAATCACCCGACACGCGAAACCAAATGTGGGAGGGGGCTTGCCCCCGATGGCGGTGCCTCAGTCACTGTATGTGTTGACTGAACCACTGCCATCGGGGGCAAGCCCCCTCCCACATTGTTGCCCTGGGAAACACTCCTTAACAGCCTTGCAACAAAATCCCTACAAAATACTTAGGCGGCTATGTATCAACCGCCCGCCAGCCCGTATATAAAGTCACCCCACCTATCAGGCAGAAGGACGATTGACGGTCCTTAGGCTTTACTGTTGACACAACCTGATGCAATTACGCATTTTGTCTCAATTGCGCAGGCTGGGGCTCAGGCGCAGCATATCGAGCCCTGCATCCACCCAGCGTTCGGCCTCCTGATGTAGCTGGAAGCTGTCGGGTACCAGCAGCCACTGGCCAATCAGCCCGTTGATGTAGGCATGGATGCACACTGCGCCACGGGTGGTGTCGAGGTTTTCCGGAAGTTGCCCGCGATGGACCGCGTTACGCAGTGTCAGGCCGATGCGCAGGTTGCATTCCAGGCTGTGGGTCTGGCGCTGACGGCGCATGTCGCACATTTCATCGGTGAATTCGCACTTATGAAACAAAATCTCATTGATGCGCCGGGTTTTCGGGTCCAGGGCCACCTGATGAAACAAATGAATCAGCAGCTTGCGCATGCACCCCAACGGATCGACTTCGTCCTCGCTTTCACTGGCCCTGGCCAATTCGTCCAGTGGCTCATGCAGCGTGTCCAGCAGGGCCTGCAACAGATCGGATTTATTACTGAAGTGCCAATAAATGGCGCCCCGCGTGACACCGGCCAGCGCAGCGATATCCGCCAGCGTAGTCCGTGCAACGCCGCGTTCATAAAAGGCTTGCTCGGCGGCTTCGAGAATTTGGCTGCGCGTTTCCTGAGCTTCCTCTTTAGTGCGACGAACCATGGCAGTACAACCTCAATCAGGACACATAAGACTATCGCCAACGCAGTGTTAATAGACGTTAACGATCATCCGAATATTTGTGGGACGACACCGTCATGGGCGCCGAACGTAGTGGAATCGAGGCTTTTGGCTTGCTTTGTCAACAATCCGCGCAGCCTGTCAAGAGTTTACAAACAACCATGAACGTAAGTATATTGCGTAGCAAGCTACTTATCTACTCACAGCGTGTTTTTTACCCTTCCACACTTCTTGTGCGCACCCTGCGCGCCTGACCCGAGGATCTTCATGCAACTTAAGCCAGCTGTTACCGCTCTGGTCACTGCCGTCGCCCTGGCATCGCTGCTCAGCGGATGTAAAAAGGAAGAAGCGGCTCCGCCCGCTCAAGTCCCTCAGGTCGGCGTGGTCACCATTCAACCGCAAGCCTATACCCTGACGTCCGAGCTGCCAGGCCGCACCACCGCCTACCGCATCGCGGAAGTTCGCCCACAGGTCAACGGCATCATCCTCAAGCGCCTGTTCAAGGAAGGCGCGGATGTGAAGGAAGGCCAGCAGCTCTATCAGATCGATCCGTCGGTCTATGAAGCCACGCTGAAAAGCGCACAAGCCAGCCTGACCCAGACCAAGTCCATCTCCGACCGCTACAAGCAGTTGGTCGATGAGCAAGCCGTCAGCCGCCAGGAATACGACACCGCCGTGGCCAACCGCATGACTGCGGAAGCAAACGTGCAAACCGCCCAGATCAACGTGCGCTACACCAAGGTGTTCGCGCCGATCTCCGGGCGTATCGGTCGTTCTTCGGTGACCGAAGGCGCGCTGGTCAGCAATGGCCAGACCGATGCCATGGCGGTAATCCAGCAACTGGACCCGATCTACGTCGACGTCACGCAGTCTTCGGCTGAAATGCTGAAACTGCGCCGCGACCTGGAAAGCGGCCAACTGGAAAAAGCCGGCGCCAACGCCGCCAAGGTCAAGCTGACCCTGGAAGACGGCAGCGACTACGGTCATGACGGCAAACTGGAATTCTCCGAAGTCTCGGTCGATCAGACCACCGGCTCCGTGACCCTGCGCGCCGTGTTCCCCAACCCTGACCACACCCTGCTGCCGGGCATGTTCGTCCACGCCCAGCTGCAAGCCGGCGTGAACAGCAAGGCGATCCTCGCGCCGCAGCAAGGCGTGACCCGCGACCTCAAGGGCATCCCGACAGCGCTGGTGGTCAACGCCGACAACAAGGTCGAGCAGCGTGTACTGGTGGCCAACCGCACCGCCGGCGCCTATTGGCTGGTGGAGAAAGGCCTGAACGCCGGTGACCGCGTGATCACCGAAGGCCTGCAGTACGTCAAGCCGGGTGTGGAGGTCAAGGTCAAGGAGGCTGACAACGCCAAGCCCGCCGGTTCCGCCGCTGCTCCTGCTGCCGCGCCTGGCCAGGGGGAGTAATCCATGTCGAAATTTTTTATCGACCGTCCCATTTTCGCCTGGGTAATTGCCCTGGTGATCATGCTGGTCGGGGCACTGTCGATCCTGAAGTTGCCCATCAACCAATACCCGGCCATCGCGCCAACCGCCATCGACATCCAGGTAACCTACCCAGGCGCGTCCGCACAAACCGTGCAGGACACCGTGGTGCAGGTCATCGAGCAACAGCTCAACGGTATCGACAACCTGCGTTATGTGGCCTCGGACAGTAACTCCGACGGCAGCATGACCATCACCGCGACGTTCAACCAGGGTACCAACCCGGACATCGCCCAGGTGCAGGTGCAGAACAAGCTGAACCTGGCGACCCCATTGCTGCCGCAGGAAGTGCAGCAACAGGGTATCCGCGTAACCAAGTCGGTGAAGAACTTCCTGATGGTGATCGGCCTGGTGTCGGAAGACGGCAGCATGACCAAGGATGACTTGTCCAACTACATCGTTTCCAACATCCAGGACCCGATTTCCCGGACCGCAGGTGTGGGTGACTTCCAGGTGTTCGGTTCGCAGTACGCCATGCGTATCTGGCTGGACCCGGCCAAGCTGAACAACTTCCAGCTCACGCCGGTGGATGTCAGCACGGCCATCTCGGCACAGAACGTCCAGGTGGCCACCGGTCAATTGGGCGGCCTGCCTGCCCTGCCCGGCAACCAGCTGAACGCCACCATCATCGGCAAGACCCGCCTGCAGACGGCTGAGCAGTTCGGCAATATCCTCATGAAGGTCAATGCCGACGGTTCCCAGGTTCGCCTGCGTGACGTGGCGCGTATCGAACTCGGCGGCCAGAACTACAGCATCAGCGCGCAGTTCAACGGCAACCCGGCTTCCGGTATGGCGATCAAGCTCGCGTCGGGCGCCAACGCCCTGGACACCGCCAAGGCCATCCGTGCCACCGTGGCGTCCCTGGAACCGTTCTTCCCGCCTGGCATGAAGGCGGTGGTGCCGTATGACACCACCCCGGTCGTGACCGAATCGATCTCCGGTGTAGTGCACACCCTGATCGAAGCGATCGTGCTGGTGTTCCTGGTGATGTTCCTGTTCCTGCAGAACTTCCGCGCCACCATCATCACCACCATGACCGTACCGGTGGTATTGCTGGGTACCTTCGGGATCCTCGCGGCGTTCGGTTTCACCATCAACACATTGACCATGTTCGGCATGATCCTCGCCATCGGCCTGCTGGTGGACGACGCCATCGTCGTGGTGGAAAACGTCGAGCGGGTAATGGCCGAGGAGCACCTGTCGCCGAAAGAGGCGACGGTCAAGTCCATGGGCCAGATCCAGGGCGCCCTGGTGGGTATCGCCCTGGTACTGTCGGCGGTACTGTTGCCGATGGCGTTCTTCGGCGGCTCCACCGGTGTGATCTACAAACAGTTCTCCATCACCATCGTTTCGGCCATGGCGTTGTCGGTACTGGTTGCCCTGATCTTCACCCCGGCCCTGTGCGCCACCATGCTCAAGCCGATCGACCCGGAAAAACACGGCCAACCCAAGCGTGGTTTCTTCGGCTGGTTCAACCGCACCTTCGACCGTGGCGTACTGAGCTACGAGCGCGGCGTGGGTAACATGATCAAGCACAAGATCCCGGCCTTCCTGGTGTACGCCCTGATCATCGCCGGCATGATCTGGCTGTTCATGCGCATCCCGGCTGCGTTCCTGCCCGATGAAGACCAGGGCGTGATCTTTGCCCAGGTGCAGACCCCGGTAGGTTCGTCGGCTGAACGCACGCAAAAAGTCATCGACGACATGCGCGCCTACCTGCTCAATGACAAGGAAGGCGAGCCGGGCGAAGGCAAAGGCGTGAAATCGGTGTTTACCGTGAACGGTTTCAACTTCGCCGGTCGTGGCCAGAGTTCGGGCCTGGCCTTCGTGATGCTCAAGCCGTGGGATGAGCGCGACTCGTCCACCTCGGTGTTCGAGATTGCCAAGCGTGCCCAGGGTTACTTCATGCAGACCTTCCAGGACGCCATGGTGTTTGCCATTGTGCCGCCGTCTGTACTGGAACTCGGTAACGCCACCGGTTTCGACGTGTTCCTGCAAGACCAGGGCGGTGTCGGCCATGAAAAGCTGATGGCGGCGCGTAACCAGTTCCTGGGCATGGCTGCCCAGAGCAAGATCCTGGCCGGTGTGCGCCCCAACGGCGTGAACGATGAGCCGCAATACGAGCTCACCGTCGACGACGAGAAGGCCAGTGCCCAGGGCATCACGCTGTCCAACATCAACCAGACCCTGGCGATTGCCTTGGGTGGCAGCTACGTCAACGACTTCATCGACCGTGGTCGGGTGAAGAAGGTTTACGTGCAAGGTGAAGCCGCCAGCCGGATGTCCCCGGAAGACCTGAACAAATGGTACGTGCGCAGCGACTCCGGGAAGATGGTGCCGTTGTCGGCCATCGCCTCGGGCAAGTGGATCTACGGCTCGCCGAAGCTCTCGCGTTATAACGGTGTAGCGGCGATGGAAATCCTCGGTACCCCGGCACCGGGCTACAGTACCGGTGACGCCATGGCCGAAGTCGAACGCATCGCCAAGCAACTGCCGGCGGGCGTGGGC
Organism: Pseudomonas sp. GV047; assembly: GCF_003058245.1. Classification (NCBI taxonomy): domain Bacteria; kingdom Pseudomonadati; phylum Pseudomonadota; class Gammaproteobacteria; order Pseudomonadales; family Pseudomonadaceae; genus Pseudomonas; species Pseudomonas sp. GV047. Next base: position 218,271 of record NZ_QCWA01000006.1, on the reverse strand, counting down.
TACGCCTGGACGGGCCTGTCGTATGAAGAACGCCTATCCGGCTCCCAGGCGCCGGCACTGTATGCGCTGTCGCTGCTGGTGGTGTTCCTGTGCCTCGCGGCGCTGTACGAAAGCTGGTCGATCCCGATCGCAGTGATCCTGGTGGTTCCACTGGGCGTGGTGGGTGCGTTGATCGCCACCAGCATGCGCGGCTTGTCCAACGACGTGTTCTTCCAGGTGGGCTTGCTGGTGACGGTGGGCCTGGCGGCGAAGAACGCCATCCTGATCGTGGAGTTCGCCAAGGAACTCCACGAGCAAGGCAAAGGCATCGTCGAGGCGGCCATCGAGGCCTCGCGGATGCGCCTGCGGCCGATCATCATGACCTCCATGGCGTTCGTCCTCGGCGTGTTGCCGCTGGCGATCTCCTCGGGTGCCGGCTCAGGCAGCCAGCACGCAATCGGTACCGGTGTCATTGGCGGTATGATCACGGCCACGGTGCTGGCGATCTTCTGGGTCCCCCTGTTCTTCGCGAGCGTGTCCGCCATGGGCGAACGTAACAAGACTGAACCTAAGCAAACTCCTCAAGAGGCTGGCCAATGAGCAAGTCGCTACTTTCCTTAGCCGTCACCGCATTCGTGCTCAGTGGCTGCTCGCTGATCCCTGACTACCAGCGCCCTGAAGCGCCGGTGGCAGCTCAGTTCCCACAGGGGCCGGCGTATTCGTCGGCCCAGGCGCCGGGCCAGGCCGCTGCCGAGCAGGGCTGGAAGCAGTTTTTCCATGACCCTGCCCTGCAACAGCTGATCCAGACCGCGCTGGTGAACAACCGTGACCTGCGTGTCGCGGCCCTGAACATCGACGCGTATGCGGCGCAGTACCAGATCCAGCGTGCCGACCTGTTCCCGGCCATATCGGCCACGGGCAGCGGCAGCCGTTCGCGCACCCCGGCCAAGCTGTCGCAGACCGGCGAATCGACCATCACCAGCCAGTACTCGGCCGGCCTCGGGATCAGTTCTTATGAGCTGGACCTGTTCGGTCGTGTGCGCAGCCTGAGTGAAGAAGCGCTGCAAAAGTACTTCGCCACTGAAGAAGCACGGCGCAGCACCCAGATCAGCCTGGTGGCCAGCGTGGCGAATGCCTACCTGACCTGGCAGGCCGACAAGGAACTGCTCAAGCTGACCCAGGACACCCTCGGCGCGTACGAGCAGAGCTTCAAACTGACATCACGCAGCAATGAAGTCGGTGTGGCGTCGGCCCTCGACCTCAGCCAGGCGCGCACCTCGGTGGAAAATGCCCGCGTAGCGCTGGCACGCTACACCCGCCAGGTGGCCCAGGACGAAAACAACCTGACCCTGCTGCTGGGCACCGGCCTGCCGACGAATATCGCCAGCAAGCCGCTGTCGGATGACCTGCTCAGCGACGTACCGGCCGGCTTGCCCTCCGACCTGCTGCAACGTCGTCCCGACATCGTGCAGGCCGAGTACAACCTCAAGGCCGCCAACGCCAACATCGGTGCGGCCCGTGCAGCGTTCTTCCCGAGCATCAGCCTGACCGCCAGCGCCGGTACCGCCAGCCCTACCCTGGGCGGTCTGTTCAAAGGCGGTTCGGGTACCTGGTCGTTCGCCCCGCAGATCAACATCCCGATCTTCAACGCCGGCAGCCTGCGCGCCAGCCTGGACTATTCGAAGATCCAGAAAGAGATCAACGTGGCGAACTACGAGAAGGCGATCCAGACCGGCTTCCAGGAAGTCTCCGACGGCCTCGCCGCGCGTGAGACCTACAAGCAGCAGCTGGAGGCCCAGCGTGGCTTCGTCGCGGCCAACCAGGATTACTACCGCCTGGCCGAGCGTCGCTACCGCATCGGTGTCGACAGCAACCTGACCTTCCTCGATGCCCAGCGCCAACTGTTCAGTGCCCAGCAATCGCTGATCACCGACCGCCTGGCGCAGCTGACCAGCGAGGTCAACCTGTACAAGGCCCTCGGTGGTGGCTGGAACGAGCAGACCGCGAAGAACGAGCCGTTGAAAGAAGAAGCACCGGCGTTGAAGTTGTTCTGATAGCGCCGCAATAAACAAAAACCGCCTCCCTTATCAGGAGGCGGTTTTTTATGGCCCGCGATATTTTACAGGCTGGGTGCCAAGGTTAAGTTCTCAATTCACTGACTTGAACCTGGAACACAGAACTCGAAATATCATACTGGATGTTTTGACCGTCCGAGCCACGAGCAGTGATTGAGAAATTAAACTCACCGATAAACCAGAACCCTTCGTCTGGATGATCAGTGCGCCTTACGCGGAATGTACCCGTCGGATCAGAAAACCCGTATGAGAATTCAGGCCGCATAATAAAAAGCGTATCAACACTATTTGGCGGCCCCCCAGGCCCTGTGATCGGGTAATCAGTAAAGGTTTTCAGCTCTCTCCCTGCGAACTCGAGGACCGCACGATCACCTCCATCACGGGGCAAGCACTGAATAAAATAACTCGAGTCTGAGTAGATCACGAAAAATACATTACCCAGGTCGATGGGGTCATAACTGCCATTGACACTGGCGTTGATCTCACAAAGAACTGGAACCTTCGCTTGCACTCGGTGCTTGGGTACAAACTTACCCGTTGCGCCGTGGTTTGCTAACGCGCAGGTGATTTGAAGGGCATGGCAGAGAACTTCCATATCGCCCTTGCCATCTGGCTTGAAGTAGATGGAAAACTGCATGCTCAGCGCTATACGGCCGTCCTTGTATTCAAGAAGGTCAACCGTCAGGGACCCCGAATATTCGTCCGGGAAATACTCGATGCGGTTTCCCAAGGCAAAAGCCGCCCTGACTCCAGGGTCCTCCGGCCGGATCGGATAGGTCTGGCCTGCTTTCAGCCCTTCAGCCTTAAGGGTCAGTTCATTTTTCGAACCGGGATTGTCTTCAAACCCTAAACAAATGGAAAACTGAGCACCCTCGATATAGATCAACTCGAATGTGTCGAATGTAATCGGGATCTTCTTGTTACTCCCAAAGATCAGGTCCGCGTTGAACGTATTCGACGACGTTAACAACTCACCTATGTCTGTTCCAAAGCTCATGAGCACTTCTCCCTTGAGCACCAGAAAAATACTGCCACCGCCTTGAACATAGGCGTTCAAAAACGGGCCATCTACTGTCAACCCTGACAGTAGACGCAGAAGCGGTTAAACATAAGGCTGACAGGTTGGCCAAGCGCTTTGTGGCGAGCGGGCTTGCCCCGCTCGTCACAAAGCGCTCCCGCCTTGCTTTGCGCTCAACCTTTCAGGTTAAAATCTGTCACAGATTCTTACAGACCACAGAGGGAGCTTGTCGTAATGATCGTAGGAATCGACCTGGGGACCACTAACAGTCTCGCAGCCGTCTGGCGCGGCGATGCCGCCGAAATGGTGCCCAATGCCCTGGGCCAGTTGCTGACCCCCAGCGTGGTCGGGCTGGATGACCAAGGCCGTGTCCTGGTGGGCCAGGCCGCCAAGGAGCGCCTGCACACCCACCCGCACCTGACGACTTCGCTGTTCAAGCGCTACATGGGCAGCGCCACTGAAGTGCGCCTGGGCGACCGCTCGTTCCGCCCCGAAGAACTCTCGGCGCTGGTGCTCAAGAGCCTCAAGGAAGACATCGAGCGCACCTACGGCCAAACCGTTACCGACGCGGTGATCAGCGTGCCCGCCTATTTCAGCGACGGCCAACGCAAGGCCACGCGCATCGCCGGTGAACTGGCCGGGCTCAGCGTTGAGAAACTGATCAACGAACCGACCGCCGCGGCCTTGGCCTACGGCCTGCACCAGCGTGATAAAGAAACCTCGTTCCTGGTCTTCGACCTTGGCGGCGGCACCTTCGACGTGTCGATCATCGAGCTGTTCGACGGGGTGATGGAAGTACGCGCCAGCGCCGGCGACAACTTTCTCGGCGGCGAAGACTTCGACACCCTGTTGCTCGAACACTTTGTCGACAGCCAACGCAACGCCACGGGTTTCCCGCCCACCAGCACGGTGCTGCAAGCCCTGCGCCGCGAAGCCGAGCGCGTACGCAAAGCCTTGGGCCAGGACGACAGCGCCGAGTTCGCCCTGCGCGTCGACGGCCAGCAATGGACAAAAACCATCACCCAACAGGAACTGGCCAAGCTCTACACGCCGCTGCTGGAACGCCTGCGCGCGCCGATCGAACGTGCCCTGCGCGATGCGCGGATTCGGGTCGGCGACCTGGATGAAATCCTGCTGGTGGGCGGCACCACGCGCATGCCGCTGGTGCGCAAACTCGCCGCCGGCCTGTTCGGGCGCTTCCCTTCCATCAGCCTCGACCCCGACCAGGTGGTCGCCCATGGTGCGGCGATCCAGGCCGCCCTCAAGGCCCGTTCCGCCGCCCTCGAAGAAGTGGTGCTGACCGATGTCTGCCCCTACACCCTGGGCATCGAAACCTCCAACCAGTACGGCGGCCATATCGAAAGCGGCCATTACCTGCCGTTGATCGAACGCAACAGCAGCGTGCCGGTCAGCCGGGTCAAAAGCGTGGTCACCCTGCACGATGACCAGAGCCACGTACTGCTGAAGATCTACCAGGGCGAAAGCCGCCTGGTCAAAGACAACATCGAGCTGGGCCAACTGGATATTCCGGTGCCCAAGCGCAAGGCCGGTGAAGTCTCCCTGGACGTGCGTTTCACCTACGACAACAACGGCCTGCTGGAAGCCCAGGTGAATATCCCGCTGACCGGCGAGCAGCATTCGCTGGTGATCGAGAACAACCCCGGCGTGCTCAACCCGCAGGAGATCCAGCAACGCCTGCAAGCCCTGGCGCAATTGAAGGTCCACCCCCGCGACCAGCAGGTCAATACGGTGCTCGTCGCCCGCCTCGAACGGCTGTACCAGGAAAACCTCGGCGAGCTGCGCGAACAGCTCGGGCATTGGGCGGCGCAGTTCCAGCAGGTACTCGACACCCAGGACGAACGCCGCATCCGCGAAGCGCGCAGCGAACTGAGCCGTCAACTTGAGCAACTCGACAACGGGTTCTGGCGCTGAGGGCACACCGATGGATTGCTGGACCGTACTGCAACTGCCGGAGGACGCCGACGAGCGCAGCATCAAGCGCAGCTATGCGCGCTTGCTCAAAGGCTGCCGCCCGGACGACGACGCCCAAGGCTTCCAGCGCCTGCGCGAGGCCTATGAACACGCGCTGAATGAAGCACGCTGGCGAGCGGATAACGAAGAGGCAGAACCCGTCCAGGCGCCCGTGGCCGAAGCGGTCTACACCAACCTGAATGACCTGGCCGAACTGCTGGACATCAGCCCCGTCAGCCCGGCGCCCTTCGACGCACCCACTCCGGACCCGGCCCAGACCCTGCTCGACGGCCTGACCGCGGGTAACCTCGATGAACGCTGGGCCCAGGCTCGGCAACAGGGCTGCACCGAGGCGTTCCAGGCCGGCCTGTTGCGCCATTGTTTCGAAGCACCGGGCGAACGCAGCGCCATCGCCGCTTGGGCCGCGCAACACCTGGAATGGCTGACCCCCTGGCAGCAGGTGGCGATGACGTCCTGGCAATACGAAGCACTGACCGGCGAGCTGCTGCAAGACTACCGCCGCACCCTGCAGGAACTGCTGGAGCAAAAGGCCGAGCGCGAGTTCATCACCCAGCTCACGCAGTACAACGACCAACCCTGGCTGCGGGTGTTCGACCTGCAACAGCAGTGGCAGCGCATCGTCCTGCACCTGCTGCATGACACCCAGTGGAGCGTGCCGCTGTTCGAGCGGGTGTGCCAGGCATTCGGCTGGGACGACCAGAAAGGCGTCTACCCGGAACCGGCGTGGATGTGGCGCGAACTGGTGTCCCGTTGCGAACAGGAAAGCTTCTACGCCAACCTGCAGGACAAGGCCCAGGACACGCGGCGCACATCAGCCGATGCCCTGGCCGCACGCCTGCTGCTGATGCCGATGTCCGCCACGCAACACAAACGCCTGATCGATGGATTTGGCGAGAACGAGTGGAACGCCTGCCAGCACCTGGCGCAAACACTGACCTGGCGCTATCCGCAACTGGTCGAGCGCCTGCCTCAAACAGACCTGTTCTTTTGGCGCAAATTCGTGCCCCGGCCGATCTACACCCAGGTGTTTATCCGGCTATGGGCCGTCTTCGCCCTGGGGCTTGGCCTGAGCATCGCCCACGATAAGCCAGACAGAATGGACGGGATGTCGCTGGTCATTTTCATGCTGATGGCGTTCGTGCCGGCGGCCGTTGGCTTTCGCGTCACCCAAATGTGGGCCGGGATGAGTTCAACCTATCGGGTGCTGGATGTGTGGCTGAGCCAGTACCTGATCCCCAAGCGAATCAACCCCAACGACTACTGGCTGGTGATTCGCCACGGCGTACCGCAGGCGATCATGCTGGTGGCCTGCGGTTTGATGCTTGGTGTACTGGGTGCGGTGACCTATGCCGGCGCGCTGCTGATCAACCTGCTGCACAAAAAACGCATCGGTCATATGAGCCAGAAGTTCGCCGAAGGCTACCCCTGGTTGAACGGCCTGCACTGGGCCTTCTGGAGCCCTCTGCAAGGGGTGTTCCTGGTGGTGATGGTGGCGCTGATCATTGCCGCCCAGCATTATTTGCCGGCGGTGCCCTGGACCCACTTCGACCTGCCCAAACGATAACCCGCCAATGCCGGGCCTCAGCGCCCGGCAACTTGCGTTCGATCATCGCCCACAACCCGCCCTGCCCCGATTGAACCGCCCCCGCACCGCCCCGCACCATGGCCGCCACCTGCATAAACCCAATAACAACAGGTCCACCACCATGAGCACTTTTCACCCGCGCCGGCTCCTGCTGGCCACCGCTATCGCCAGTCTTGCCCTGCCCGTCGTCGCCGAAGAACACGGTTTTCTGGAGGACGCCAGCGCCAACCTCAACCTGCGTAATTTCTTCTTCAACCGCAATTTCACCAACCCCACCAAAACCCAGGGTGGCGCGCAGGAGTGGACACAGAGTTTCATCCTCGACGCCAAGTCCGGCTTTACCCAAGGCACCGTCGGTTTCGGTGTGGATGTGCTGGGGCTGTACTCGTTGAAGCTCGATGGCGGGCGCGGTACCGGTGGCACCCAATTGCTGCCGCTGGACCACGATGGCCGCCCTGCGGATGAATTCGGGCGTCTCGGCGTGGCGTTCAAGGCGCGTATTTCCAAGACCGAAGTGAAGGTCGGCGAATGGATGCCGGTGCTGCCGATCCTGCGTGCCGACGATGGCCGCTCCCTGCCGCAAACCCTGCGCGGCGGGCAGATCACCTCGAAGGAAATCGACGGCCTGACCCTGTACGGCGGCCAGTTCCGCGCCAACAGCCCGCGCGACGACAGCAGCATGTCGGACATGTCGATGGTCGGCAAAACCGCGTTCACCTCGGACCGCTTCAACTTCCAGGGCGGCGAGTACGCCTTCAACGACAAACGCACCCAGGTCGGCGTGTGGAACGCCCAGCTCAAGGACATCTACAGCCAGCAGTTCGTCAACCTGATCCACAGCCAGCCCCTGGGCGACTGGACCCTGGGCGCCAACCTCGGGTTCTTCTACGGCAAGGACAACGGCAGCGCCCGCGCCGGCGACCTGGACAACAAGACCTGGTCCGGCCTGTTCTCGGCCAAGTATGGCGGCAACACCTTCTACGTCGGCCTGCAAAAACTCACCGGCAACAGCGCGTGGATGCGCGTCAACGGCACCAGCGGCGGCACCCTGGCCAACGACAGCTACAACTCGAGTTACGACAACGCCGAGGAAAAATCCTGGCAGGTGCGCCACGACTACAACTTCGCCGCCCTCGGCGTACCGGGCCTGACCCTGATGAACCGCTATATCAGCGGCAGCAACGTGCACACCGGCACCGTCACCGATGGCAAGGAATGGGGTCGCGAAAGCGAATTGGGTTATACCGTGCAAAGCGGCGTGGTGAAGAACCTCACGGTGCGCTGGCGCAATTCGAGCATGCGCCGCGACTACAGCAACAACGAGTTCGATGAAAACCGGTTGATCGTCAGTTACCCGATAAGTCTGCTGTAATCCGGCGCGGCACTTACTGTATCGTGCGCGCCTGCCGCTGCTGATCCGCCCAGCAGCGGCCTCTTATCCGAGCCTGCGCACACCATGAAATCCTTTGCCATCGCATCCGCCGTGCTTGCCCTGGCCTTGAGCCTCAGCGGCTGTATCGGCGCGCCCATCGCCCTGACCGCGCAGACCGAGCAACGCCTGCAAGCCCAGGCGCCGATCCGTTTTTTACTGACCTTCGATGACGGCCCCAGCGCCTCGGGTTACAACAACCCCAGCCGTTCAGTGCTCGCAGACCTGGCGCACAACCCGGTGCTGCCGGGGATCAAGGCGGTGTTCTTCCTACAGACCGAATCATCGCGTTCCGGCGGCAGCTCGCGGGGTCGCAAGACGATGGCGCGTGAATACGCCGGCGGGCATGTGCTGGCTTTTCACACTGCCACGACCTTTCATACCAACCACCGCTGGCTGAATGATGCCGAGCTGGAGCGCACCCTCAGCCAGGGCGCGAGCGATATCGCCTCGATCACCGGCGCGCCGCCCGTGCTGGTCCGCCCGCCGTTCTGGAACTACGACCGGCGCACCTTCGCCGCCTACCAGCGCCATGGCATGCAGGTCCTGCTGACCGACCTGAGCGCCAATGACGGCAAGATCTGGGGCTTCAATGGCAGCCCAAGGCGCCGCGCCAACCTGTATCGACAACTGTCGGTGGTGCGCGAGCGCATCGCGCTGGGGGAGCTACCGACGGTGGACGGCGTGATACCGGTGGTGGTGACCTTCCACGATATCAACCGCTATACCGCGCGGCATATGCAGGAATACCTGCAGATCCTGCTGGACAGCGCACGAGTCAATGGCATGAAGACGGCTGCCGAACCGTTCTACACCGATACGGCCGCCCTGCAACGCGCGGCGCTGGCGCGTACGGTCAAAGACGTGAATGAAGCCGTGCATCTTCCGGGCGTGTGGAATTGGGTGTGGGACGCCGACTCCCACTGATCACTCGCGCGATTCGACACCCAGCTCATCCCATACAGACTCCGCCAGGTGAAACGTGGCATTCGCCGCCGGAATCCCGCAATAGATCGCGCTCTGCATCAGCACTTCCTTGATCTCGGCACGGGTCACGCCGTTGCTGGCGGCGGCGCGCAGGTGCAGCTTGAGTTCTTCGCTGCGGTTCATGCCAATCAGCATGGCGATGGTGATCAGGCTGCGGGTGTGGCGAGGCAGCCCGGGGCGGGTCCAGATGTCACCCCAGGCGTGGCGGGTGATCATGTCCTGGAACTCGCTGTTGAACTCGGTCAGGGCATTGAGGCTGCGGTCGACATGGGCATCGCCCAGCACTTCGCGGCGCACCTGCAGGCCATCGGCGTAACGTTGTTTCTCGTCCACAAAAAACTCCTGGTTCAATAAGATTTCAACTCGATGACCTGTGGCGAGCGGGCTTCTTGTGGTGAGCGGGCTTGCCCCGCGCTGGGCTGCGAAGCAGCCCCAATACGGACGCCGAATTATTTCAGACAGACCGTGGCGCCTGATTTGGGGCCGCTTCGCGCCCCAGCGCGGGGCAAGCCCGCTCACCACAGGAAGCCCGCTCACCACAGGAAGCCCGCTCGCCACAGGAAGCCCACTTGCCACAACGAGCCAGTTGCCACAACAGCGGCCTCAGCGGGCCAGCAGGAATTTGATAACCCGGTCACTGAATGCAGCGCCAGCCTGTACGTTGGACAGGTGCGCCGCGTAGAACTCGGCGTACTCGGCGCCCTGCACATGGTGCTGGATAAAGTGACCACCGGCCGGTGGCGTGACGGCATCTTCAGTGCCGGCAATCACCAGGGTGCGTGCCTTGATCTTCGGCAACTGCTCACGGAAATCCGCATCACGCACGGCGGCGCAGTTGGCCGCGTAACCTGGGGGCGAAGTCGCGGCAAGCATGTCGGTGATCTGCTTGGCCTGGTGCGGGTTGGCTGCCGCAAAATCGGCGGTGAACCAACGCGCAATCGACGCATCGCGCAAGGCCACCATGGCCGCCGCGCCATCACGCTGGACCATCTCGATCCGTGGGTTCCAGATCTCCGGCGTGCCGATTTTGGCGGCGGTGTTGCACACCACCAGGCGCTGCAGGCGCTCACCGGCATTAATCCCCAGCCATTGGCCGATCAAGCCCCCCATGGACAGCCCGCAAAAGTGCGCACGCTGAATATCCAGCGCATCCAGCAGTGCGATCACGTCGTGGCCCAACTGCTCGATGCTGTACGGTCCCTCGGTCACCAGGGATTTGCCGTGGCCACGGGTGTCGAAACGCACCACCCGGAAATGCTCGGTAAACGCCGGGATCTGGATGTCCCACATATGCAGGTCGGTGCCCAGCGAGTTGGACAGCACCAGCACCGGTGCGTCCACGGGGCCATCGAGTTGGTAATGCAGTTCGCCCTCGGCGAGTTGTACGAAAGCCACAGCGTTCTCCTTAGGCGTTCAATGCAAAGTGTTCGGTGACAGCGCGAGTGACCCAGGTGGGCGCCTGGCCCAGGTAGTGGGCCGGGTCGAGCAGGCGGTCCAACTCGGTGGCGGACAGCTCGGCGGTGACCTGCGGTTCGTCCGCCAGCACCGCGCGCAAGTGGCGCCCTTCTGCGACGGCGCGTTTGCAGCATTGCTCCAGCAGGTGGTGCGCGGTTTCCCGGCCCAGGCGTTGAGCCAGCACGATGCTGACGGCTTCGGCCAGCACCAGGCCTTGGGTCAGGTCGAGGTTGTGGGCCATGCGTCCGGGGTCGACTTCCAACCCTTCGCTCACCAGCAGCGCTTGTTTCAAGGCCCCGGACACCAGGCGGCAAATCTCCGGCAAGGTTTCCCATTCGGCGTGCCACAGGCCCAGGCTGCGTTCATGTTCCTGGGGCATGGCGCTGAACATCGTCGCCACCAGGCCGGGCACGCGCGTGGCGGTGCTGATCAGCACGGCGGCGCCCACCGGGTTGCGTTTGTGCGGCATGGTCGACGAACCGCCCTTGCCGGGCGCCGACGGCTCGAACACTTCGGCCGCTTCGGTTTGCATCAGCAGGCTGATATCGCGGCCCAGTTTGCCGAGGCTGCCGGCGATCAGGCCCAGGACGGAGGCGAACTCCACCAGACGATCCCGTTGGGTGTGCCAGGGTTGTTCAGGCAAGCTCAGCTTCAACTCCGCCGCCAGCGCCTCGGCCACCGGCATGGCGTGTTCGCCGAGTGCCGCCAACGTCCCGGACGCGCCGCCGAATTGCAGCACCAGCAAACGCGGTTGCAGTTCTTTCAAACGCTGGCGACTGCGCGTCACCGCGCCCAGCCAACCGGCAATCTTCATCCCCAGGGTGACCGGCGTCGCGTGCTGTAACCAGGTACGCCCGGCCAACGGCGTCGTCGCATAACGCTGGGCCTGGGCGGCCAGCACGTCGCCCAGACGCGCCAGGTCCGTTTCGATCAACCCCAGGGCCCGGCGCAGTTGCAGCACCAGCCCGGTGTCCATCACGTCCTGGCTGGTCGCGCCCAGGTGCACATAACGTTCGGCCCCGGCATCCCCGCTGGCAATCAACTTGCCCAGGGCCTTCACCAGCGGAATCGCGGAATTCCCCGCCGTGGCAATCGCCACGCCGAGGGCATCCACGTCGTACAGCGACGCCAGGCAGGCCTGGGCAATCGGCGCCACGGCGGCCTGGGGGATCAACCCGACCCGGGCCTGCGCCCGGGCGAGCGCGGCTTCGAAATCGAGCATGCCCTGCAGGCGTCCCTGGTCGCAGAACACCTCGGCCATGCTGTCAGCAGTGAAGTAAGCGTCGAACAGTTGATTGCTCGTGCGCAGTGTCATAACTCATCCCTTACAAATCGTGATGCAGGTACGCCGCCTGTTTCGGCAGGCGCAAGCTGAACAGGAAGGCCACCGCCATCATCGCGGTGACGTACCAATAGAAAGTGTTTTCCATGCCCATGGATTTGAGGCCCAGGGCCACGTATTCCGCCGAACCGCCGAAGATCGCGTTGGCCACCGCATAGGCCAGGCCCACGCCCAGGGCGCGCACTTGTGGCGGGAACATTTCCGCCTTCACCAGGCCGCTGATCGAGGTGTAGAAGCTGACAATCGCCAGGGCCAGGGTGATCAGCACAAACGCCAGGAACGGACTGCTGACGGTTTTCAAGCTGAGCAGGATCGGCACCGTGCACAGTGTGCCCAACGCGCCGAACCACAGCATCGAGTTACGCCGGCCGATCTTGTCGGCCAGCATGCCGAACAGCGGCTGCATGCACATGTACAGGAACAGCGCGCCGGTCATGATGTAACTGGCGGTCTTGGCGTGCATCCCGGCGGTGTTCACCAGGTACTTCTGCATGTAGGTGGTAAAGGTGTAGAAAATCAGCGAACCGCCTGCGGTGTAGCCGAGCACGGTGATGAATGCCGCCTTATGGTCACGGAACAGCGCGGCGATACTGCCGGCGTCCTTGTCCGCGCGGGTTTCCTTGCTGGTGGTTTCCTTGAGGGTGCGGCGCAGCAGCAGGGAGATCACCGCGGCAATCGCACCGATCACGAACGGAATCCGCCAGCCCCAGGCCCGCAGTTCTTCCTCAGTGAGGATCTGTTGCAGGATCACCACCACCAGCACCGCCAACAGTTGGCCACCGATCAGGGTCACGTACTGGAACGAGGCGAAAAACCCACGCTGGCCCTTGAGCGCGACTTCACTCATGTAGGTGGCGGTGGTGCCATATTCGCCCCCCACCGACAGGCCCTGGAACAGCCGCGCCACCAGCAGCAGGGCCGGGGCCCAGGCGCCGATGTCTTTGTAGGTGGGCAAAAAGGCGATGACCAGGGAACCGGCGCACATCATCAGCACCGAGATCATCATCGAATTCTTGCGCCCGTGCTTGTCGGCGACCCGGCCGAACAGCCAGCCGCCGATGGGGCGCATCAGGAAGCCGGCGGCGAACACGCCAGCGGTGTTGAGCAGTTGGACCGTGGGGTCATCCGACGGGAAAAACGCCGGGGCGAAGTAGATGGCGCAGAAGGCATAGACGTAGAAGTCGAACCATTCGACCAGGTTGCCGGAGGAGGCACCGACAATCGCAAAGATCCGTTTGCTGCGCTCTTCTCCGGTGTAGTGACTGGTGGTTGTTGTCATGGTTTTTCACTCAGTGGGAACGGTTATAGCCTAGACATACTTTGCAACAACCATGTTCCGCAAGCAGACTTTTGAGTAGGCGGTGCCTGAACCGGCCCCCTCCCACATCAAAATGTGGGAGGGGGCTTGCCCCCGATGGGGCCCTGACAAGCGACTCAATAATCGAAGAACACCGTCTCCTTATCTGTGCCCTGCAAAATCACATTCCACTGGTGCACACCCGCCGCGTCCGGCTTGGCAATCAACGTGCCGCGCCGCTCGGCAGGCACACAGGCCAGCAACGGGTCATCCCCATTCAACGCCTCGCCCTCGAAATAAATCCGCGTCAGCAGGTGCTTCACCAGCCCACGGGCAAACACCAGCACCACCAGGTGCGGCGCCTGGGTCGTGCCTTGCAGGCCCGGCACGCTGCCCGGCTTGATCGTGGTAAAGCGGAAGCGCCCTTCGGCATCCACCGGCACCCGGCCGAAGCCTTCGAAGTTCGGGTCGAGCGCCTTGTCCTGCTCGTCTTCAGGGTGGTCGTACTTGCCAGCGGCATTGGCCTGCCAGACTTCGAGCATGGCGTCGTTGACAACATCACCGTTGCCGTCCACCACTTGCCCGCTGATCGCCACGCGCTCGCCGAGGGTGGCGGCGACGGTCAAATCCTCGCGGTTCAGCCAGGTCAGGCCGATGTGGTAGTACGGCCCGACGGTGTGGGACGTGGTCGCGTAGAGTGTCATCTCATTTCTCCATCGGCGTGGCGTCGCGGCCGCGCAGGACGATGTCCCAGCGGTAGCCGAGGGCATAGGAAGGAATGGTCTTTTCCAGGTCGAAACGGGCGATCAGGCGTTCCTTGGCGCTGGTATCCGGCACACAGTTGTAGATCGGGTCGTATTCCAGCAGCGGGTCGCCAGGGAAATACATCTGCGTCACCAGGCGTGTCAGTACGCTCGGGCCGAACAGCGAAAAGTGGATATGCGCCGGGCGCCACGCGTTGTGGTGGTTGCCCCATGGGTAGGCCCCAGGCTTGATGGTCTGGAACTGGTACCAGCCATCGGCGTCGGTGACGGTGCGCCCGGTGCCGGTGAAGTTCGGGTCCAGCGGCGCATCGTGCAGGTCACGCTTGTGGTTGTAGCGACCGGCGGCGTTGGCCTGCCAGATCTCCACGAGGATGCCCGGCACCGGCAGGCCGTTTTCATCCAGCACGCGGCCATGAATGATGATGCGTTCGCCCAACGGTTCGCCGTCGTGTTGGGCGGTGAGGTCGTTGTCCTTTTCGCTGACTCGCTCGGCACCGATGGTCGGGCCGGTGATTTCCGACAAGGAATGGGGCAGGAACACCAACGGCTGGGACGGCGAACGCAGGTTCGTCGACTGGTAGGCCGGGTGCAGGTAATCAGGCTGAGTGCCCGCTTGCGGGCGCCGGTAACCGGGCTTGTCACTCATGGAGCTGTCCTCTCTTATTAGATGCGTTCGATCGCCAGGGCCAGGCCTTGGCCGACGCCCACGCACATGGTCGCCAGGCCTTTACGGCCGCCGGTTTTTTCCAACTGATGCAGGGCCGTCAATACCAGCCGTGCACCGCTCATGCCCAAGGGGTGGCCCAGTGCGATGGCGCCACCGTTCGGGTTGACCTGGGGTGCATCGTCGGCGATGCCCAGTTCACGCAGCACCGCCAGGCCTTGGCTGGCGAAGGCTTCATTGAGTTCGATCACATCGAAGTCAGTCACGGCTAGGCCCAGGCGTTCCACCAGCTTGCGTACCGCCGGCACCGGGCCGATGCCCATCACCCGTGGCGCGACACCGGCGCTGGCCATGCCCAGCACGCGGGCGCGGGCAATCAGGCCGTGTTTTTTCACCGCTTCGGCAGACGCCAGGATCAGCGCGGCCGCACCGTCATTCACCCCCGAGGCATTGCCCGCGGTGACGGTCTTGTCCGGGCCGTTGACCGGTTTGAGTTTGGCCAGGGCTTCAAGGGTAGTGTCCCTGGGGTGCTCATCGTGCTCCACCACGGTTTCGCCTTTTTTATGGGCGACCCGCACCGGCACGATTTCTTCGGCGAAGAACCCGGCCGCCTGGGCGGCGGCGGTGCGTTGCTGGCTGCGCAGGGCAAAGGCGTCCTGGTCGGCGCGGGAAACCTGGTAGTCGTCGGCGACGTTATCGGCGGTCTGCGGCATGGCGTCCACGCCGTACTGGGCCTTCATCAACGGGTTGATAAAACGCCAGCCGATGGTGGTGTCTTCCAGCTTCATGTTGCGCGAAAACGCCGCATCCGCCTTGCCCATCACGAACGGCGCACGGGACATCGACTCGACGCCACCGGCAATCGCCAGCTCCATTTCGCCACTGGCGATGGCGCGAAACGCGGTGCCGATCGCATCCATGCCCGAGGCGCACAAACGGTTGAGGGTCACCCCCGGAATGCTCTCCGGCAGGCCGGCCAGCAGCAACGCCATGCGGGCGACGTTGCGGTTGTCTTCACCGGCCTGGTTGGCGCAGCCGAGGAACACCTCGTCAACGGCCGACCAGTCCACGGAAGGGTTGCGCTCGATCAGCGCCTTGATCGGCACGGCCGCCAGGTCATCGGCGCGCACGCTGGACAGGCCACCGCCAAAGCGGCCGATGGGGGTGCGAATCGCATCGCAGATAAACACCTCGCGCATCAGGCTTCTCCCGGTGCTTGGCCGTGGGCGGCGGCCGTGCGTGCTTCGAGGTCACGCAGGGCGGTCAACTCGACCTCGGTCGGCTCGGCGGTGGTGCTGACCTGCTCGGCAAATCGAATCGCCCAACCGGTGGCCGCTACGACTTGCTCGCGGGTCACGCCCGGATGGAGGGCGGTGACCACGAATTCATGGGTGCCCTCTTCCGGTTCCATGATGCACAGGTCGGTAATGATTCCGACAGGACCGGCACCCGGCAGCCCCAGGCGTTTGCGCGAATCCCCACCTTCGCCGTGGCCGACCGAGGTGATGAAGTCCAGCTTGTCGACAAACGAACGGGACGACTGCTTGAGGATGATCAACACGCTCTTGGCCGAGCCGGCGATTTCCGGCGCGCCACCGGCGCCCGGCAGGCGCACCTTGGGTTGGTGATAATCACCGACCACGGTGGTGTTGATGTTGCCGAAGCGGTCGACTTGCGCGGCACCGAGGAAGCCCACGTCGATACGCCCGCCCTGCAGCCAGTAGCGAAAAATCTCGCCGGTCGGCACCACGGTGTCGGCGGTTTCCGCCAGCTCGCCATCACCGATCGACAGTGGCAATACGCTGGGCTTGGCGCCAATCGGCCCGGACTCGTAGATCAGCACCACATCCGGCGACGAAGTCAGGCGCGCCAGGTTGGCGGCCTTGGACGGCAGGCCGATGCCCACAAAGCACACGGAGCCGTTCTTGAGGCGGCGCGCGGCGGCGACGGTCATCATTTCATTGGTCGAGTAAGCCATTACTTGGCCTCCTGCTGCGTGGTCAGCTTGGCCTGGAATTCACTGAAATCGGCAGTGCCGTGGATGTATTCATCCATCCAGGCAGTAAAGGTCCCACGGTCGCGGGCGATGGGGTCCCACGCCTGGTAGAAGCGATTGTCACGCTCGTTGTAGCCGTGGGCGTAGGACGGATGGGCACCACCGGGTACGTGGCACACCGCAGTCAGGGCCCAGGTCGGCAGTACGCAACTGTTCATCGGCGCGTTCAGGTCATCGACGATTTCTTCCACGGTGACGATGCAGCGCTTGGCCGCCAGGGCCGCTTCCTTCTGCACCCCAAGAATGCCCCAGAGCAGCACGTTGCCCTTGCGATCAGCCTTTTGCGCGTGGATCACGGTGACGTCCGGACGCACCGACGGCACCGCTGCCAGCACTTCACCGGTGAACGGGCACGTCACGCTCTTGATCAGCGGGTTGACCTTGGGCAAGTCGGAACCCGCGTAGGCGCGCAGCACCGCGAACGGCAGGCCCGATGCGCCGGCGACGTAGGCATTGGCCAGGTCGGCGTGGCTGTGTTCTTCGATTTCCAACGGTTGCGGCCATTGCTTTTCGACCGCGTCACGCAGGCGATGCAGGGAACCTACACCCGGGTTACCGCCCCAGGAAAAAATCAACTTGCGCGCGCACCCGGCACCAATCAACTGGTCGTAGATCAGGTCAGGCGTCATACGCACCAGCGTCAGGTCTTTCTTGCCCTGACGAATGATTTCATGACCCGCTGCCGTAGGGATCAGATGGGTGAAGCCTTCCAGTGCGACAGTGTCGCCGTCGTTCACGAATTGCTTCACCGCGTCACGCAGCGCAAGAATTTCAGCCATGGGGTTGGGCTCCCGGTGTGGATCGAAAAGGCGCTGAGGTGGCGCCGAAGTGCTTGAAGATTAAGCCGGGGAAATCGGCCAAACAATCCGATAATCGACTCAGCGTTCGATTATCGAACGGATTGTTGGCAGGCTATCGATTAATCTCAGGTCGCATCCGCATGGCTGACCATGCCTTTGATCACCACGGCTGCCGTGGCCAAAGCGGCCGGAATCACCAGGGCGGTGAGCACCTGCTCGAAGTTCCAGCCCAGGCCCAGCAAGGTGGCACCCATCCACGCGCCGAGGATCGCGCCGAAACGGCCGATGCCAAGCATCCACGACACGCCGGTGGCGCGGCCTTGGGTCGGGTAGAAGCGCGCGGCCAGGGATGGCATCGCCGATTGCGCACCGTTGACGCACATCCCGGCGACCAGCACCAAGGTGGCCAATAGGGTGATATTGCCCAGGCTTTGCCCCACCGCGTAGGCAAACACCCCGGCCAGCAGGTAGAAGGTGCCGATGACCTTGTGGGGGTTGAACCGGTCCATCGCCCATCCCACGCCGACGGCGCTCAATACGCCACCAAACTGGAACAGCGCGCCGATGAAGGCGGCCTGCTCCATGCTGGCGCCGCTGTCGCGCATCAGGGTCGGCAGCCAACTGGTCAGCAGGTACACGATCACCAGGCCCATGAAGTACGTGAGCCACAGCAGCAAGGTGCCGGCGCTGTAGGTGCCCGAGAAAATCACCGCGAACACGTTGCGCGCCTTGACTGTTTTTTGTTCGGGCACGCTGAAGGCGGTGGCCTGGGCAACAATAGAGGGTTCGATGGGCGACAGGGTCTTGCGCACCTTATCGACACCTCGATTACGCACCACCAGGAAACGCGCCGATTCCGGCAGCCACAGCATCAGCACCACCACCAGGATCAACGGCAGGATGCCGCCGATCATCAACAAGGCGTGCCAGCCGAACGCCGGGATCAGCTTGGCCGAGATAAACCCGCCACCAGCCATGCCCAGGTTGAAACCACAGAACATGCTGGTCACCAATAGCGACTTGTGGCGTTCAGGGGTGTATTCGGAGAGCAGGGTCGTCGCGTTCGGCATGCCGGCACCCAGGCCCAGCCCGGTGAGAAAACGCAGCACCAGCAATTGGTCCACGTTGCTGCTGTAGGCCGAGGCCAGGCTGAAGGCGCCAAACACCAGCACCGCGCCCACCAGTACAACCTTGCGCCCGAAACGGTCAGCCAGCGGTCCGGAACCCAGGGCGCCGAACACCATGCCGATCAACGCAGCGCTCATCACCGGGCCAAGGCTGGCGCGGTCAATGCCCCAGTCCTGGGACAGCGCGGGCGCGATAAAGCCCATGGCGGCGGTGTCGAGGCCATCGAGGAAAACGATGAGGAAACACAGGATCACCACGCGCCACTGGTAACGGGACAGTGGCTGGGTGTTGATGAAGGACTGGACGTCCAGGGTCGTGCCGACAGAAGGTTGATTCATTATTCTTATTCCACACCGATGGCGGGCCAACGGCCTGGGGCCGTCATTATTATTGGTGCGCCCTCAAGAGCGCTGCCGCACAGTAATAAGCCGGGGGAAACATCGTCAATTGATCAAGCGGGGATCTGTGCGGTCACCGAACACCTTAGGCAAACAACTGCGCACTCAACTCACGGCTGGCACTGAGCATGCTCGGCAGGAAACGCTGCTCCAGTTCGCTGCGGCTGACCCGTCCAGCGTGAGTACTGACATTGAGCGCCGCCAGCACCTGGCCGGACGCGTCATACACCGGCACGGCGATGGAGCGCAGACCCTGTTCCAGTTCCTGGTCGACAATGCACCAGCCCTGCTGACGCACTTGTTGCAGGCATTCGAACAAGGCTTCAGGGGTGGTCAGGGTGCGGCTGGTCTTGGTTTGCAGGTCGGCATGGTCGAGGTAGTCCTGCAGCGAAGCGTCATCCAATGCCGCGAGCAGGATACGGCCCATGGAGGTGCAATAGGCCGGCAACCGTCCGCCCACCGACAGGTCCACCGAAATCAGGCGCTGGGTGGTGGCCGAACGGGCAATGTAGAGGATGTCATCGCCTTCAAGGGTGGCCATGTTGCAGGCTTCGTGCAGTTGCTCGCTCATGCGGTCCAGGTAAGGCTGGGCCGATACCGCCAAAGGCGTGGAGGACAGGTAGGCATGCCCCAGGGTCAGGACTTTGGGCAGCAATGAATAGGTGCGCCCATCGGTGGTGGCGTAGCCGAGCTTGATCAAGGTATGCAGGCAACGGCGTACGGCGGCGCGGGGGATCTCGGTGCGGTGGCTGATCTGGGCGATGGTCAGGTGGCGCTTGCGCTCCTGGAACGCCTGCACCACCGCCAGGCCGCGGGCCAGGGAGGTCATGAAGTCGGGGTCACCGGTAAACGCCTGGATACGCTTGGCCGGCGAGGCAACGATCGGCGGCGCCACTGACGCGAAAGAGTTGCGCAATTGATCGTTCATGCCAGGTTCCTTTCTCTTATTGTCAACCGCAGGGGATTGGGCTGCTATTACAAGCCGGGCCGGCCGTGATGCACAAGGCAGGCCCGGCAACATTGGGCGATTATCGGACAACCATGCGATTATCGCAATTTAGCGCTGAGGGCGATCTATCAACCACGTCCCCGGCGATGTTAAGCCGTTAATTTAATAGCTTGTTTCCTTGTTGAGTTTATGACGCCAGAATTTCAGCAAATACTGACGCGTCGACGTAACAAAACACTCACACAAAGTTGACGGTTTTTAACTTTATGCCGATAGTGTTATTCAAATGCGCCGCTATAATGCATCCTGTGCGGAGGAGAGCCCGGTTTCATATTGAGGCTGGAACTCGCCAAACCATGCACAGGCCGTGCATGGACGATCGCAACTACCTGCCTGGAATGACCGCCCAACAGTGGCCTCCCGTTTTCATTCAAACTTGAACACTTCGTGGGTTCAAGTTGGAACAACCCGAGGGCGACATTCAGGCCAAACACTGCAATGTACTTACACCCAACTCAATTAGGTAACAACGTGACGAAAGATGAACTGCGCGCGGAACTTGAGCGCCAGGAGCAACGTTACAAGGACGTTTACGGCGGGGAAGTCACCACCTACGCCGCCCAGCCTGAACCTGAACGCAAACCATGGCGCAAGCGAGCCAGCCTGCTCGACCAGGCATTTGCCCAGGAAATCCAAAAGATTGAACAGGAACTCAAGGCCGAAGAGCCATAAGCGCTTCGGATCGAGTCCAGGGCCCTGCCTGCAGCGATGCCATTTAGCCATCCTCCAGCCGACCTGAATCCCACCATCGCCTGTAAAATTTCATACAAATGTTTCAGGCATGACGATTTGGTGACAAAACCCTGTCCTTTCAGCCCTGCGCTTTATAAATCAAAGACTTGCCAAAGCCCCGAAAACCCTGGGATCGCCAGCTTTTGCCCCTGGCGATTCGATGAAGATTGATACCGATGAGCAGCTAGTGCATCGATTACCGAGGTTTTCTGGCATAATCGCGCCCCCTTACGACCGGGTCAGAAAACCTTCATGATCGATTTATTCAGCGGACTGGATGCTTGGGTTCTCGTGAGCCTGTTGCTCGCCCTGGCCTTTGTCCTCGCCTTCGAGTTCATCAATGGCTTTCATGACACCGCTAACGCGGTGGCCACAGTCATCTATACCAAAGCCATGCCGCCGCATCTGGCCGTGTTCTTCTCCGGGGTGTTCAACTTCCTCGGCGTGTTGCTCGGTGGTGTCGGTGTCGCCTACGCCATCGTGCACCTGCTGCCCGTGGAGTTGCTGATCAATGTGAACACCGGCCATGGCTTGGCGATGGTCTTCTCGTTGTTAGCCGCGGCGATCACCTGGAACCTGGGCACCTGGTACTTCGGTATCCCCGCCTCCAGCTCCCACACCCTGATCGGTTCGATCCTCGGTGTCGGCCTGGCCAATGCCCTGATCAACGACATCCCCCTGGCTGACGGTGTGAACTGGCAGAAGGCCGTCGATATCGGCGCGTCCCTGGTGTTCTCGCCGATGGCCGGCTTCCTGGTCGCAGCCCTGGTGCTGATCGGCCTGAAATGGTGGCGCCCGCTGTCGAAGATGCACAAGACCCCGGACCAGCGCCGCAAGCTCGACGACAAGAAGCACCCGCCGTTCTGGAACCGCCTGGTCCTGGTGATTTCGGCCATGGCCGTGAGTTTCGTGCACGGCTCCAACGATGGCCAGAAAGGCATCGGCCTGATCATGCTGGTGCTGATCGGTATCGTGCCGGCGCAGTTCGTACTCGACCTGGGCAGCACCACCTACCAGATCGAGCGTACTCGCGACGCCACGCTGCACCTTAACCAGTTCTACCAGCGCAACCACGAGACCCTGGGTGAGTTCCTGGCCCTGGGCAAAAGCGTGAAAGACGACCTGCCGGGCAAGTTCCGCTGCAACCCGCAGCAGACCGAACCCACCATCAATGCCTTGCTGGATACCTTGAAAGGCGTCTCCGATTACCATTCCCTGAGTGCCGATCACCGCATCGAAGTGCGCCGCTACCTGCTGTGCCTGGACGACACCGCGAAAAAAGTCGGCAAGTTGCCGGGCCTGGAAGCGCGTGAGAAGTCCGACCTCGACAAACTGCGCAAGGACCTCACCGCCACCACCGAGTACGCGCCGTTCTGGGTGATCCTCGCGGTCGCACTGGCCCTGGGCCTGGGCACCATGGTGGGCTGGAAGCGTGTGGTACTGACGATCGGCGAGAAGATCGGCAAGCAGGGCATGACCTATGCCCAGGGCATGTCGGCACAGATCACCACCGCCACCATGATTGGCTTCGCCAATATCTTCGCCCTGCCGGTCTCCACCACCCACGTCCTGTCTTCCGGCGTAGCGGGCACCATGGTCGCCAACAAGAGCGGCCTGCAAGGTGGCACGGTCAAGACCATCCTGATGGCTTGGGTGTTGACCCTGCCTGCGACCGTGGGCCTCTCGGCCGGCTTGTTCTGGCTGGCCTCCAAGGCACTGGGCAACTGATCGCCAGGCGCTGACAAAAAAGGTGCGGCCTCTGTGAGGACCGCACCTTTTTTTATGGACCAGAATTGAACACCCAAAAAAAAAGGGCGACCGAAGTCGCCCAAAATGCCTTGCGTGCTCATGTAACCCGGAAAGACCTAAGGTTTTTTACGCTTGTTCGCGTCTTTCCAGATAAAAAATCCAAACCCTACAAAAAACAGCACCATGAGGCTTACAGTCAGCACTCCGGCGAATACCACATTATCGATAAACATGACCGGCCTCCTGCACTTGCCTTGTTGCGATAGGGCTAAGTTAATGGAGAAGGCGGATTGAAAAATTGACGGGGATCAATGTCGCCCGCGACGGGGCGTAAAGAAGGGCAGTAACTGACCTGCATCAATAGATGCAGGCCGTTTTAACGCTTTTTGGGTTTGTTCTTTGATTTTTTCTTGGCTTTGCCTAAAGGCATCGCCTGTTCGAACGCCTGGCGCACTTCATTCAGGCGCTTGTCATTCAGGTCATGCACGCGCTTGGCGCGCTCGGCGTTCAGGTCGATCAGCTTGTCGTCATCACTCATGGCTTGGCTTACGTCGTGGCGAGTAAGGCTCAATAATGCGGACTCCTGCGCCCGGCGGCAAATCAACCGGAGACAAAAGGCCGACCGACGCCCAAAATCGGCACTTTCCAACCACTCAAGGAGGCCCATCCAGGTGGCACTGCATAAGGATCTTCCGCCGCTGCTGGCCCTGCGCGCCTTTGAAGCCGTGGCCCGGCACTTGAGCTTTATCAAGGCCGCGCAGGAGTTGTCGGTAACCCAGAGTGCCCTGAGCCATCAGGTACAAAAACTCGAACAGCACCTGGGTAAATCGCTGTTTATCCGACGCACCCGCGCGATCGATCTGACTGCAGACGGCCAGCAGTACTACGCCGAAATCCGTCCCGCCCTGAACGCCATTGCCGTCGCGACCCGCGCCCAACGGGTGGTGCCCGGCGCCACGGTGCTACGTGTCGGCCTGCTGGCGTCGTTCGCCACCTTGTGGTTGGCGCCGCGCCTGGCCGGTTTTCTCAATCGCTATCCGCATATCCAGGTGGAATTGCTGCCGGCGATTCAACTGGCGAACGTCGCGGCGGCCGAAGTCGACCTGGCCATTCGCTACGGCAAGGGCGACTGGCCCGACGTACAGGCCACACGACTGATGCCGGAGGTGATCTCTCCGGTGTGCAGCCCGGCATTCAAGGCCAGCCAAGTGCACAACGGTGCGCTGTTGATCGCCACTTCGCACCGGCCTTTTGAGTGGACGGACTGGTCTGGGCATTATCAAGTCGACCTCAAGCACCATCCGCGCGTCATGCTCCACGACTACAACATCGTGGTCGAAGCTGCGGTGGCCGGCCAGGGCATTGCCATGGGCCGTCATCGCTTGATCCAACGCAGGCTGGATGATGGCAGCCTGGTAGAAGCCTTCGATTGGCCGCCCTATCACAGTGAAATAGGCTACTGGTTGATTGCAGCGCAAGGCCCTGCCAGCGACGCCGCGCTGTGTTTCAGCGAGTGGTTGAAGGACATCTGCCGCGACACGTGAGTTATTTCGATACGTCGAATGAGATCTATCCGTTTGTCGACACTCCCCCCTGCCCCACATGCTGAAACCTCCTGACCCAAGAGGATTCACCATGAGCGACTCCCTCCACCACCGCGTGCAAGCCCTCGGCCTGACGCTGCCATCACCCAGCCAACCGATTGCCAACTACATCAACCATGTGGTCAGCCAGAACCAGCTGTTTATCTCTGGGCAAATCCCGCTGATAGACGGCAAGCCTGCCTACGTGGGCCGCCTGGGCGAATCCCTCAGCGAGGAAGAAGGTATCCAGGCAGCGGAACTGGCTGCACTGGGCTTACTCGCGCAATTGAGCGATGCCCTGGGCGATGACCTGTCGCGCCTGGTGCGCATCCTGCGCCTGGGAGTGTTTATCGCCAGCAGCAGCGACTTCCAGCACCAGGGCGCCGTGGCCAATGGTGCGTCCAACCTGCTGGTGAATGCCCTCGGCGAAAAAGGCCGGCATGTGCGCACGGCAGTGGGCGTTTCAAGTCTGCCGGCCGGCGTGGCGGTGGAGGTTGACGGGATTTTCGAGTTGCAGCCGTGAGCCCGCTGCACGTGCAACATCTGCGCGAGGGCACTCCCGGCTGCCAATCGGGCATCGTGCACTTCAACTCTGCCGGTGCCTCCTTGCCGAGCCAGGCGACCCTTGACGCCATCATTGACCAACTACAACGCGAAGCCCGCGACGGCCCGATGGAAGCCGGCGAGCATGGCGCGTTGCTGGTAGAAAAAGCCCGCCGCGCGGCCGCGCAGTTGCTCAACGCGCCCACCCCATCGATTGCCTTTGCCAGCAGCGGCTCGACCGCCTGGAGCATGGCGTTCCAGGCCTTGGGCCCGTGGCAGCCGGGCGACCGCATTCTGGTAGGGCGCCACGAATGGGGCGGCAACCTGGCGAGCATGCAGTTGGCGGTGCAAGCCGGCGCGCGGGTGGACGTCATCCCCTGCGATGCCACCGGCGCGGTGTGCCCCGTGGCGTTGGAAGCAATGATCGATTCAAGCGTAAAACTCATCGACCTCACCTGGCTCCCCGCCAACGGCGGCCTGATCAACCCCGCCCAGGCCATCGGCGAAGTGGCCAGGCGTCATGCCATTGCCTACTTTATCGATGCCGGCCAAGCCGTCGGCCAGGTGCCGGTGGACGTGCAGGCGTTGCAGTGCGATGTGCTCAAGGCGGCCGGGCGCAAGCACCTGCGCGGGCCACGGGGGACGGCGCTGCTGTATGTGCGACCGGATTTCCTCCCACACTTGAACCCCGCCCAGCGCGACGTGTTTTCCGCCCCCTGGAGCGCCGACGGTTTCGACCTGCGCAACGACGCCCGACGCTTTGAAACCAGTGAGGCGTCCTTTGCCCTGTTGGCGGGCCTGGGCAATGCGCTGCAGGAGATGAATCAATTGGGGATCGAGCGTGTATGGGAACGCATCACGCACACCAGCAGGCGAATCCGCGAAGCATTGCGTGGGATTCCCGGCGTGTCGCTGCATGACCTGGGCACGCTTCAATCAGGCCTGATCGCCTTCAACCTCGCCGGCTGGGACGCCTTCGAACTCAAGCGACAATTGGGATTGAAACGGATCAATATCGGCGCCAACGGTGTGGCCTACACCCCGTTGGATATGCAGGCCCGTGGCCTGACCAGCATTGCGCGGATCTCCGTCAGCCCCTTCAACAACGAGCGTGACATCGAATTGCTGATCGCGGCTCTGGAGGAACTGCGCGGTTAAACCTCGACGTCCACCCACAAACCCTGGCGCGGCGCGTCTTCGATCAGCGGCACGACCGGTACGGTGTTGTCGGCATTGAGCAGGTCGCCCGGGATCGCCAAGTGCTGATCCGGGTCTTCATCGGCTTCGCGCCGGCGTTTCTGCTGTTCCTGCTGACGGCGTTGCTCTTCACGCAACAACAGGGTCGACTGCTCGGCATCGCCCTTTTTCAGGTCGATGGTGCTTTCGTTGGAGCCCGCTTGCACAGGAACCACGGGCGGAATATCGGGTTTCTGGCGGACCGGGTCGAGTTGCGACGTAACCGGTACGACGCTGACGGGCAGCATAGGTGGAAGCATGATAGTTGTTCTCCTGTCAGCAGGCTGTCGGCGGGCCGCGCGGCGACTTGAGCGCAGGTTTGCCAACCTGTGACCCAGTCGACACTCACAAGTGCCCGCCACCCGTCGATTGCGTGCTCACCCGGCCAACCAAACGGCGTAGTTTTTGTCAGAGTCCTTGGGCGTGGGGCCTTGTTCCGTTAACATAGTCGGCTTTTTCACGGCGGGAGTCAGGCAGCATGGCGCAGCAGTATCAACCGGGGCAACGCTGGATTAGTGACAGCGAAGCAGAGCTGGGGTTAGGCACCGTTCTGGCACAGGACGGCCGCTTGTTGACCGTGCTCTATCCGGCCACTGGCGACACCCGCCAGTATGCGCTACGGAATGCGCCCCTCACCCGTGTGAGGTTCTCGCCGGGTGACTCCATCACCCATTTCGAAGGCTGGAAAATGACCGTGCAGGAAGTCGACGACGTCGACGGCCTGCTGGTCTACCACGGCCTCAATGGGCAGAACGAGCAGGTCACCCTGCCGGAAACCCAGCTCTCCAACTTTATCCAGTTCCGCCTGGCCAGCGACCGTCTGTTCGCCGGGCAGATCGACCCGCTGGCCTGGTTCTCGCTGCGCTATCACACCCTTGAACACACCAGCCGCCAATTGCAATCCTCGCTGTGGGGCCTGGGTGGCGTGCGTGCGCAACCTATTGCCCACCAATTGCATATCGCCCGTGAAGTCGCTGACCGTATCGCACCACGGGTCTTGCTGGCGGACGAAGTGGGCCTGGGCAAGACCATCGAAGCCGGCCTGGTGATCCATCGCCAACTGCTGTCGGGCCGCGCCAGCCGAGTCCTGATCCTGGTACCGGAAAACCTGCAGCACCAGTGGCTGGTGGAAATGCGCCGCCGCTTCAACCTGCAAGTGGCGCTGTTCGATGAAGAACGCTTTATCGAAAGCGATGCCGCCAACCCGTTCGAAGACACCCAACTGGCCCTGGTCGCGCTGGAGTGGCTGGTGGACGATGAGAAGGCCCAGGACGCACTGTTCGCCGCCGGCTGGGACCTGATGGTGGTCGACGAAGCCCACCACCTGGTCTGGCATGAAGACAAAGCCAGCCCGGAATACGCGCTGGTCGAGCAGCTTGCCGAAGTGATTCCCGGCGTGCTGCTGCTCACCGCCACTCCGGAACAGCTGGGCCAGGACAGCCACTTCGCGCGCCTGCGCCTGTTGGACCCGAACCGTTTCCACGACCTGCACGCCTTCCGTGCCGAAAGCGAGAACTATCGCCCGGTGGCCGAAGCCGTGCAGGAGCTGCTCGACAAGGGCCGCCTGTCGCCTGCCGCGCACAAGACCATCCAGGGTTTCCTCGGCAACGAAGGCGAAGCGCTGCTGACCGCCGTCAACGATGGCGACGCCGAAGCCAGTGCGCGCCTGGTGCGTGAACTGCTCGACCGCCACGGCACCGGCCGCGTGCTGTTCCGTAACACCCGTGCCGCCGTGCAGGGCTTCCCGGAGCGTAAGCTGCACGCCTACCCGCTGCCGAACCCGGACGAATACCTCGAGTTGCCCCTGGGCGAACACGCCGAGCTGTACCCGGAAGTCAGCTTCCAGTCGCAACCGGACATCGACGAAGAAAACCGCTGGTGGCGCTTCGACCCGCGCGTCGAATGGCTGATCGACCAGTTGAAAATGCTCAAGCGCACCAAGGTCCTGGTGATCTGCGCCCACGCCGAAACCGCGATGGACCTGGAAGACGCCCTGCGCGTGCGCTCCGGTATCCCGGCCACGGTATTCCACGAGGGCATGAACATCCTCGAGCGTGACCGCGCCGCCGCTTACTTCGCCGATGAGGAATTCGGCGCCCAGGTACTGATCTGCTCGGAAATCGGCAGTGAAGGCCGCAACTTCCAGTTCTCCCACCACCTGGTGCTGTTCGACCTGCCATCCCACCCCGACCTGCTGGAACAGCGGATCGGCCGTCTGGACCGGATCGGCCAGAAACATGTGATCGAACTGCACGTGCCCTACCTGGAAACCAGCCCGCAACAGCGCCTGTTCCAGTGGTACCACGAAGCCTTGAACGCGTTCCTCAACACCTGCCCGACCGGCAACGCCTTGCAGCATCAGTTCGGCCCGCGCCTGCTGCCGCTGCTGGAAAACGCCGACGACAGCGAGTGGCAAGCCCTGATCGACGAGGCCCGTGCCGAGCGCGAGCGCCTGGAGCAGGAACTGCACACCGGCCGCGACCGCCTGCTGGAGCTCAACTCCGGTGGCGCCGGTGAAGGTGATGCGCTGGTGGAGGACATCCTCGAGCAAGACGACCAGTTCGCCCTGCCGATCTACATGGAAACCCTGTTCGACGCCTTTGGCATCGACAGCGAAGACCATTCGGAAAACGCGCTGATCCTCAAGCCCAGCGAGAAGATGCTCGACGCCAGCTTCCCCCTGGGCGACGACGAAGGCGTGACCATCACCTACGACCGTAACCAGGCGCTGTCCCGTGAAGACATGCAGTTCATCACCTGGGAACACCCAATGGTGCAGGGCGGCATGGACCTGGTGCTGTCCGGCTCCATGGGCAACACCGCCGTGGCGCTGATCAAGAACAAAGCGCTCAAGCCGGGCACCGTGTTGCTGGAGCTGCTCTATGTCAGCGAAGTGGTCGCGCCCCGCGCGCTGCAACTGGGCCGTTACCTGCCTCCGGCGGCACTGCGCTGCCTGCTGGACACCAATGGCAACGACCTGTCCGGCCGCGTCTCGTTCGAAACCTTGAACGACCAGCTGGAAAGCGTGCCTCGGGCCAGCGCCAACAAGTTCGTGCAGGCCCAGCGCGATCAACTCACACCGCGGATCAATGCCGGTGAAGAGAAGATCACGCCGCGTCACGCCGAACGTGTGGCCGAAGCCAAGCGTCGCCTGGCGGCAGACACCGACGAAGAACTGGCGCGCCTGACCGCGTTGCAAGCGGTCAACCCGACCGTTCGCGACAGCGAGCTGGTCGCCCTGCGCAACCAACGTGAGCAAGGCCTGGCCATGCTCGACAAGGCGGCGCTGCGACTGGAGGCGATTCGGGTGTTGGTAGCGGGTTGATTACCGCCCTGCCCTGTTGAATAGAGGCCCGCGCACTGCGGGCCTTTTTTATTCGCTTGAGAACAGCGTTGGCATTGCGGGCCTTATCGGGGCAAGCCCCCTCCCACATTGATCGGTGACCGACATGACAACGCGGTCTACTGTGGGAGGGGGCTCACCCCGATGGCGTCACCGCAGAATCAAGCCATCGCAGCCGCAGCCGGCACCTCAACCCCCTTCAACCCCTCCTTCATCCGCTTGGCATCACGCACAAAACTGCGTGACGCCTGGAACAGGAACAGCATGGTCAAGAACAACGCCACCGGAATCAGGTACATGGCGTCATGCAAGCCCACCGCCTTGTAAGCCTCGGTCATCTGCTCGGCCCCCGCCGCATACATCGCCGCATGGGCAAAGTGATCGGACAACCCGCCCACCACAATCGGCCCCATGCCTCCGCCCAGCAAGTACAAGCCGGCAAAGAACAGCGCCATCGCCGTGGCCCGCAGGCGCGGCTCGACCACGTCCTGGATCGCGGTGTACACACAGGTGTAGAAGTTATACGCAAACAACCAGCCCACACTGAACAGCACCACAAACACGCCGATCTCGATGCGCCCGGCATGCAGGGCCCAGGCGGTGGTGACGGTGGAGATGATCAGGCTGCACGCCGCAAACAGCAGTCGGCCATTGGCAACGCGTTGATGGATCTTGTCGGCAATCCAGCCCCCCAAGGTCAGGCCCACCAGGCCGGTCAACCCGACGATGACGCCGGTGGCGACCGCCGCGTCCTGCAGTGGCATGAGGAAATAGCGCTGCAGCATCGGCACCAGGAACGAGTTGCACGCATAGGTGGCGAAGTTGAAGCACAACCCGGCCAGCACCAGCCACAGGAAGGTCGGCACGGCCAGCACGCGGCGAATCGGGCGATCGACGCGCTCCTGGGAGACTTGTACGGCTTCGGCGGCGCCGCGCTTGGGTTCCTTGATATAGAACATGAACACCGCAAGGATCAGCCCCGGCACGGCGGCGATGAAGAACGGCGCGCGCCAGCTGTCGAAGGTCTTGACCATCCAGCCGATGGTGAAGAACGCCAGCAACAGGCCCAAAGGCAGGCCCAGCATGAAAATCCCCATGGCCCGGGCGCGACGGTGCGCCGGGAACAGGTCGCCAATCAGCGAGTTGGCCGCCGGCGCATAGCTGGCTTCACCGATACCGATGCCCATGCGCACCAGCAAAAACGTCCAGAAACTGCCAACCAGGCCGTTGACCGCTGTCAGCCCGCTCCACGCGAACAGGCCCCAGCCCATCAGTTTGCTGCGCGAGCCGGTATCGGCCAGACGCCCCAGCGGCAGGCCGGCAATGGCATAAACGATGGTGAAGGCGGTTCCGATGATGCCGAGCTGGAAGTCGCTCAGGTGCCATTCCATGCGGATCGGTTCGATGATGATCGCCGGAATGGTGCGGTCGAAGAAGTTGAACAGGTTGGCGAGGAACAGCAGGAACAGAATGCGCCAGGCATTCGCCGCTTGGGTCGAGTTCTGCATGGGTCCGTCTCTTTTATTGTTATGAGAGCTGCGATGCCCGATGCATCCCGCCCGGTACCTGCAACATAGTCAGGCGAGCCGTGGTTGTCTGTAATGATTCGTAAAGCTGATAGGGCATGATTTCACCCGACAACACGGGACTTTGCCGACAAAAATATAAGTGCCTGCCCCCCTTCCCAACGGCCATGACCCGATTAGAATGGCGAGCCTTCCAGTAGTACCCCACTCTACTTTTCTTATCGATGACGCCCATGTCCGAAGCCAGTCCGTGTCTGAGTTGCGGTGCCTGCTGTTCACACTTTCGTGTGTCTTTCTTCTGGGGTGAGTGCGCCTCCTCGGGGGGTACGGTGCCTGATGACCTGGTGGTGCAGATCAACCCGACCCGCGTGGCAATGATCGGCACCGACCAGAAGCCCGCGCGCTGCTGCAGCCTTGAAGGCGAAGTCGGCAAAGGTACGAGCTGCTCGATTTATGAGCAACGCTCAAGCCCCTGCCGGGAATTCGAAGCTTCATGGAGCCAGGGCGAGCAGAATGTCGATTGCGACGCGGCCCGCGCTGCGTTCGGCCTGCCGCCGTTACAAGCACCGTTCGAGTTGGAGTTGCCCATCAGCGCTTAGCACTAATTGCTATGCACGGCATGCCAAAATCATTCAGAGCAAAGTGCCATTATCGCTGGAAAATCCCGCGAGGCTTCTATACTCGACCTCATAGGTCATCGCCGTAGGCTGTGACGTGACGCTATGACGGGACATGCTATGGAATGGCTAGGTCTGCACTTTTTTACCGACCTCCCAGCGAACGGGCACTTATTACTCAATTGCAGTCATAACCCTTTTCTGGTGCTGCTGGCCTATCTGGTCGCCTGTGCGGCGGGGTTCGGCACCCTGGACATGGCCGAACGGGTTGGCCATGTCGAAGACCCTACCGCTCGCCGCCATTGGCGTTGGCTGGGTGCCGGTTGCCTGGCAGGGGGTATCTGGTCCACTCATTTCATCAGCATGCTGGCCTTCCAGGCCCCCATCGCGATTCACTACGACCTGCTCATGACGTTCGCCTCGCTGGTCATCGCCCTGATCGCCTCGTTGTTCGCCATGCAAACCCTCGGTCACACCAGACTGCGGTTTAACCAATACCTGCTGGCATCGCTGTGGATGGGCATCGGCATCGCCCTGATGCATTACGTCGGCATGTCGGCCATGCGTTCCCAGGCCCAGGCGTATTTCGAGTCGGGCCTGCTGCTCGCCTCGGTGGGCATCGCCATTGGCGCCAGCCTGGCCGCTCTGTTGTTGTCGAGCTACCTGCGTACCGGCGCCGGCGTCTTCCATCAACTGCTCAAATACGCCGCCAGCCTGATGTTGGGCGCAGGCATTATCAGCATGCACTTTACCGGCATGGCCGCCATGCAACTGATCGTCCCCACCGGCGCCGATCTCTCGTTACCACTGAACAATAACCCTATCCAACTGGGCCTGTCGGTCGCCGTGATCACCCTGCTGGTGATCGGCAGCAGCATCAGCGCCGCGCTGGCGGACAAGAAGCTGCAGCACAAGGAGCGCGACCTGCGTCGGGTCAACGCGCTGCTCAGCGAACTGGACCAGGCCCGCGCCTCCCTGCAACAGGTGGCGCATTACGATGCGCTGACCGGCCTGCTTAATCGGCGCGGCTTCAATCAGATTTTTGCGGAAAAAATCGCCGAAAAAACGGCTTCAAACGGCATGATGGCGGTTATTTTCCTCGATATCGATCACTTCAAACGCATCAACGACAGCCTCGGCCATGACGCTGGGGATCAATTGCTCAGCGTGCTCGCCAGCCATATCAAAGGCTCCGTGCGCAGCCATGCGGACGTGGTCGCACGGTTTGGCGGCGATGAGTTCTGCATCCTGATCAGCGTTCACCACCGCGACGAAGCGCGACACCTGGCCCAGCGCATCATGCAGAAGATGAAGGACCCGGTCGAACTCGCCGGCCGCCGTATGGTGATGACCACCAGCATCGGCATCAGCCTGTTTCCGGAGGATGGCCTGACCTGCGAAGAGCTGCTCAAAAATGCCGACCTGGCGCTGTACCAGTCCAAGGACATGGGACGCAATGGCCTGAACTTCTTCAGCTCCAACCTGAAGACCCGTGCCTTCCTCGAACTGCAATTGGAAGAAGAGCTACGCAGCGCCCTGCGCGCCCAGAACCAGTTGGTACTGTTCTACCAACCGATCTTTGACATGAAGCTGGGCAAAGTGACACGCCTGGAGGCCCTGGTGCGCTGGCAGCATCCGCAACAGGGGCTGCTGACCCCAGACCGGTTTATCGGAATTGCCGAAAGCAACGGGCTGATCGCCGAACTCGACCACTGGGTCTTGCGCCAGGCCTGTCATGACTTGAGCCTGCTCTCCGACCGAGGCTATACCGAACTGACCATGACAGTGAATTGCTCGGCCCTGAACCTGGCCCGCGATGAGCTGGCGGATGAGATCGAAGATGCGCTGCGCTTCAGCGGGATCGGCGCCAACCGCCTGGAGCTGGAAGTGACCGAAAATGCCTTGATGGGCAATATCAGCAGCACCCTGGCCCTGCTGCGGCAAATCCGCGCGCTGGGCGTGTCGCTGGCCATCGACGACTTTGGCACCGGCTACTCCTCACTCGCCTACCTCAAACGCCTGCCGCTCAACACCCTGAAGATCGACCGCTCGTTTATCCAGGACATTCCCAAGTCGACCGCCGACATCGAGATCGTCCAGGCGATTATCGGCATGGCTCACACCCTGCACCTGCAAGTGGTGACCGAAGGCGTGGAAACCCAGGCCCAATTCGATCTGCTGCTCAACCATGGCTGTGATTTCGTCCAGGGCTACCTGTTGAGCCCGGCGGTGCCCGCCAGTGAAATAATGGGTGCAATGCAGGGCATCGACAGACGCAACCCGCTCAACTCATCCAACGTGGCGGGAACCAAGGACACGCCCCTGAAAAAAGAGCTCTCCTTGAGCCGCTCCGTACCCCACTCCATCGTCAGACCCATTCGCTGAGGTCCAATCTTTGGCATTTCGCCATCATTTACCTAAAGATCGCCGACAAACGGCCGATCCATCAGAGTCCGGCCAGGTTTTTCCTGAGCACACAGGGTCAGCCTGAGCGTTCCGGACAAGGACGCACTGTAAAGTCGCGAACTCCCATTCCGTGATGGCCATTTGATACTTTTCAGCCATCCTCCCAGGCACATGGCGCACAATGACTTCTAAAAATAACCCAGCCACCGTGGTATCCGATGTGTTGCTCCCAGCTCCTGCGGACAAGCCCTCAGGTTCAAAGTCATTGAGCACCGCCCGCCCGCTGGCCACCCAGCAATACCTGTACTTCACCGAAACCAATACCGACCGCATCCTCGATAACCTCGACGGCCTGCGCGACATGGTGTTCCCGCGCCCGCCTCACCTGGAAGGCGACAGCGAGCAGCACAGCGAGCAGGAATTCCCCTCGGTCTGCCTGATCGGCCTGGGCCGCTGCGGTTCGAACATCGCGCTGGACGTGGCGGAGCTGGTGTACAACGCGCGCAAGTTCTACCTCAACGAATTCAGCACCGAAGACAAATCCTTGGATAAGGGCTACAGCCCGGCCCAGTGGATTCGCAACAACCTGCGCCTGGGCGGCGGCAAGGCCAGCAAGCCGGTGTTCCTGGTGGAACCGCTGGTGATGCTCGGCGACCTGGACAAGGACATCGCCGGGCGTATCCGTTTCTCGCGCAAGGGCGAAAAAAGCGGCTTCCTGCGCGACTACAGCAAGATGAAAATCATGGACCTCTCCGAAGTCCATGCCGGTGGCGCCGGTAACGCGCCGATCCTCGGCCAGTACCTGGCCAAGATCATCCTGAACAAAGACACCCAGCGCTTTTCCAGCCCCGACTGGAAGATGATCCACTCGTACCTGATCGACTCCTGCGGCATCAAGGCCAACCAGTCGCGCCTGTACTTCTCGATCTTCAGCGCCGGCGGCGGTACCGGTTCGGGCATGGCCTCGGAATTCGGCCTGGCGCAGCAGCATTCGTACATGAACAAGACGTTCGACACCAAGCCCGCCGACGAGCACGACAGCAAAAGCGGCCACGCCTTCGTGTTCGAACCGATCTTCACCAGCGGTATTTGCGTGCTGCCGAACATCTCCGACCACCGCAGCGAAATGTCCGAGGCGCTGCACATCAACGCCGGACGCTTGCTGTGCAAGTACCTGTCGGAAGAATGGGACTTCTCATACAACTTCGACAATGAAGACAGCAGCGAAGCCAGCGTAAAGGGGCGTATCCGGCCGTGGAACGCGATGATGCTGATCTCCAACGACATCATGCGCTACGCCGAAGAGAGCGATGACGGCAATATCCAGAACATTGACGTCAATGCCATGGAAAAACACGCCAACCAGTACATCTCCCAGCAGATCTTCAACATCCTCACCGCCCAGGCCGTGACCACCGACTACGACCAGAACTACTTCCGTCGCGCCGGCATCGACATCGGCGAAACCATCCGCCTGGACGCCAATGACCTGTTCATGAGCCTGGCCGGGCCGGTGGCGATTGCCTACGCCGAATCCGTAGTACCGGAAACCCCGGCGCCGTCCAATGACAAGTTCAAAGTCTTCGAGAAAGAGCCCCAGCGCCTGAACATCGACGACCTGTTCTTCCGCTCCATCGACCTGCCGCATTTCAACAAGGTCACCCAGGCCATCGAAGGCATCAGCCTGTTGCCGATCGAGTCCAAGCGCTACAAGGCGTCCCTGGAGCAATACAAGAACTCCGGCTACGATGCGGCGGCGCTGCATGACCTGCACTTTTTCAAGAACTGCTCGTCGGTGGTGTCGATCGTCTCGCTGCCCAAGGACTACAAGCTGTCCTACATGGACCTGAACCGGCTCAAGACTCACCTCAACAGCCTGTTCCCCAACACCACCCTCAAGCGCTATGCCCTGGTAATCGGCGCGTCCGCCAACCTGTCGCTGACCACCCTGATCGCCAAGAGCCCGTGCCTGTCGGATGACTTCCTAACGCTGATCGTGGCCTTTATCAAGCGTTGCTTTGCACGCAACCCGTACCGCTTCGACGACACCCTGGACAACTCGATCCTGGATTTCATCATCCACGAGGACTTCGACGAAGACCGCATCGACGAGTTGCTCAACGAGTTTGAAAACCCGGCGAAGATCCTCGATACCAACTGGTACGCGATCAAGCCGATGTATGAGAAGAAGTACCGCGAGTTGATCAACGACAAAGAGAAGTTCGTGTCGATCAATGACATTCGCCTGTCACGGGATTGCGTGAAGAAGGCGATCAAGTACTTGCGCGAGATCTACCGTCACCGCATCGGCAAGACCAAGGTTATTTCGTTGAATAACCACACCGGCAAGACCGCCTAGCCCAGTGTGACGGCGCCGCCTGGCGCCGTTGCAACCTCAGTGCGTCATGCGTTGGCGCAGGAACGCGATGATGGTCTTTTCGTCGGCGCGTCTTGCAGGCCGGGGCAAATGCTTCGGCCAGCCGGAATTTTTTGCGCCGAAGAACCGCTTCTGCTCCGCCTCATCCCAGCCACGAATCTCCCGCGAAGCCGATTCCCACCACCCGTGTCGGCACACGTCGTAGTACGGATGCGCAGGCGCCGAACTGCCGTAGAGCAAGTCACGACCGACCTTTTTCAGGTGCTTGCGCTGATTGCGCAGCTTCCACTTGATGCGCAGCCGCTGCCAGGGCGAGGGCACCGGCTTGACTCGCGGCACATCCCTGCATCGCGCGACCAGCTCGGGGCCGAATGCCTCACCGTGAAGGGTGAAGAAGTGCGCTTGCATGGCATGGAAGAAGCGCTTATCGGCGAAGTAGTGATGAACGAATTTATGCGCCTCGCGCACCTTTTGGTCGCGCATCGCGAAGGAAATCGCGATTTGCTCGATGGTGTGAATATCGAACGAGTTCCGCGTCCACTCGTCGATCAGGCGGATAGAGGCTTCGAGCAGCGGCGCATCGCTGGCACGCACGCCGCACAGACCACTGTTATAGAGCTTGAAGCTGTTATCCGCAGAGATGCCATGGGCCTGCAGGTGCTCGCCCAACTTGAGATAGTCAGGGCGCTTGCAGACATAGCTCCAGTCGTATTCGAAGCCGTCCATCACATACTGGCCCGGCTCTATCAGTTCGAACACACGATGGGGGGACTTGAGGAACAGCGTGTCGGTGTCAACGAAGAGGGTCTTGTCCGCCCGCATAAGCCCTTGGGCGATCGCGCAGGCCTTGCGGCGATGAGGGTAACCGTTTTCACCCTGCCATTGGGCCAGGGTCTGCTCGTCCAGGGCGATGGTTTCAACCGGCCAGCCCATGTAGTCCTGAGGCCGATCGGTCATGACCCGGATGCACAGCGACTCGCCCGGTTTGAGTTGGGACAGGGCGGTGAGGATGCTGAACTTGGCTTCGCGCCGATAAACGTCCTGGCGACCGTAGATAAGGTAAAGCAGTTGGTGCGAAGGCTTCGCTAAGGGGGACAGCGCTGACGGCATGACTAGCTCCGGGTGACAAGCGGCGAACTTTACCGGAATTCGCCGTTTCCTACGCCGCGATCTGACAGGCACCACCCTTTTATTCACACTGAGAAACAATTCTCCGGCCTATTCAACGGCGAGAAAACTGTTCCCATGACGTGCGCGTCACCCAGCGCTGTGACCTTTCTTCACGGCAAGATGCCATCACGGCAACAGCGGTTACTCAGCTACACACTTTTAAAACGGAAAATAACGCACCTTTTCAGTGCAACCCTTTATCACGCCGCCCTTTCCTGGATCAGTATCCACGGCGAAACCACCACCGCCCACAAGCTCGGGTCGCGTTCAACCAGGTCCAATGCCCGCGGTGCAGACACTTCGCCAAGGCTGCCCGCGGCCAGCCAGGCAGCGACTTTGTCGCGATTGTCCTCGGCCATTCCCTCGGCGGCTTCGATCAAATCCAGGCATGGGTCGACCCACAATAGGGCACCTTTGGCAAAGAACGGTTCAAGCTCTTTCCAGGAGATTTCGGCGGTTTCACCGAGCAGCTTGGCATAGAGGGTGCTAGGTTCTTGCGTCATGGGAGTTCACCTGAAGAAAAAATCGGCGCAATCATAACGTCACGCTTCAGGCAGAAAAACCCAGTTGCAAATGCGTTATCGATTGAAAGTGTCAGGAAAGCCAAGGAATGCGCGAGAGTCAGGCATTACCCCCGCCGCAATTCTGTCTTTTTCTTTCATTTAAGCGACACCCCCGGGGTTTGCCCCCGGCAGCCAGCTTTTCAAGCGATCAACCGGCGCTCTACACTGTACCGGTACAGTTGCCAGGGCACTGCCGGGGGGATATCCGAGATATCCGATCCGGTTCTGCAGCTCACAAGGCCGCTAGAACTATAAAAAATACAACAGTAAGAGTGGAGCACTATGAATAAGGCTACTAAGCAGATTTCCAAACTGTTTGCCGCTATGGTCCTGGCTGGGGTTGCCGGCCATTCGTTCGCAGCCGACACCATCAAGATCGGCATCGCCGGTCCGAAGACTGGTCCTGTAACGCAATACGGCGACATGCAATTCATGGGTGCCAAGCAGGCCATCGCCGACATCAACGCCAAGGGCGGCGTCGACGGCAAAATGCTCGAAGCCAAGGAATACGACGACGCCTGCGATCCTAAACAAGCCGTGGCCGTGGCCAACAAAGTGGTCAACGACGGCGTCAAGTTCGTGGTCGGTCACCTCTGCTCCAGCTCCACTCAGCCAGCGTCCGACATTTATGAAGACGAAGGCGTGATCATGATTACCCCGGCAGCCACCAGCCCGGAAATCACCGCCCGTGGCTACAAGCTGATCTTCCGCACCATCGGCCTGGACAGCGCCCAGGGCCCGGCGGCCGGCAACTACATCGCCGACCACGTGAAGCCGAAAATCGTTGCCGTCCTGCACGACAAGCAGCAATACGGTGAAGGCATCGCCACCGCCGTCAAGCAGACTCTCGAGAAGAAAGGCACCAAGGTTGCCGTCTTCGAAGGCCTGAACGCCGGCGACAAAGACTTCTCCTCGATCATCCAGAAGCTCAAGCAAGCCAACGTCGATTTCGTCTACTACGGCGGCTACCACCCGGAGCTGGGCCTGATCCTGCGCCAAGCCAAGGAAAAAGGCCTGAACGCCAAGTTCATGGGCCCGGAAGGCGTCGGCAACGACTCCATCTCGCAAATCGCCCAGGGCGCTTCCGAAGGCCTGCTGGTAACCCTGCCGAAATCCTTCGATACCGACCCGGCCAACAAAGCCATCGTTGAAGAGTTCGCCAAGAACAAGCAGGACCCAACCGGTCCGTTCGTGTTCCCGGCCTACTCGGCCATTGAAGTCATCGCCGGCGGCATCAAGGCCGCCAAGAGCGAAGACACCGCCAAAGTGGCCGAAGCCATTCACGCGGGCACCTTCAAGACCCCTACCGGCGAGCTGAGCTTCGACGCCAAGGGCGACCTGAAGGACTTCAAGTTCGTGGTCTACGAATGGCACTTCGGCAAACCAAAAACCGAAGTTTCCCCTCAGTAAGCCAGGCGTTACTGGTCCAACAAGCCCACTGTGAGAGCAGTGGGCTTTGTTTTACGAGGTTTATGGGCCTGTCACCCGCGATCCGGGCGCTGGCTCACCTGAAAATCTTAAAACCGTCACCAGCGGTTCGCTGGCAAACGCTTTGTGCAAATGTGCTCACAGAACACAGCACGGGGCCGGAACATGACTCCACCAGTGAAATGCGTATCGGGTTTTTAGGAGCGCTGTAATGCCTGAGATCTATCATTTTTTCCAACAGCTGGTTAATGGGCTGACCATTGGCAGCACCTATGCCTTGATAGCCATTGGCTACACAATGGTTTACGGCATCATTGGAATGATCAACTTCGCCCATGGCGAGGTATACATGATTGGTTCCTACGTGGCCTTCATTGCCCTTGCCGGGCTGGCCATGATGGGTATCCACTCCCTGCCGCTGTTGATGACCGCCGCGTTCCTGGCGTCGATCGTCGTAACCAGTGCCTATGGCTACAGTATCGAGCGCGTTGCCTACCGTCCCTTGCGTGGCAGCAACCGTTTGATCCCGCTGATTTCCGCCATCGGCATGTCGATTTTCCTGCAGAACACCGTATTGCTGTCCCAGGACTCCAAGGATAAATCCATCCCCAACCTGATCCCGGGGAGCTTCTCCTTCGGTCCGGGCGGTGCGGAAGAAGTGTTGATTTCCTACATGCAGATCCTGGTCTTCGTCGTCACCCTGGTGGCCATGCTGGGCCTGACCCTGTTCATCTCCCGCTCCCGTCTGGGGCGCGCCTGCCGGGCCTGCGCCGAAGACATCAAGATGGCCAACCTGTTGGGCATCAATACCAACAACATCATCGCCCTGACCTTCGTGATCGGTGCCGCACTGGCAGCCGTCGCGGCCGTACTGCTGAGCATGCAGTACGGCGTGATCAACCCCAACGCCGGGTTCCTGGTAGGCCTCAAGGCCTTTACCGCAGCGGTATTGGGCGGCATCGGCAGTATTCCGGGCGCAATGCTCGGCGGCCTGGTGCTGGGGGTGGCCGAGGCGTTTGGTGCCGATATTTTCGGCGACCAATACAAGGACGTCGTCGCGTTCGGCCTGTTGGTCCTGGTGCTGTTGTTCCGTCCGACCGGCATCCTGGGCCGTCCGGAGGTTGAGAAAGTATGAGCAGATATCTTAAATCGGCGTTTTTCAGCGCCTTGCTGGTGTGGGCGGTGGCCTTCCCGGTACTCGGTCTCAAGCTGAGCATTGTCGGCATCAACCTGGAAGTGCATGGTACCGGCCCCGTGACGCTGACCATCATCGCCCTGTGTTCGGTGCTGATGTTCCTGCGCGTGCTGTTCACCCAGCAGGTCGGCGCACTGTTCAAGCGCAACCGTGGCCCGCTGGTCTCGCCCAAGGTCAGCCAATTCCTGACCCTGCCACGCACCCAGCGCTACATCATCATCGGCCTGATCGTGGCCGCGTTGATCTGGCCGTTCTTCGGCTCGCGCGGTGCGGTCGACATTGCCACCCTGATCCTGATCTACGTGTTGCTGGGCCTGGGCCTGAACATCGTAGTGGGCCTGGCCGGCCTGCTCGACCTGGGTTATGTGGGCTTCTACGCCGTGGGTGCCTACACCTACGCGCTGCTGTCGCACTACCTGGGCTGGAGCTTCTGGATCTGCCTGCCGCTGGCCGGCATGGCGGCGGCCACGTTCGGCTTCCTGCTGGGCTTCCCGGTATTGCGCCTGCGTGGTGACTACCTGGCCATCGTGACCCTGGGCTTCGGGGAAATCATCCGTCTGTTCCTGCGTAACCTGACCGACATCACCGGTGGCCCCAACGGCATCAGCAGCATCCCCAAGCCGACGTTCTTCGGGCTGTCGTTCGACCGCACCGCTGCCGAAGGCATGCAGACGTTCCACGAGTACTTCGGGATCGACTACAACCCGGTGAGCAAAGTGGTGTTCCTGTACCTGGTGGCGCTGTTGCTGGCGCTGGCGGCACTGTTCGTGATCAACCGC
This sequence comes from Pseudomonas sp. GV047, assembly GCF_003058245.1. Classification (NCBI taxonomy): domain Bacteria; kingdom Pseudomonadati; phylum Pseudomonadota; class Gammaproteobacteria; order Pseudomonadales; family Pseudomonadaceae; genus Pseudomonas; species Pseudomonas sp. GV047. The sequence continues at coordinate 177,046 of NZ_QCWA01000006.1, read as the reverse complement.
TTGCTGCGCATGCCGATCGGCCGTGCCTGGGAAGCGTTGCGCGAAGATGAAATCGCCTGCCGTGCCCTGGGCCTGAACCCGACCATCATCAAGCTCTCCGCCTTCACCCTGGGTGCCGCGTTCGCCGGTTTTGCCGGCAGCTTCTTCGCCGCTCGCCAAGGCCTGGTGACCCCGGAGTCGTTCACCTTCATCGAGTCGGCGATCATCCTCGCCATCGTGGTGTTGGGTGGCATGGGCTCGCAGCTGGGCGTGATCCTGGCGGCGATCGTGATGATCCTGCTGCCGGAAATGATGCGTGAGTTCAGCGAATACCGCATGTTGATGTTCGGCGCCATGATGGTGCTGATGATGATCTGGCGACCTCAAGGCCTGCTGCCCATGCAACGTCCACACATGGAGCTGCGCAAATGAGCCGCGAGATCCTGAAAGTCGAAAACTTGAGCATGCGCTTCGGCGGCTTGCTGGCGGTCAACGGCGTCGCCCTGACCGTGAAAGAGAAACAGGTGGTTGCGCTGATCGGCCCCAACGGCGCCGGCAAGACCACGGTGTTCAACTGCCTCACCGGTTTCTACAAGCCGAGTGGCGGCAGCATCCTGCTGGACGGCCAGCCGATCCAGGGCCTGGCCGGCCACGAGATTGCCCGCAAGGGCGTGGTGCGCACCTTCCAGAACGTACGGCTGTTCAAGGACATGACGGCGGTCGAGAACCTGCTGATCGCCCAGCACCGTCACCTGAACACCAACTTCTTTGCGGGCCTGTTCAAGACCCCGGCGTTCCGCAAGAGCGAGCGCGAGGCCATGGAATACGCTGCGTACTGGCTGGACAAGGTCAACCTCACCGAGTTCGCCAACCGCCCCGCCGGCACCCTGGCCTATGGTCAGCAACGTCGCCTGGAAATCGCTCGCTGCATGATGACCCGTCCGCGGATCCTGATGCTCGACGAACCGGCCGCCGGCCTGAACCCCAAGGAAACCGAAGACCTCAAGGCGCTGATCGGCGTGTTGCGTGAGGAAAACAACGCCACGGTGCTGTTGATCGAACACGACATGAAACTGGTCATGAGCATTTCCGACCATATCGTAGTGATCAACCAGGGCACGCCGCTGGCGGACGGGACGCCGGAGCAGATCCGCGACAATCCTGAAGTGATCAAAGCCTATCTGGGGGAAGCGTAAAATGCTGCAATTCGAAAACGTTTCCACTTTCTACGGCAAGATCCAGGCCCTGCACAGCGTCAACGTCGAAGTGCGCCAGGGTGAGATCGTCACGCTGATCGGTGCCAACGGCGCCGGCAAGTCGACCTTGCTGATGACCTTGTGCGGCTCGCCGCAGGCCCACAGCGGCAGCATCCGCTATATGGGTGAAGAGCTGGTGGGCCAGCAGTCGTCGCACATCATGCGCAAGAGCATTGCCGTGGTGCCGGAAGGCCGGCGGGTGTTCTCGCGCCTGACCGTGGAAGAAAACCTGGCCATGGGCGGGTTCTTCACCGACAAGGGCGACTACCAGGAGCAGATGGACAAGGTGCTGCACCTGTTCCCTCGCCTCAAGGAGCGCTTCAGCCAGCGCGGCGGCACCATGTCCGGCGGCGAGCAGCAAATGCTCGCCATCGGCCGGGCGCTGATGAGCAAGCCCAAGCTGTTGCTGTTGGACGAACCCTCACTGGGCCTGGCACCGATCATCATCCAGCAGATCTTCGACATCATCGAACAACTGCGCAAGGACGGTGTAACGGTGTTCCTGGTGGAGCAGAACGCCAACCAGGCGCTGAAAATCGCTGACCGCGCCTACGTGCTGGAAAACGGCCGGGTGGTGATGCAGGGCACTGGCGAGCAGCTGCTGACCGATCCGAAGGTGCGTGAGGCGTACCTGGGCGGCTAAGAGACGGTGGCTGGATAAGCCGGGTCTCATGTGGGAGGGAGCAAGCTCCCTCCCACATTTTTTTGCATTGTTTGAAATTATTTCGTCTGGCCTTGTAACGAACACCCCCCTCCCGCCTCTAGTGGTGCAAGCAGGCATTCAAGCCCGCTCCTCAACCTACTGCTGGAGATCCACCATGACCACCAAACTGTCCGCCGCTAGCCTCGTCCTCGCCCTGAGTTCGGCCTTGAGCCTATCCGCCCTGACCACCAGCGCCCACGCTGCCGACGACATGCAGAAGTGCTTCGGCGTCGCTGAAGCCGGCAAGAACGATTGCGCCGCCGGTGCCGGCACGTCCTGCGCCGGCACCTCGAAGACCAAGGATCAGGCCAACGCCTGGAAACTGGTACCGGCCGGCACCTGCACCCAAACCCCAAGCTCCACCTCGCCGACCGGCTTCGGCCAGGAAGCCGCCTTCACCGCCAAGTCCTGACCCCTGCCTGGCCTGAGTACGGATGATGACGCTTTCACTCCTGCCCACAGTCTCACCTATTCAGATGCCCGGGCTCCCCTATCGGACCGGGCTGGGGCTGAAGCACGAGCACTTCAAGGAAGTGCTCGATACTTCGCCCGACATCGGTTTTTTTGAAGTGCACGCCGAAAACTACATGGTGGCCGGCGGCCCGTTTCATCACTACCTGGGGTTGATTCGCGAACGTTACCCCCTGTCGTTGCACGGCGTGGGCCTGTCCATCGGTGGCGAAGGCCCGCTCAACCGTGAGCACCTGGGGCGCTTGGCCGCATTGATCGAACGCTACCAACCCCACTCATTTTCCGAACACCTGGCCTGGTCCAGCCACGGCCCGGTGTTTCTCAACGACCTGCTGCCCCTGGCTTATGACGCCACCACCTTGAGTCGAGTTTGCGAGCACGTCGACCAAGTACAGTGCACCCTCAAGCGGCCGATGCTGCTGGAGAATCCATCGACCTACCTGCAGTTCCAGCGCTCGACCCTGGACGAGACCGATTTCATCAGCGAGATCATCCGCCGCACCGGCTGCGGCCTGCTGCTGGACGTGAACAACGTCTACGTGTCGTGCATCAACCACCAGCGCGACCCACTGGCCTACATCCACGCCCTACCATTGCACGCCGTGGGTGAGATTCATCTGGCCGGCTTCGCCGAAGACACCGACAGCCTGGGCGATCGCCTGCTGATCGATGACCACGGCGCGCCCATCGATAACGCGGTGTGGCTGCTGTACGAACACGTACTCGCGCTGACGGGCCCGGTCGCAACCCTGATCGAGCGCGACAACCAAGTACCGGCCTTCAGCGTGCTATGGGCAGAAGCCCAGCAGGCTGAACGGTACTTATCGCAGGTCCACCCATGAGCCTTCACGACGCCTTTTCCAGCGCCTTGCTGGCGCCCGGCCAACCTTGCCCCGACGGCCTGTTCAGCAGCAACGGGGCCGACCCGGCCAGTCGTTTTGCGGTGTATCGCAACAATGTTCACAACTCGTTGATCAATGCGCTGGCAACCGCATACCCCGTAACCGCGCAATTGGTCGGCGATGAATTTTTCCGCGCCATGGCCGGCATTTTCGTCCAGGCCTACCCGCCCGCCAGCCCGCTGATCAGCGAGTACGGCGGCACATTCGCCGACTTTATCCAAGGTTTTGAACCGGCCGCCAGCGTGCCCTACCTGGCCGATGTCGCCCGGTTGGAACGCTTGCGGGTTCGCGCTTATCACGCAGCGGATACAGCCGTGGTGGATCCGCAAGCCGTTCTGCAGCAACTGCAAGCCCACACGAAGCCGGGGGCGCTGCATCTGCAACTGCACCCGTCCGTTGGCACATTGAATTCCGCCTACGCAGTGGTTGCAGTATGGGCGGCACACCAGACCGAGGGCGCCCTGGCCACCCTGGATCCCTGGCATGCCCAGAGCGCGCTGGTGTTGCGCCAAGGGTTGAGCGTCAAGGTCTTCGCCATCGACGGCGGCTCGGTCGCCTTTATCAATAGCCTGAAACGCGGCTCGGCGCTGGAAATGGCCGTCGCAAATGCCCTCGAGGCCAGCGCCGAATTCGACCTGCACCAATGCCTCACGCTGCTGATCAACCACGACGCACTCACTCATCTGCTCCCAGAACAACAGGTATCGCCATGAACACTTCCGCTTCGTGCCTGATCAAGCAGGCCATCGCGCTTTTCGAGAAAATCCCTTACAGCCTGATCGCGTTTATTGCGCGCTTCTCCATAGCGGCGGTGTTCTGGAAGTCCGGGCAAACCAAGGTCGAAGGCCTTGCCATTGACCTGATCAACGGCACGTTCGAACTCGGTACCCCCAAACTCGCCGCCTCGACATTGCCGCTGTTTCGCAGTGAATACCACGTGCCATTGCTGTCGCCGGAAGTCGCCGCGCACATGGCGGCGTTTGCCGAGCACTTTTTCCCGGTGCTGATCCTGGTGGGCCTGGCCACGCGCTTCTCAGCCCTGGCCTTGATCGGGATGACCCTGGTCATTCAGTTGTTCGTCTACCCGGACGCCTACCCCACCCACGGCACCTGGATGGCGCTGCTGTTGCTTTTAGTCGCCAAAGGCCCGGGCAGCCTGTCTATCGATCACCTGATTGCGCGCCGCTACCGTTAAAGCCGATCCAGCGCCTCGCCGCTGCGCTTGAACCAGTCCACCAGGTAGTCGGCCAATACTTGGGTACGTCTCGGCAGGCCGCCTTGATAAGGATGGACCAGGTACATCGGCATACTCCGCGTCTGGTAATCACGCAGGAGCCAACGCAATCGGCCGTCAGCCAATTCCGTGGGCAGCACGTAGGACGGCAAGCGGGCGATTCCGGCCCCTACCAGGGCGGCCTTCTTCAGCAAGTTGTAATGGTTGGAGGCAAAGGTGCCGCTCACCCTCACCCGCAACAACTCGTGCTGCTGGTGATAAAGCCATTCCTCGCGACCGCTGTAGTGGCTGTTGAGTAAACAGCTGTGCGCCGCAAGATCCCCAGGGGTCAGGGGTTCGCCATGTTGCTCCAGGTAAGCGGGACTGGCGCAGGTCATCTCGTGCCAGGCCAGCAGCGGCCTGGCCACCAGACGCTCGTTTTCAATCACCCCCGAACGCACCCCCAGGTCAAAGCCGTCTCGCGCCAGGTCTCGGTAGCTGTTGTTGAGCTCCAGCTCGATCTGCACCTGGGGATACTGCTTGGAAAACTCCAGCAACAAACCATCGAAGAAGGTTTCCCCTAATGAAACCGGAACCGTCATACGCACAGGCCCGGCCAAATCGTCCTTGAGACGCGCCAATGCCTGTCGGGCGCGATCCACCTGCAACACCAGCGCTTGCGCCTGGGGCAACAGCGCCGCACCGGCGGCGGTCAGGCTGAGCCTGCGTGTGGTGCGGTGCAGCAAGACCACGCTGAACTGCGCTTCCAAATGGCTGATGCGCTTGGACAACTGGCCCTTGCTGCAGCCCAGTTGCTCGGCCGCCACGGTAAAACTGCCGGCTTCGATCAGTACGGCAAAGGCCGCCAGGTCATCCATCTCGCTCACGGACTGTTTCCATTTGAAAACCAAAGGTTGCCTATTAGCACGTTTATCCGCTTAAAAAGCCACTCTAGACTGAACCTTCACTTACTCCTGGAGGGACAGCCCCATGAAAATCCTATTGATTGGCGCCAGTGGCACCGTCGGCTCGGCAGTCAAGGCCGAACTGGCCCAGCGTCACGAGGTGACCAGCATTGGCCGCAGCAGCGGCGACTTCCAGGTGGATATCAGCGACAGCACCTCGATCCGCAACCTGTTCGAGCAGACCGGCAAATTCGATGCACTTGTCTGCACTGCAGGCAACGTGAATTTCGTGGCGCTGGGGGATATGGGCGAAAGCGACTTTGAACTGGGCCTGCGTGACAAGCTGATGGGCCAGGTCAACCTGCTGTTGATCGGCCGCGAGTATGCCAACGACGGCGCGTCGTTCACCTTCACCAGTGGCATTCTCAACCGTGACCCGATCCGTACTGGCGCTTCGGCTGCGCTGGTCAATGGCGCACTCGACGCGTTTATCAAAGCCGCGGCAATCGAATTGCCACGGGGGCTGCGCATCAACTCCGTGAGCCCGACCGTGCTGGTGGAGGCCATGGGCAGCTACGCACCGTACTTCCGTGGCTATAAACCGGTTCCGGGGGCCGATGTGGCATTGGCCTATGCAAAAAGCGTGGAGGGCTTACAGACCGGCCAGACATTTATTGTTGGCTGAATGTAACCATTGTAAGAATTGCCTGAAGCAGGGCTGCGGGGTTGTGATGCAACGCCAGCCTGCGTAACGTGGCGGCACTTGTCTGGAGACCCGATCATGCGTGCCGCCCGTAACCTCGCCCTGTTTGCCTTGCTTCCTGTGTTAGCCGCTTGCCAGATGTTCGAAAACGAGCCGACCAAGCCGTCTACCGCCGGGTTGACCCGCATGCAGGGCGAACTCACGGCGGTAGGTAGCAAGCTGCTGTTCCAGCCGTGCGACGATAAACGCAACTATGTCGTCAACGACACCAGTGGCACCAGCATCCTGCAGGAAGCGGCGTCCCTGGCCGGCCAGCAAGGGGCATTGTTTGCCGATTTGCGTGGCAAGTTCTCGGGCGTCGCCAGCGGCCCCCAGGGCAGCGTCGACCTGCAACAACTCTACCGCGTAGAGCGCTCGACCTCTGCCTGCACCGACCCGGACTTCAAGCGCATGACCCTGCGGGCCAACGGCCACAAGCCAGCCTGGGCCATGAACGTCACCGCCAAGGGCATGGTGCTCGAGCGTGAAGGCCAGCCGCCACTGGCGGTGCCTTATGTCGAAGAGCAGATCGGCGACGGCCGCTTCAACCTGATGACCGAAGCCAACAACCAGCACATCGAACTGTGGGTCGCGCCCCAGCGCTGCATCGACAGCGTCAGCGGCAGCCTGCAACACATGACGGCGGAATTGCGCGTCAACGGCCAGGTACAGCGCGGTTGCGCGGCGTTTGGTGGTTCCCGGGACGACTGATTCAGCGCTGCGCTGTTTTAACCTGACGGAAAACCGCCATTGGGGCTTATAATCGCCGGTTTGCAAAACAGCCGGCCTCTTTGTCCGCCGCCTACCGGATCCCGTCATGTTACGAATCACCGAACTCAAGCTGCCCATCGACCATCCCGAACAAGACCTGCGGCCTGCCATCGTGCAGCGCCTGGGCATCGCCAGTGATGACCTGCTCGATTTCACCCTGTTCAAACGCAGCTACGACGCGCGCAAAAAGTCGTCGGAGCTGTGCTTCATCTACACCATCGACCTCAATGTGAAGGGTGAGGCCGCCCTGCTGCTCAAGTTTGCCGATGACCGCAACGTCAACCCGGCGCCGGACGTCAGCTACACGGTCGTGGGCCAGGCCCCGGCAGGCTTGGTCGAACGGCCTGTGGTCGTCGGTTTTGGCCCGTGCGGTATCTTCGCCGGGCTGTTGCTGGCGCAGATGGGTTTCAGGCCGATCATCCTCGAACGCGGCAAGGAAGTACGCCAGCGCACCAAGGACACCTGGGGCCTGTGGCGCAAAAGCGTGCTCAACCCCGAGTCCAACGTGCAGTTCGGTGAAGGCGGCGCCGGGACCTTCTCCGACGGCAAGCTCTACAGTCAGATCAAGGACCCGAAATTCCACGGCCGCAAAGTCCTGCACGAGTTCGTCAAGGCCGGCGCGCCGGAAGAAATCCTCTACGTCAGCAAGCCCCACATCGGTACCTTCCGCCTGACCGGCGTGGTAGAAAACATGCGCGAGCAGATCATCGCCCTGGGCGGTGAAGTGCGTTTCGAGCAACGGGTGACCGACGTGCTGATCGAAGACGGCCAGTTGAATGGCGTGGTCATCGACGGTGGTGAGCAGATCCTCTCCAAACATGTGATCCTGGCCCTCGGCCACAGCGCCCGCGACACCTTCCGCATGCTCCATGGCCGTGGCGTCTACATGGAAGCCAAACCGTTCTCGGTGGGGTTCCGGATCGAACACCCGCAATCGCTGATCGACGCCGCGCGCCTGGGCAAATATGCCGGGCACCCGAAGCTGGGCGCCGCCGACTACAAGCTGGTGCACCACGCCAAGAACGGCCGTTCGGTCTACAGCTTCTGCATGTGCCCGGGTGGCACCGTGGTGGCAGCGACCTCCGAGCCGAACCGCGTGGTGACCAACGGCATGAGCCAGTACTCGCGTAACGAGCGCAATGCCAACTCCGGCATCGTCGTCGGCATCACGCCGGAAGTGGATTACCCTGGCGGCCCGCTGGCGGGTATCGAGTTGCAGGAGCGCCTGGAGTCCCACGCCTACATCCTCGGCGGCAGCAACTACGAGGCTCCGGCACAGTTGGTCGGCGACTTTATCGCCGGTAAGCCATCCACGGCCATCGGCAGTGTGGAACCGTCCTACAAGCCAGGGGTGGCCCTGGGCGACCTGGCCCTGGCCTTGCCGGACTTCGCCATCGAAGCGATCCGCGAAGCACTGCCGGCGTTCGAGAAGCAGATCAAGGGCTACTCGCTGCACGATGCCGTGCTGACGGGGATCGAGACGCGCACCTCGTCACCGCTGCGGATTACCCGTGACGAATCGATGCAGAGCCTGAACGTGAAAGGCCTGTTCCCGGCCGGTGAAGGCGCTGGGTATGCGGGCGGGATTCTGTCGGCCGGTGTCGACGGGATTCGGATTGCCGAGGCGTTGGCACGGGATATGTTGGGTATCGAGGCCTGAGAACAGCGCAAATTAAATGTGGGAGGCGGCTTGCCCCCTCCCTCATTTGGTTTGCATCGGGTCAGATATTCGCGCGCAGGATGCTGGCGGGCAATGGTTCACCCTGCTCCACACTGGCGGCCACGGCCGTGATCAACCCCTCGAGCGCATAGCCCTGCCCCGCCAACCACGCCTGGTCGTAATAGGTCGTTGCATACCGCTCGCCCCCATCACACAAGATCGCCACGATCGAACCTGACTCCCCTGCCGCTTTCATCTGCTGCGCCGCCATTAATGCGCCAATCAGGTTGGTCCCGCTGGAACCGCCGACTCGCCGCCCCAGGCGCTCAGCCAGGTAATGCATGGCCGCCAGCGACAGCGCATCCGGCACCTTGACCATCGCATCAATCACCTTAGGCAGAAACGACGCCTCGACCCGTGGCCGGCCAATGCCTTCGATCCGCGAACCACAGTCCAGACGCAGGCTGGCGTCACCGCTCTGGTAGAAATCGAAAAACACCGAGCGCTCGGCGTCGGCACACAACACGCGGGTACAGTGCTGGCGATAACGCACATAGCGACCCAGCGTGGCAGTGGTGCCGCCGGTACCGGGGCTGGAAATCAACCAGCTCGGTTCCGGGTGCCGCTCAAAGCGCATCTGCTGGAAGATCGACTCGGCGATGTTGTTGTTCGCCCGCCAGTCGGTGGCACGCTCGGCATAAGTGAACTGATCCATGAAATGACCGCCGCTTTCCTGGGCCAGGCGTTCGGACTCGGCGTAGATCTGCGTGGGATCCTGTACCAGATGGCTTTTGCCGCCGTAGAAGGCAATCTGCGCGATCTTTTCCTGGGATGTCGTGGCGGGCATCACCGCAATGAACGGCACCCCGAGCAGCCGGGCAAAATACGCTTCGGAAATCGCCGTCGAGCCGCTGGATGCTTCAATGACCGGTGCGCCCGGCTTGAGCCAGCCATTGCACAGCGCGTACAAGAACAGCGAACGGGCCAGCCGATGCTTCAGGCTGCCGGTGGGGTGGCTGGATTCATCCTTGAAGTACAATTCGATGCCCGGCAGGCCCGGCAGCGGTAACGGAATCAGATGCGTGTCAGCACTGCGTTGGAAGTCCGCTTCGATGATGCGAATGGCTTCGCGGGCCCAGGGACGGTGGTCGCTCATAAGGAAGAACTCTAAGGATTTCAGCACCGATCTTAGGATGTTTCCTACACTGCACACAGATACAGTGACGACTCAATTGGACACACAATTGCTAGGCTTTGGCGCTACGCCACCCTACCCCATCCCTTATAACAAATAAGAATATAACTTTTGTTTTAACAACTAACGGTACGGGTTAGGGTACCCACCTATTGAACCTGGATTGGAGAGCATCCCTTGCCTCTGCGTAGCACTTTTACCCGTTTCTTCCAGCTGGAAGCCGCCAGCGGCCTGTTGTTGATCGCCGCTGCCGCCTTGGCGCTGATCATCAACAACTCTCCGTTGTCGCACCTGTATGGCGCGTTTCTCGACGTGCCGGTGGTGGCCCAGATTGGCGCACTGCAAATCGCCAAGCCCGCGCTGCTGTGGATCAACGATGGCCTGATGGCCCTGTTCTTCCTGCTGATCGGCCTGGAGGTCAAGCGCGAGCTGCTTGACGGCCACCTGTCCAAGCCTTCGCAAGTGGTGCTGCCCGGCGCAGCCGCCATCGGCGGCATGGTGGTGCCGGCGCTGATCTACTGGGCAATCAACAAGGACTACCCCGCCGCCCTCTCCGGCTGGGCAATCCCGATGGCCACCGACATCGCCTTCGCGTTGGGCGTCCTGGCATTGCTGGGCAAACGGGTGCCGGTATCGTTGAAGCTGTTCCTGATGACCCTGGCCATCATCGACGACCTGGGCGCGATCATTGTTATTGCCGTGTTCTATTCCGCCGACCTGTCCGGTGCAGCCCTGGCCGGCGCGGGCGCCTGCCTGGTCGCCTTGATTGCAATGAACCGCCTGGGCGTGATCAAGCTCGGTCCCTACCTGATCATCGGCCTGATCCTGTGGGTGTGCGTACTCAAGAGCGGCGTGCACGCCACCCTGGCCGGCGTGACCCTGGCGTTCTGCATCCCGATGCGCACCAGGAATGCCGAGCCCTCGCCGCTGCTGACGCTGGAACACGCCCTGCATCCGTGGGTGGCCTACGGCATCCTGCCGCTGTTCGCCTTCGCCAACGCCGGGGTGTCACTCACCGGGGTCAGCCTGGAAAGCTTCACCCACCACGTGCCCATGGGCATTGCCGCCGGCCTGCTGATCGGCAAGACCGTCGGCGTGTTCGGCCTCACCTGGCTGGCCATCAAGACCGGCCTTGCCGCGCTGCCCAGCGGCGCCAACTGGGGCCAGGTCATCGGCGTGGCGATCCTGTGTGGCATCGGCTTCACCATGAGCCTGTTCGTCGGCTCCCTGGCGTTTGTGCCGGGTGCCAGTGAGTTTGCCGGGGAGGATCGAATGGGGATCCTGACCGGGTCGATACTCGCAGCGTGTATTGGGTATGGGGTGACGGCGATGGCGAGTCGCAAAAAAGCCTGAGCCGACTGAAACGCAGCCCATAAAAAACCCCAACCGGTCACCCGGTTGGGTTTTCTTTTGCCTGCTGCTTACCGGTCAGCGAGTAACGCGGCTAGTGCCATCAACGGTCATGATGCGGACGCGATCACCGATGCGGAAGATTTCATTTTCCTGCACGGCTTGCACGTAGGCGCGCATGCTGCCGTCGTCTTCGCGAACGGTGATTTCCACGCCCTGGGTGCGGGTCAGGCCCTCTTCGGTAGCCGAGCCCAGCAGGCCGCCGGCAACGGCGCCGATCACGGCAGTCACGATACTGCCACGGCCACCGCCGATGGCGCTGCCGCCAACACCACCGATGACCGCGCCGGCAGCGCCGCCGATTGGGGTCTTGGTGCCTTCGATTTTTACCGGACGCAGGGATTCAATGGTGCCCATGCGAACGGTCTGTACACGACGCGCTTCGTCACGGGAGTACGAGTCGCCGGTCAGACTCGAGGCGCAGCCACCCAGCAGCAACGACAGCGTGGTAAAGCAGGCAACCAGTAAAACGGACTTACGCATAGCATCAACTCCAAAGGACAGGTATTCATTAGACGCTGCAGCTTGACGCCTGTCACGACAAGCCCGGCAGGAAATTGCTTTCATTCAGCCTCAGTACAGACTGCCCGTAGCCAAAATACCGACCAACGGTAGCACTCTCATCGTAACCAGGAACTTCATGGACTATTTCATCATTGTAGTCACTACCGTCGCCGGCCTGTACTTCCACGGCTGGCTGTACCTGCGGATCAGACGCTGGATAGACCGCGACCTGGCACTGTCCCTCGCAGGCGACGACCTGCACAAGCGTGCCTTTATGCTGCAACAACTGGAGCAGGCACGGATCTCGAAGATCAAGCGAAGCGAGTTGCCGCAGTGGCTAAAGAACGCCGCACAGCACTACACAGCCGAAGCCTCTTCAACAGAGACTTCGGTGTGATCGATATCATTCCAGTGGGGTGACGAAAGGTGCCGCTCAGGGCGCCAGGCGCTCGCGGGTCCATTCGGTCCCTTGCAGGCGGTAGTTCAGGCGGTCATGCAGGCGGCTGGCGCGGCCTTGCCAGAACTCGATGCGCTCCGGCAGCAGGCGATAGCCACCCCAATGCTCGGGGCAGTCGGGCTGGGTATCGCTGAAACGCTGTTCGGTGGCCTTGAGCAGGTCCTGCAGTTCTTCACGGTCACGAATGACCTGGCTCTGCGGGGAGGCCCAGGCGCCTAAACGACTGCCCAGGGGGCGGACCTGATAATAAGCGTCGGACTCCTCAGGCGTGACCTTGACCACCCGCCCTTCAATACGCACCTGGCGCTCCAGGGTCGGCCAGAAGAACGTCATGGCCGCAAACGGCCGCGCCGCGAGCTGTTCGCCCTTGGCGCTCTGATAGTTGGTGAAGAAGGTAAAGCCCTGCGCATCCAGGCCCTTGAGCAGCAGGATGCGGCAGTGCGGGCGACCGTCCTGGTCGACCGTAGCCAGGGTCATGGCATTGGCTTCCACCGGTGGCTGCTCGGTTTTCACCGCATCGGCAAACCACTGGTGGAACAAGGCAAACGGCTCGTTCGGGGCCTGGGCCTCGCTCAAACCGTCCCGTGTGTAGTCACGGCGCATATCGGCCAGTGCCTGGGTCATGCGGCTTTATCCTTGTGGTTCAGCGGATCAGTTTTTCGCCTGGTCATTCGCAGCCGGTGCAGCAGCCTTGGCTTTGGCCGGGGCCGGTTTCTTCGCAGCGGGCTTGGCCGGGGCTTTTTTAGCCGCGGGCTTGGCAGCCGCCTTTTTAGCTGCGGGTGCCTTTTTAGCCGGGGTCTTGGCGGCCGGGGCCGGGGCTGGAACGTTCTGCACCGCAACCATTTCGGCTACAGGCGGGGTCTTGCCCGATTGATACTTGCTCAACAGCGCCAGCATGGTCGTGCGCTGGGTGAACATGATTTCCATGCGGCGGTTCAGCGCGCGGCCCTGGGTGCTGTCGTTGGCGGCACGTGGCATCAGGTCACCCATGCCACGCAGCATCAGGCGGTCCTGTTTCAGGCCGCTGAGGCTGAAGATCGAGGCGATGGACTGCGCACGCTCCTTGGTCAACGCCTGGCTGGCAGGCGCGGTACCGGTGGCATCCACGTGGCCCAGCACCAGCACAGCGGTTTTTGGATCGGCTTCAACCGCCTTGGCGACGCGAGTGAACGGCCCCAGGGTAACCGGCAGCAGCATCGCCGGGCGTTTCGGGTTGTAGGAGCCGTCTACCGGAGCAATCACCACGAGTACGTTATCGCGACGTTCCAGCTGCAGGTTGCTGTCCTTGATGGCGGCGCGCAGGCGCGGCTCATAGTCGTCCAACCAGGCCTGGGTGATTTTCGGGTCAGGCATCGGCACATTGGTCACGTCGACCTTGGCCAATGGCTTGGGTTTGCTTTCGAACGGCCACCACCAGTGGGTTTCGCTGTCGGTCTTGGCGACGGCAGGCGCGGCATCTGGAGCCGGGGTCGCGGCCTTGAGGTCGGCTTTCAGGTCAGCCTTGGCATCAGCGGCCTTCTCGTCGGCGCTCTTGGAGGAGAACGGCCACCAGCTGGAACCGGTCTCAGCCTTGGCGGCCGGCGCTGGCGCGGAGGCGACAGGCGCAGCAGCAGCGGCTACAGGTGCGGCAGGCTTGGCGCCGGCAGCGGGCTTGGCATCCGGCTTGGCGTCGGTTTGGGTCACTGCGTCCTTGGTCGTGGCCTTATCCGATCCAAATGACCACCAATGCCCACCCTCGGCATCATTTTGTGGAGTTTGTGCGCAACCGGTAATAGTGAGGCAAAGCGCCAGTGCCAAGGACTTGTTCGATAACATGAGATATCCACAAAATGAGAAAAGAAACGGGGGTCTCGATGACCCGTTAAACAGACGCTTACAGAACATTAAAGTTACATCATTTCGTTCAGCGCCTTCTTATAGTTGCCTTTGTAACAAAAAAATGTGAAACAGCAAGGGGTTTACAGACAACCGGCCAATATTCCGACCAACTTCTGTGCCCGCGGGTCCATAAGTACATAAGGCCCCAATGTATTAGTCACGAAACCAAACGCTACATCATGCTCAGGATCGGCAAAACCCACCGAGCCGCCGGCGCCTGGATGCCCGAACGCACGGGCGCCAAGGCCAAATGTAGCATTGGGCAACTGTGGTTGATCCAACATGCAGCCCAGCCCGAAGCGGGTTTGTGTCAATAATGTTTTATCCGGCCCGATACTGTGTTCACGGGTCAATTCTTCGAGCATGTCGGCTTCCAGCAAACTACCGTCCAACAAACCACTATAAAAACCCGCCAGACTACGCGCATTACCGTGACCATTTGCCGCCGGCTGCTGCATGCGTCGCCATTCAGGTTTATTAGTACTGGTGAGAATAGACGGTGGGTTGGCAAATGCCCGCGTCGTCATCGCGGTGGGCTCGCGCATCATTACTTGCAGTAAACGCTGCGCGGCTTCATCGCCCATATTGCCTTTGCTGCGCGCTATATGTGCAACACGATAAAACTCTTCGTCGGCCAGGCCCACGTGGAAGTCCAGCCCCAGCGGCCGTGCCACCCGCGCCACAATGGACTCACCCGGCCCACGCCCATCGGCGCGGCGCAGCAATTCGCCGACCAGCCAACCGTAGGTGATCGCCTCGTAGCCATGGCCCTGGCCCGGCGTCCACCAGGGGGCTTCGGCTGCCAGGGTGTCGACCATCAATTGCCAGTCGTACAAGGCTTCGGTGGGCAGCATCTCGCGGATGGCCGGCAACCCGGCCTGATGGCAGAGCAACTGGCGCAGCGTAATGTTTTCCTTGCCGGCAGCAGCGAACTCAGGCCAGTACCTGGCCACTGGCGCGTCCAATTGCAACTTGCCCTCGGCCACCAGTTGCAGGGCCGTGACAGCGGTGAAGGTCTTGGTGCAGGAAAACAGGTTAACGATGGTGTCGCTGTGCCAGGCCTCGGTACCGTCCTTGTCGGCGGTACCGGCCCACAGGTCAACGACGGTTTCGCCGCCGACCTGGATGCAGAGCCCGGCGCCACGCTCCTGCGGGTCATCGAACAACGCGGCGAACCCTTCACGCACCGCTTCGAACTGGAGCTCGTAATGACCCTGAACCTGCACCTAAGCCCCCTAGGAAAACACCGTAAAAAGTGGCCGACATTGTTCCAGCCATTGTGGGATTTGTGAACCCGTCAACAATGAATCAATGACCATTTCCCGAATGCCCACCGGCGTGTCCGGCGCCCTGCCCCGGGCCTTTGCCCTCACGTCCAGGTTTGCTGCCTTCGCTTTCATGAACCGTGCTGGCGGCCTTGGCCTTTTCCGCTTCCTTGCCCAGTTGATCCACCGCCGCCAGGTTGCTTTTACGCACACTGTCGACAAACCCCTGGAACGGTACGTCAGTGATACCCACCAGGCCGAAGTGGCCGTTTTCACCGTCCAGCAACCGGCCGGTCACCGGCTGGTCCAGGTACTGGAACCAATGCACACCGACAATGGACGGCTCGGCCATGGCTTGCTTGAGGAAGTTGGCATATGCCACGCCACGCTCTTCTTCCCTGGCCAACTGGGTCACGCCGCCCCAGAACGGGCCACGGTCCGCAGAGCCGAAGTTGAATTCAGTGATCAACACCGGCTTGTCCAGTGCACGAAGCGCGGCAAAGTCATAGCCGTCCTGGGGTTTGAGCGTGTACATGTTGAAACTCAGCACATCGCAATACTGCGCGCACGACGCCACGGCCTCCGGCGTACTCACCGCATAACGCCCGCCCAGCAGCAGTTGGTTGGGGGCGTGCCATTTCAGCGAGTCGGAGATGGTCTTGAAGTAGGCATCGGCGAAGGTCTTCTGGAAGTATTTGAAGTCAGCTTCGATTTCCGGGTGTTCAGGGTTGGGCATCGGCGGTTCGAAGCCCGGATCTTCCATCAGCTCCCACCCCGCCAACTCGATGCCCCAGGCTTTCGACAGGCCTTGCTCGTTGCGGTACTTGTCACGCAATTGCTTGAGAAACGCGCGCTTGGCCGGTACGTCTGTGGTCATGCGCAAGGTGCCGTAGGCCAGGGCGTAGCGGGATTTCGGATCATCGCCGGGGCCGGCCCAGGCCAGTTCGTTGTCGGCAAAGAAGCCGATCAGCCAGGGGTCGTCGCGGTGGTCGCGGGCGGCAATGGCCACCGCGCGCTCGGTCGCCATGGCGAAACGCGGATCGAACGGATCGGGCATGCCGCCCCACCAGTCGGTGCCGGTGCTGATACTGGCGTAGTCGCCGACGATCGACAGCGGCAAGGTGTACGGCACTCGATCGGCAGTGGCCAACGCGCCGTCGCTCCAGTTGCCGACGGTGTTGAAACCCCAGGCTTGCAGGCGATCGAGGGTATGGGTCACCCAGCGTTTCTGGTCGAACCCTTCGCCGCCATAAGTGCGCTGCAGGTTGGCGCCGTAGAAATCGAACCAACGCCCGGCAGCGAAGCCACGACCTTCGCCCGCACCATTGCCGGTGCGGTTATCGCCGCTGCCGTAGTACTTGTCGAAGGGTTCGCCGGCCTTTGGCAGCGCCGCGAACATCCACTCACGACCGGCCACGTAGGTCTGGCTGTTGTCCGGGGCCACGGTATTGACACCCAGGGAATAGAACGGATGGCCTTCCGGAGTCACCAGGTACCAGCGACCGTCGCGCTTTTCGGTGCGGAAAAAGCCACTGGCCTTGAACGCCGGCCCTTTGTTCCAGCCGCCGAACGTGTCCAATGCGGATTTATCACGCGCGGCCAGCCAGCCCTGCAGTTGGGTTTGTTCCTTTGCCGCAGCCGCCTTGAGCTGTTCGTCGCTGCTGACCTTTTCCGGCCAGCGCGCACGGGTGGACTGACCATAGGTATCCACCAGTTCGCTGTAGGCCGCCTTCAGCACCGGCTCACTGTCCTGCACACCAAAGCGCTCCAGCAGGATGCTTTGCGCGGCGTTGGGCTTGATCATCGACAGGGTCACCGAGACCACCTGGCTACGGTCGATCTCGCCAGCACTGCTGGCCAGCAACACGCGCTGGCCATCCACGGTGATCGGCATCGGCGGGCCGGCCTTCATGCCCTGGCTCAACGGCGAGCTGGCTTGCAGCGGGACCAGCAAGGTCTGGGCGGGGCCGGCCGGTAGGTCGATGCGGCTGACCAGGGTCTTGCCATCGCTGCTCTGCACCTTGACGTAGAGGGTCAGCGCCCAGTCCATGGCACTCTGGATACGCAGGCTCATGGCGCCGGACTGCGACCAGTCCCAGGCACCGGCCTGTGGGCTGAGCACCAGGCTCGGCTCGGCGGCCGGGTTGAAGGTGATGCGACGCAACACCTCGCCTTCGGGGGTTTGTTCGGCGTTGTATTGCGGCAGGCTGGCGTCCTGGGTCGCCACCTTGACCACATCGGCAGGCCGGACGAAGTTGAACAATGTCTGTTGCCCCGCGGGCGCGGCCATCAAGGGCGCAGTGAACAGCAGGGCAAAAAGGGCGGGCAGCGTGCGAATCATACGAACAAGGTTCTCCCAAACGGCCGGTAAATAGCCTGATGACATAAATCGATAGCAGTGAGATAGACCACGAAGTGGGCGAATTCGCCCACGATGGCTTAAGAAATTTCGCGCCGGAACGGCGGCAACGCATTCAGGATCGCCTTGCCGTAGCGCTGGGTCACCAGGCGGCGGTCGAGCAAGGTGATGGTGCCCCGGTCTTCCTCGGTACGCAGCAAGCGACCGCAGGCCTGCACCAGCTTCAAGGAAGCATCCGGCACCGAGATCTCCATGAACGGGTTACCGCCCCGCGCTTCGATCCATTCGGCCAATGCGGCCTCGACCGGATCATCCGGCACCGAGAACGGGATCTTGGCGATCACCACGTGTTCGCAGTAGGCACCGGGCAAGTCCACGCCTTCGGCAAAACTCGCCAGGCCGAACAGCACGCTGGAATCCCCGCCATCGACCCGCGCCTTGTGCTTGTTCAGGGTTTCCTGCTTGGACAGGTTGCCCTGGATAAACACCTGCTTGCGCCAGTCGCGGTCGAGGCCGTCGAACACGTCCTGCATCTGCTTGCGCGACGAGAACAACACCAGGGTGCCGCGCGAACCTTCCACCAGGGAGGGCAGGTCGCGAATGATCGCCGCGGTGTGCGCCGGTGCATCCCGTGGGTCGGCCTTGAGATCGGGCACCCGCAGTACACCGGCGTCGGCATGATGGAACGGGCTTGGCACCACCGCCGTGACGGCCTTTTTCGGCAGCCCCGCGCGCATGCGGAAGCGGTCGAAGGTGCCCAGGGCAGTCAGCGTGGCCGAGGTCACCAGGCAGCCGTACGCCACGTTCCACAGGTTGCGGCGCAGCATCTCGGCGGCGAGGATCGGGCTGGCGTTGACCTCGATATCAAACAACGCACCGCTTTCCGACAGGGTCAGCCAGCGGGCCATGGGCGGGTTGTCTTCGGGGTCTTCGACGGTAAAGGCCGTCCACAGCTCCCAGTTGCCCTGGGAACGGGACAACAGGCTGCCGAACAGCGGATACCATTCCTCGGCCTGGTTGCTGGCGATGCCGATGTTGACCTCACCGTCCATGCCTTCCTTGAGCAAGTCAGTCAGGCGGGTGAACAGGTCGGTAAGACGGGAAAAGCCTTTCTTCAGTTCGATGCCCATTTCGCGCATATGCTCGGGGATCATCCCACCGACAAAGCGGTGGCGCGGGCGCTCACGGCCTTCCACATCTTCACCGGGCTTGAAGTCGGCCACCTGCTCGCAGGCGCTGAACATGAACTGTTGCTGGGTCTTGATCTCCCGCGCCAGCTCCGGCACCTGCTCGATCAACTTGCCCAGATCGCCGGGCAGCGGGTGCTGGGCGAGCAATTTGGTCAGGTTCTTCGCGGTGGTTTCCAGCCAGTCGGCGGTGGAACGCAGGCGCGTGTAGTGGGCGAAGTGGCCGATAGCCTTGTCGGGCAGGTGATGGCCTTCGTCGAACACGTAAAGGGTGTCACGCGGGTCCGGCAACACGGCACCGCCGCCCAGGGCCAGGTCGGCCAGGACCATATCGTGGTTGGTAACGATCACGTCGACCTTGCCCATGCCTTCGCGAGCCTTGTAGAAGGCGCACTGGCCGAAGTTGGGGCAATGGCGGTTGGTGCACTGGCTGTGGTCGGTGGTCAGGCGTGCCCAGTCGGCATCTTCGAGGGCGGTGGGCCAGCTGTCGCGGTCGCCGTCCCATTTATTGCCGGCCAGTTTCTCGATCATGCTGGTAAACAGCTTCTGGCTGACCTCATCCACTTCGATCTTGAAGCCTTCTTCCTCGAACAGCGACGCCGTGGCGGTTTGCGCGTGGCCTTCCTGCAGCAGTACGTCGAGCTTGGACAGGCACATGTAGCGGCCACGGCCCTTGGCCAGGGCGAAGGTGAAGTTCAGGCCGCTGTTGCGCATCAGGTCGGGCAGGTCTTTGTAGACGATCTGCTCTTGCAGGGCGACGGTGGCAGTGGCGATCACCAGGCGCTTGCCGGCGGCCTTGGCGGTCGGGATCGCAGCCAGGCTGTAGGCCACGGTCTTGCCGGTACCGGTACCGGCTTCGACGGCCACGACGGCGGGCTCACCTTCGCGGCGGCCTTCGTCATCGGTGTCGATATCCCCGAGGACCTTGGCCACTTCGGCGATCATCAGGCGTTGGCCGTAGCGCGGTTTCAAGCTCTTGGCTTCGAGAAAACGCGTGTAGGCGCCCTGGATCGTGGTTTTGAGTTCAGTGCTGATCATGGATAGTCGGGCGCAAAAAACGCTGGATAAATTTTCAGTGGTTCGGATCGGCCGCTATCATACCCCGCTAATTAATCCCGCGCAGAACGGAGTACCACAATGACCGCGTTTAGCCTCGTTTACACCCTGCATGTATTGGCCGCCCTGATCTGGGTCGGCGGCATGTTTTTCGCCTGGATGATCCTGCGCCCAGCCGCTGTGGCGGCCCTTGAGGGCCCTGCCCGACTCAAGCTGTGGGCCAATGTGTTTCAACGTTTTTTCGTGTGGGTATGGGTGGCAGTGCTGGTTTTGCCGATCAGCGGCGTCGGCCTGCTGCACCTGCGCTTCAGCGGGTTTGAAAGCGCACCGCGCTATGTGCAGGTGATGATGGGTTTGTATCTGGTGATGACGGCGTTGTTTATCCGTATCCAGGCGCTGAAGTTTCCGCAACTGAAGGCGGCGGTGGCGGCTGAGGATTGGCCGGCGGGTGCGGCTGCACTGGGGCAGATTCGCAAGCTGGTGGGGATCAACCTGATCGTGGGGTTGGTGGTGGTGGCGATTGCATCGGCTCGGCCGATGTTCTGAGTACAGTCACAAGCTGCAAGCTCGAAGCTTGCAGCTCTTTAGAACTTAGAGCCGCTGAAGAGTCACGGTACCCGCAGGCCCAGATGGCCCCGGCTGCCCTTCCAACCCTGGCCGGCCCTTCTCGCCACCATCGGCGCGGTACACCAGGCAGCCTTTGGACTCCCCGCCTTTGCCCGGCTTGCCGGCCGTGCCGGCCAAACCTCCAGCACCGCCATCCACCCAGACCTTGATGTGTTCAGCCGGGAAGTCCTTCGGCAACTCCACGCGCACCTGTGCACCCGCCCCACCCGGCAGGCCATCGCCGCCGTTATCGCCATTGAAACCGCGCCCCGCCGAGCCCCAGGTGCACCCAGGATCCACGCCATTGGCGCCATCCAGCCCGGCATACCCTTGGGCACCGGCGCCGCCACGGGCATCCACCGAGAGTTCTTCAGCCGTCAGCGAGTTGATGCGCAAGGTCAGGTCACGCCCGGCCTTGGCCGGTTTTTCATGGGTGCCGGGAGCACCGCGCGAGGTGATCTGGCTGCCCTGCTCAAGTTGTGCATGCCGCACCTGCAATTGCAGCGCCGTATTGCCAGGAACAATTGCGATGCGTGCGTCGCGGCCCAGGTGCAGTTCATCCACCGTGACCTGGCTGATGGTGGCCGGAATCAGCAACGTGCCGTAGTCCGCCACGTCCAGGCGCTCCAGTTGCAACACGCTGGTGCTGGAGGGAAGGCGCATCAATGAGTTGGTTTCAACACTGACGCTTTGGGCCAGGGCAACGGGGCTGACCAACAGGGCCAACAGAAAAACCTTACGCATCATGGGGCTCCTGAATGTTTTCAAATTTTTCTTTGGACGCACAGTAACGACTTCTACAGGCGATTTGCCAGTGAAGGTTCAAAAAACTTGAGAGGGAGCGGTTCAAGCGAGGGTGGCCGGCAATGCCCCTGTGGATCCCACAGGGGCAAGGGCTGTCAGCGGTTGATCTGGATTTCCGTGCGGCGGTTCAGGGCGCGGCCTTCAGCGGTCTTGTTGTCGGCGACCGGATGGCTTTCGCCCGCCCCGGTGACAGATACAAAGGCACTGCGGGGCACCCCGGCGCCGATCAGGTAATCGGTGACCGAATGGGCACGTTTTTCCGAGAGTTTCTGGTTGTAGGCGTCTTTACCGACGCTGTCGGTGTGACCACTGACCCGTAGCTGGGCGCTCGGGGCTTCCTGTTTCAGGCGCGTGGCAATGGTGTCAAGTTTGGTTTTATCCGCCGCCGTCAACTTGGCCGAGTCGAACTGGAAGTGCACATCGCGGATCACGATGGTTTCTTCCTTGACCACGACCACCTCCTCGACCACCGCCGCCGGCGGTGCCGGTGGGCAACCATTGGCGTCAACCTGCACGCCTTTCGGGGTGCCCGGGCACTTGTCGCGGCTGTCCGGCACGCCATCGCCATCTTCGTCGCCATCGCCGTGCACCCAGCAATAGGCGCCGGCCATGCCGCCGACCAGCAACGCGCCATAGCCTGCGTAGGCCGAGCTTTCAGTCGCACCGATCGCTGCACCGGTCACACCGCCGACAGCGGCACAGGTAGGCCAATCGGTTTTTTGCAAGCCTGCGCAACCTGTCAATACTCCGGTTAGCAGAACCAAGGGTAGAGCTGTCCGCATGATGCTCATCTGACTTTCTCCTGAGGGGATCGGCGGGGGCCGATGGGTGGAGTAAAGACCGCTCTTTTCAACTGCGCCACTACGCCAAGCCCCCCGTATTCATTGGGGATCGTCGCCCACGTAGGACTTTTCGCAGCCACCCGCTCTAGGCCCGCACGCTCAGCCGCGCTAGTCTCTAGGGTCCTGATGTGAGGATCTCTGATGACCGCTGGTATTTCTGCCCGTACTCCCCAGCAAGCGCTGGCCGCCTTGCTCGATCTGCACCAGCCCAAACGCCTGTTGCTGTTGGGTGCCAGCCAGTTCCCGGCGCTGGACGCCTTTAAGGACGCACACCCTGACACCCAGGTGTTCTGCGCCGCGCCAGGGCCATTGCCGCAAGCACTGGCGGCCCAACGGTTTGACCTGGCGCTGGTGGTCGATTGCCTCGAGCACCTGCCAAAACCCCAAGGCCTGACCTTGCTCGGCGGCATCCGCAACCTCAACGCCAGCCGCATTGCGGTGCTGGTGGACCTGGGCGCCTGCGGCTGGAAGGAAACCGACTTCTTCTCCCTGGCGCTGCAGGCCGGCGAGCGTTTCCAGCGCGATGAGCAGGTGCTGACGCTGTTTACCTACGATCTGCTTGACTATAAACAGGTGCCGGACTGGCTCAACGCCCGTTTCTGGGCCAACCCGGAAAACTTCGGAAAGTATTGGTGGTAACCGGATGAGTACATCGATTCCAGGCGCCCCCTACGCCGTTCGGACTTCGTTAAGTAACTCAGGGTGACGATCGAGCAACTTGAGAAGCTTTATGAGTGCCAGCGGAGGCTTGGTTTTTCCATTCTCATAGCGAGAAAAGGCGTTGACCCCGCCACCGAATATCTCGGCGGCTTCCCGCTGGCCCAACGAAAGTTTCTTACGCACCGTAGCGATGAAGCCAGGGTCTACCAAATCCGCATTGACCCGTTTTGAGAAGGTGCGCATCGCTTTCATGACACGATCCGATTCAACCAAATCCAGGATCGACTCGGAGCAGGACGGGCAGAACTCACCCGTCACATTCGCAACCACAGTGGTTTCACCTTTGTAGGAATAGGGTATGTCGCGGATGTCATGGACCAAGTCCGCAGCGCCGCAAACAGGGCATTTGATGTTCATAGCTCCTTGAAGGACACGATCAGTACGTCTTCGATAACCGTGAGTTTCAGATAGACCTTCCCGCCTTCGTGTGTGGCCGGTACACGTCTTGCCATAGCGTGTGGTCGGCGTAGGTAGTCATGCTTTTGTAAAAGCCCGTTGGTTTAAGGGCCAGTATCACGGCCAGCATCTCGGAGAGGTCGAGGTTAAGAGCATCCGCGCCGAGTCGTGCAGTATTCGTGGTACGCACCCTCCCGGATTTGATCAGGGCCTTGACGCTGGTCAGCTTGCAGTGAGGCGCGTTCTTCTCCATGCAGAAATTAACCTAATAGGTTTTTATTTGGCAAGTAGGTTAATCCACCTATTCTTGCAGTAGAGCCCAATGGAACCTGAAGCGGCTCTGCGCGAGCCAGCCAGGAAGTGTCTCAACGAATGAATGCTCGCTCGCCCGTCCCTCGCACCCGCTGGCCGTCGAGTTCCCCTGCGATCCTCTGTAGTATCGGGTCATAAGCTGTCAACGGCTGTGTCTGCGGTAATACCAAGGCTTAGCTATTGTTACGTCTAACAGAACGTGTATTGGTGGTAACCCGATGAGTACATCCATTTGCCCCTGCGGCAGTGGCAACCTGCTGGATGCCTGCTGCGGCCATTATCACGCCGGGCACCCGGCACCCTGCGCCAGCGCCCTGATGCGTTCTCGCTACAGCGCCTATGTGCTGGGCCTGGTGGACTATCTGGTCGCCACCACTTTGCCCGCGCAACAGGCTGGCCTGGACCGTGAGGCCATCGGCGCCTGGAGCGCCCAGAGCACCTGGCTCGGCCTGGAGGTTGAAAGCTCCGAAGTGTTCGGCGGCCAGCCGGAACACGCCTTCGTGACCTTCACCGCACGCTGGCATGACAGCACCGGCGAACATAGCCACCGCGAGCAGTCTTCTTTCGTACAGAATGAAGGGCGCTGGTACTTCATCGACCCCACGGTGGAAGTGAAAACCGGACGCAACGATGCGTGCCTGTGCGGCAGTGGGCAAAAATTCAAGAAGTGTTGTTCCAGCTATCTCTAACCACCACAGGACTCACGCCATGCTTCGGATCTACAGCTTGATGCTGGCGTTAACCTTCGGCCTGACCGGTTGCGCCTCCTGGTTCGAAGACGATTCGCCCCCGCCCCACGTTTCCCTGGTGAAAGTCGAAGTGGTGCGGGCCAAGCTGCTGGAGCAGAAATTCAAGCTGTACTTTCGCGTGGATAACCGCGACGACTCTGACTTGACCGTGCGTGGGCTGATCTACAAGGTCACCCTGGATGATTTTGTGCTCACCGAAGGCGAGTCCAATGAATGGCTGACGGTGCCGCCCAAGGGTCATGCATTTTTCAAGGTATCGGTGCGCACCAACCTCTGGCCGCAGATCCGCGACGTGGTGCAACTGCTGAAAAAACCCGACCAGCCTGTGCCGTATCGTCTGGAGGGTGAACTGAAAACCGGATTATTCATCGGTTATGACGTGCAGGTGAACCACAATGGCGAGATAATCCCCGGCGATTTTATTCCGGAGCGACATCGATGACTCAGCAACCCCATGTCCATGGTCCTGACTGCAACCATGATCATGATCACCATGATCACCATGATCACGACCACGGCCATGTCCACGGCCCGAACTGCGGCCACGCTCACCAGGAGCCGGTGCGCAATGCGTTGAAGGACGTTGGCCGCAACGATCCTTGCCCGTGCGGCAGTGAGAAGAAATTCAAGAAGTGCCACGGCGCGTAAATCGCGCTGAGGGCCCACGTGTGTGTGAGGGAGTTCGCTCCCTTCCACAGCTGCATCGCATTCCAAATCGAAAGCGTCTAAGGGTAGACGCAAATGTTTGATTGAATTTCCACCCTCCCACCTTTACCTATACCTACAGGCATTCGCTCAAGCATCACCACTTTTGGAGAGCTTCATGATCGACCTGTATTACTGGACCACCCCCAACGGTCACAAAGTATCGCTGTTCCTGGAAGAAGCCGGTCTGCCCTACAACGTGCACCCGATCAACATCGGCCAGGGCGACCAGTTCAAGCCGGACTTCCTGAAGATTGCCCCCAACAACCGCATCCCGGCGATCGTCGATCAGAACCCGAGCGACGGCGGCGCGCCGATCTCGCTGTTTGAATCCGGCGCGATCCTGCTGTACCTCGCGGAAAAAACCGGCCAATTCATTCCAAAAGACCTGCGCGGTCGCCAGGAAGCCCTGCAATGGTTGTTCTGGCAAATGGGCGGACTCGGGCCGATGGCGGGTCAGAACCATCATTTCAGCCAGTTCGCACCGGAGAAAATCCCCTACGCGATCAAGCGCTACGTAGATGAAACCGCCCGTCTGTACGGTGTGCTGGACCGACGTCTGGCGGACCGTGCGTTCGTGGCGGGTGAGGACTACAGCATTGCCGATATGGCGATCTATCCGTGGATCGTTTCCCACAAATGGCAGAGCCAGCGCCTGGAAGATTTCCCACACGTTCATCGCTGGTTCAATAGCATCAAGGAACGGCCAGCGACGGTTCGGGCGTATGAATTAGTCCAAAAGGTCAATCCGCCTGAATCCTGACCTGAAGTCGTGCGCGGTCAACAGGTGGGAGGGGCGGTGCGACTCAAGATCTAACGCTTTACCCAAACTCCTGCTTGCGTCGTTTCACCGCGCTCACTAACGTAGCGCCTTTACTGACGCTACCCCCCGCAGGAGCTTTGCCATGGCCTCGCCAGCCCTCTCACATTTTCTTCCCCGGTTCGGCGTTGCCGCGGCAGTGGCCAGTGCATTAAGCCTGGCCGGTTGCCAGCTCCAGAGCACCCAGGAGACCCTGCCGCCAGTGGCCGGCGTACAGCCGATCAAGGGCCTCGCACAGAATGTTTCGATACGCCGCAACGCCCAGGGCATGCCGCTGATCGAAAGCAACACTTTCCACGACGCGCTGTTCAGCCTCGGTTATGTACACGCCAGTGACCGTATCACCCAGATGGTCAGCCTGCGCCTGCTGGCCCAGGGCCGCCTGGCGGAAATGTCCGGGCCTGAGGTGCTGGATGTGGACCGCTTCATGCGCGCGGTCAACCTGAAAAAAAGCGCCGGCGAGCTGTACAACGCCTCGTCGCCGCGTCTCAAGCGCTTCTTCGAAGTGTATGCCCGTGGCGTCAATGCCTACCTGTTCCGCTACCGCGACAAGCTGCCGCCGGACCTGGCCCAGACCGGCTACAAGCCTGAGTACTGGAAGCCGGAAGATTCGGCGCTGCTGTTCTGCCTGCTGAATTTCAGCGAGTCGGCCAACCTGCAGGAAGAGCTGGCGTCGTTGCTGCTGGCGCAAAAGGTCGGCGTGGACAAACTCGCCTGGCTGACACCGAGCGCGCCGGATGAGCCGATCCCCCTGGCCGAAGCCGAAAAACTCAAGGGCGTGAACCTCAGCCAGATCACCGGCCTGGCCGGGCTGGACACGGTCAGCCAGCAATTGAGCAGCCTCAACTCGCTGGCGGTTACCACGTCGAGCAACTGGGCCATCGGCCCGCAACGCAGTCGCAGCGGCAAGAGCCTGCTGGCAGGCAACCTCGCCGCCCAGCCGCAGGCGCCGTCACCGTGGAACTACGTGCAGATTCGCGCACCGAAATACCAGGCCGTCGGCGCCTCGATTGCCGGCCTGCCGACCCTGTTGTCCGGTTTCAACGGCAACGTGGCGTGGAGCATGAGCACGGTCAAGGGCGATACCCAGGACCTGTTCCTGGAGAAGGTCAAACGCCAGGGCAGCGCGTTGTACTACGAGAACAACGGAAAATGGCTGCCGGCAGCGGTGCGTAATGAAACTTTCTTCGTCAAGGGTCAACGCTCGATTCGCGAAGTGGTGTACGAAACCCGCCACGGTGCCCTGCTCAACAGCAGCCAGGCCCTGACCAGCGGTTTTGGCCTGGCCCTGCAAACCGCCGACTTCAAGGATGACAAGAGCCTCGACGCATTCTTCGACCTGTCCCGCGCGCAAAACGCCGGCAAGTCCTCGGACGCAACCCGCAACATTCGCGCCATTGCCTTGAACATGGTCTTCGCTGACGCCGGCAGCATTGGCTGGCAGGTCACCGGCCGCTTCCCCAACCGCCGCGAAGGCGAAGGCCTGCTGCCCTCGCCCGGCTGGGATACGCGCTTTGACTGGGACGGTTACGCCGACGCGATGCTGCACCCCTATGACCAGGACCCGGCCCAAGGCTGGATCGGCACCGCCAACCAACGCACCGCGCCGCGCGGCTACGGCATGCAGCTGTCCAACTCCTGGGATGCGCCGGAGCGCAGCGAGCGCCTGGCGCAACTGGCCAATGCGGGCAAGCACGACAGCCGCAGCATGATCGCCATGCAATACGACCAGACCACCACCTTCGCCGCCAAGCTCAAGACCATGTTCCAGGCGCCGGGCATGGCCCAGCCCTTGAAGCAGGCGATTGATGCGCTGCCGGCGGCCGACCAGGCCAAGGCACGGGAAGCACTGAAGCGCCTGATGGCGTTCGACGGCCGCCTGGTGTCGACGTCCGCCGACGCGGCGCTCTACGAATTGTTCCTGCAGGAAAGCACCCGGCAGATCTTCCTCGACGAACTGGGGCCGGAAAACAGTGCCAGCTGGAAAGCCTTTGTCAGCAACGCCAACCTGTCCTATGCCGCCCAGGCCGACCACCTGCTGGGCCGCGAAGACAGCCCGTTCTGGGACGACGTGCGCACCGCGCAAAAAGAAGACAAACCCGCCATCCTCGCCCGCAGCCTGGCCGCCGCGATCACCGCCGGCGAGAGCCAACTGGGTGCTGACCACAAGGCCTGGCAGTGGGGCAAGCTGCACAGCACCACCTGGAAAAACACCAGTGGCCAAGTGATTCGCGGCCCGCTGGCGTCCGGTGGCGACCACAACACCTTGAACCCGGCGCCGTACAGCTGGGGCCAGGACTTCAACACCACCCAGGTGCCGGCGCTGCGCATGATCGTCGACTTCGGCCAGCTGGAGCCGATGATGGGCCAGGGTGGCATCGGCCAATCCGGCAACCCGGCCAGCCCGAACTACGCCAATGGCATCGACCCGTCGCTCAAGGCGCAATACCTGAGCTTCCCGATACAGCCGCAGAACTTCGAGAAGGTATATGGGAAGGCCAGGTTGACCCTGACCCCAGGCAAGTGACCTGACTTCCACCTGGTGAAACCGGATCCAAATGTGGGAGGGGGCTTGCCCCCGATAGCGGTGTATCAGTCACCGATGTTTTGGCTGAACCACTGCTATCGGGGGAAAGCCCCCTCCCACATTTGGACTGCATGCATTCAGATAGAACTTCTGCGCTCGCCCCCGCCTCATACCTGATAAGCCCATCGCCCCGGTCACCCCATGGACCTTGTCATCGCCCGGCCCGAAGGCCTCTACTGCCCCGCCGGAGATTTCTACATCGATCCCTGGCGTCCCGTGGAACGCTCCGTCATCACCCACGCCCATGGCGACCACGCCCGCACGGGCAATCAACACTACCTGGCCGCCGCCCCTGGCGAAGGCATCCTGCGCTCGCGCCTGGGCCAGGACATCAACCTGCAGACCCTGGCCTATGGCGAAAAACTCGTCCACCACGGCGTGACCCTGAGTTTTCACCCGGCCGGGCATGTACTCGGCTCGGCCCAGGTGCGCCTGGAATACCAGGGCGAAGTCTGGGTGGCGTCCGGCGATTACAAAGTGGAACCCGACGGCACCTGCGCGCCTTTCGAACCGGTGCGTTGCCATACCTTTATCACCGAATCCACCTTTGGCCTGCCGATCTACCGTTGGCAGCCCCAGGCGCAGATTTTCGCCGGGATCAACGACTGGTGGCAGGCCAATATCGCCGCCGGCAAAGCCAGCGTGTTGTTCTGTTATTCCTTCGGCAAAGCCCAACGCATCCTGCATGGCATCGACGCCAGCATCGGCCCGATCCTCAGCCATGGCGCGGTCGAGCCGCTGAACCGGGTGTACCGCGAGGCCGGCATTTATATTCCCGAAACCCTCTACGCCGGCGAATTCAAAAAGACCGACCCATTGCTGCGCCAGGCCCTGATCATCGCGCCGCCGTCCGCCGGTGGCAGCAGTTGGATCAAGCGCTTCGGCGACTACAGCGATGCCTTCGCCAGCGGCTGGATGCGCCTGCGCGGTACCCGGCGGCGGCGCGGGGTGGACCGAGGGTTCGTGCTGTCGGACCACGCCGACTGGCCCGGGCTGCTGTGGGCGATCGAACAAACCGGGGCCGAACGGGTGATGGTCACCCACGGCTCCGTCGGGGTATTGGTACGCCACCTGCGGGAAAAAGGCCTGGATGCCCAGGGCTTCACCACCGAATACGGCGATGCCGAAGAGGAGGCCACGGCATGAAAGCCTTCGCCGAGCTGTACGCCAACCTCGATGCCACCACCTCCAGCAATGCCAAGCTCGCGGCCCTGCAAGCCTACTTCCTGCAAGCGCCGCCTGAAGACGCTGCGTGGGCGGTGTATTTCCTGTCCGGCGGACGACCGCGGCAATTGGTACCGACGCGTCTGCTGCGGGACATGGCCACCGAAGCATCCGGCATCGAGCCGTGGCTGTTCGAAGAAAGCTACCAATCGGTAGGCGACCTGGCCGAGACGATTTCCCTGCTCCTGCCGGAATCCACCTACACCTCCGAGGACGGCCTCGCCGTATGGCTGGAAGAAAAACTCCTGCCGCTGCGTGGCCTGTCGCCCCTGGACCTGGCCGAACGGTTACCGGCGTTATGGGCGCAACTGGACCAGCCGAGCCTGATGGTGTGCATCAAGTTGATCACCGGCAGCTTTCGCGTCGGCGTGTCCAAATTGCTGGTCACCCGTGCGCTCGCGGCCATGGCCGACCTCGACAGCAAGCGCGTCGCGCAGCGATTGGTGGGCTACACCGATTTGTCCAACCGACCGACAGCCGAAGGCTACCTCAAGCTGATCGCCGCCGAATCAGCCGACGAGCATGCGCAACGGGGCGGACAGCCTTATCCGTTTTTTCTCGCCCACGGGCTGGCGCAACCGGTGGAGCAATTCGACGCCTTGCTCGGTTCCCCCGCCGACTGGCAGGTGGAATGGAAGTGGGACGGCATTCGCGCACAGCTGGTCAAGCGCGAAGGCCGGCTGTGGATCTGGTCGCGGGGTGAAGAGCTGGTGACCGAGCGCTTCCCCGAACTGCACAGCCTGGTCAGTGGCCTGCCCGATGGCACGGTGATCGATGGCGAGATCGTGGTGTGGAAGGACTCGGTACAACCCTTCGCCCTTTTGCAGCAGCGCATTGGCCGCAAGACCCTGAGCAAAAAAGTGCTCGACGATGCCCCGGTTGCGCTCCTCGCCTATGACCTGCTGGAACATCAGGGCGACGACTGGCGCAACCACCCCCAGGCCGAACGTCGCGCCCAACTGGAACAGGTGATTGCCCAGTGCAACCAACCCGTGTTGCAGCCCTCGCCCCTGCTGACGGGCGCCACATGGCAGGACCTGGCACTGCAACGCGAAGCCTCCCGCAGCCTCGGCGTGGAGGGCATGATGCTCAAGGCTCGCGACGGCCTGTATGGCGTGGGCCGCACCAAAGACATGGGCCTGTGGTGGAAGTGGAAAGTCGACCCCTTCAGTGTCGATGCGGTGTTGATCTACGCCCAACGCGGCCATGGCCGGCGCGCCAGCCTCTACAGCGACTACACCTTTGCCGTATGGGATGGCCCGCCCGGCAGTGAACGCACGCTGGTGCCCTTCGCCAAGGCCTACTCAGGACTGACCGACGAAGAAATGCGCAAGGTCGACGCCATCGTGCGCAAGACCACCGTGGAGAAGTTCGGCCCGGTCAGCAGCGTGACGCCCAGCATGGTGTTCGAGCTGGGGTTTGAAGGCATTGCCCTGTCCAAGCGGCACAAGAGCGGGATTGCGGTGCGCTTTCCGCGGATGTTGCGTTGGCGCCAGGACAAGGCAGTGGATGAGGCGGATAACCTTGCCACCCTGCAGGACTTACTGGCCTGACCCAGAACACCGCCCCTCCCACAATCGGATCTCCAAATGTTCCGAAATAGTGCGCTCGATTTTCAATGCCCATTTTCCGGCATCTCCTACACTCATGACTCCCTTGTCCCACCTTTTAAAACGCTCATTCGGAACTATGGTGCAGAAATTGCTACTCGTGATCCGTCTGACACCGTTCAGTAACAGTCCTAAACGCGCCACAAGCGCTTATCTTGGTTTCCAGGGATTAAATAATGAAAAAAGCATTGCTGACCCTTTCTGCACTGGCTCTGTGCATGGCCGCCGGTACCGCGCTGGCCAAGGAATACAAGGAACTGCGTTTTGGTGTCGATCCGTCCTACGCACCGTTCGAATCCAAGGCGGCCGATGGCAGCCTGGTAGGCTTCGATATCGACCTGGGCAATGCGATCTGCGCCGAACTGAAAGTGAAGTGCAAGTGGGTCGAGAGTGACTTTGACGGCATGATTCCAGGCCTCAAAGCCAACAAGTTCGACGGAGTGATTTCGTCCATGACCGTGACCCCGGTGCGCGAGAAGGCCATCGATTTCTCCAGCGAGCTGTTCTCCGGCCCGACCTCGCTGGTGTTCAAGAAAGGCGCGGGGTACTCGACCCCAGAGTCCCTCAAGGGCAAATCCGTGGGCTACGAGCAAGGCACCATCCAGGAAGCCTACGCCAAGGCGGTACTGGATAAAGCCGGTGTGACCACCAAGGCCTACGCCAACCAGGACCAGGTTTACGCCGACCTGACTTCCGGTCGTCTCGACGCTTCCGTGCAGGACATGCTGCAGGCCGAACTGGGCTTCCTGAAGTCTCCGGCCGGTGCCGGCTATGAAGTCAGCGCCGCCATCGATGACCCATTGCTGCCATCGAAAACCGCCATCGGTATCAAAAAAGGTAACACTGAACTGAAGGCCCTTTTGGATAAAGGTATCAAAGCGTTACACGATGATGGCACCTACGCCACCATCCAGAAGAAACACTTTGGCGATCTGAACCTGTACAGCGGCAAATAATGCCTGGGGCGCCCCTTCTCTCAAGGGGCGCTTTTTTATCGCCATAGGTCCTGATTTATGTTCGAAGAACTGTTGCAAACCCTCGGGCTGAGCGCACTCAGCCTGAAGGGTTTCGGCCCGTTGTTGCTGCAAGGCACCTGGATGACCATCAAGTTGTCGGTGCTGTCCCTGATCGTCAGCGTATTGCTGGGCCTGCTCGGCGCCAGCGCCAAACTTTCCAGCTTGCCCTTCCTGCGTATCCCCGCCCAGCTCTACACCACCCTGATTCGCGGTGTACCCGACCTGGTGCTGATGCTGTTGATTTTCTACAGCCTGCAAACCTGGCTCACCGGCCTGACCGACTTCATGGAATGGGAATACATCGAGATCGACCCATTCAGCGCCGGGGTGATCACCCTGGGCTTTATCTACGGTGCTTATTTCACCGAGACGTTTCGCGGAGCAATCCTCGCCGTGCCCCGTGGCCAGCTGGAAGCCGCCACGGCCTACGGCCTCAAGCGCGGGCAACGCTTTCGCTACGTGACCTTCCCGCAGATGATGCGCTTTGCCCTGCCGGGTATCGGCAACAACTGGATGGTGATGCTCAAGGCCACGGCCCTGGTGTCGATCATCGGTCTGGCGGACCTGGTCAAGGCCGCCCAGGATGCCGGCAAAAGCACCTACCAACTGTTCTACTTCCTGGTGCTCGCCGCGCTGATCTACCTGTTGATCACCAGCGCGTCCAACTTCGTCCTGCGTCGTCTTGAACGTCGCTACTCCGCAGGCTCACGGGAGGCGGTGCGATGATCGAACTCTTGCAGGAATACTGGCGCCCCTTCCTCTATAGCGACGGCCAGCACATCACCGGCCTGGCCATGACCCTGTGGCTGCTCAGCGCCGCCCTGGTCATCGGCTTTGTGGTGTCGATCCCGCTGTCCATCGCCCGTGTATCGCGCAACCCGCTGGTACGCTGGCCGGTGCAGTTCTACACCTACCTGTTCCGTGGCACGCCGCTCTATATCCAGTTGCTGATCTGCTACACCGGCATCTACAGCATCGCCGCCGTACGCGAACAACCGCTGCTGGATGCGTTCTTTCGCGATGCGATGAACTGCACGATCCTGGCCTTCGCCCTCAACACCTGCGCCTACACCACGGAGATTTTCGCCGGGGCCATCCGCAGCATGGCCCACGGCGAAGTCGAGGCGGCCAAGGCCTACGGTTTAAGCGGCTGGAAGCTGTACGCCTACGTCATCATGCCTTCGGCGTTGCGCCGCTCGTTGCCCTACTACAGCAACGAAGTGATCTTGATGCTGCACTCGACCACGGTAGCGTTTACCGCGACGATTCCGGACATCCTCAAGGTGGCACGGGACGCCAACTCGGCCACGTTCATGACGTTCCAATCATTCGGTATCGCCGCGCTGATCTACCTGACCGTGACCTTTGCCCTGGTCGGTCTGTTCCGTCTGGCGGAGCGCCGTTGGCTGGCGTTTCTCGGGCCCAGCCATTAAGGAGCCTTCATGCATCATCAGGTACACGATCTGATCGCGCCGGTGCCAGGCACGGCGCGGCAGATTCACAGTTTCCACTTCGGCCCCGAACACGCCGAGGGCAAGGTCTATATCCAGTCATCGCTGCATGCCGATGAACTGCCGGGCATGCTGGTGGCCTGGCACCTGAAGGTGCGCCTGGCCGAGCTGGCGGCAGCCGGGCGGTTACTGAGCGAGATCGTGCTGGTGCCCATCGCCAATCCGGCAGGCCTGGAACAGGTGTTGATGGACACCCCGCTGGGCCGCTACGAGTTGGAAAGCGGGCAGAACTTCAATCGCCTGTTTGTCGACCTCAGCGAAGAAGTGGGCGACCAGGTCGAAGCGTTGCTCGGGGATGATCCCCGGCACAACGTCGAGCTGATCCGTGCCGCGTTGAGCACCGCCCTCGCCGGGCAAACCGCCACGACCCAATTGCTCGCTCAACGGCTGGTGCTGCAACGCCTGGCCTGCGATGCCGACATGGTGCTGGACCTGCATTGCGACTTCGAAGCCGTGGCGCACCTCTACACCACGCCCGAAGCCTGGCCGCAGGTGGAACCGCTGGCACGCTATATCGGCTCGGAGGCCAATCTGCTTGCCACCGATTCCGGCGGGCAATCCTTCGATGAGTGTTTCACCCTGGTGTGGTGGCAGCTGCAACAACGCTTTGGCGCGCGCTTCCCGATTCCCATGGGCAGTTTTTCGGTGACCGTCGAACTGCGTGGCCAGGGCGAC
Source organism: Pseudomonas sp. GV047 (assembly GCF_003058245.1). Lineage (NCBI taxonomy): Bacteria > Pseudomonadati > Pseudomonadota > Gammaproteobacteria > Pseudomonadales > Pseudomonadaceae > Pseudomonas > Pseudomonas sp. GV047. Next base: position 142,556 of record NZ_QCWA01000006.1, on the reverse strand, counting down.
GTCAACCATGGGTTGGCCGCCCTCGACTGCCAGGCAATCATCGACTACCTGATTCACTTCGGCGCGATTGCCGGCGACGCCGCACCGCTGCCCGAACTGCCCTACCCCGCCACGCCGCTGGCGGGCGTCGAACCCGTGGCAACGCCGGTGGGCGGCCTGCTGGTGTTCAGCGCCCTGCCCGGTGAATACCTGGAAGCCGGGCAACTGATCGCCGAAATCATCGACCCCATTACCGACCGCGTAACGCCCGTGCACTGCCAGAAGGCCGGCCTGCTTTACGCCCGTTCGCTGCGCCGCATGGCCACTGCCGGGATGGTCATCGGCCATGTCGCAGGCACCGAGGCCTACCGCAGCGGCTATCTACTTTCGCCTTGAGGATGCACGCCCCATGTACAAATTGACCGTTGAAGGCCTGCATAAAAGCTATGGCGACAATGAGGTGCTCAAAGGCGTCTCGCTCAAGGCCAGGACCGGTGATGTGATCAGCCTGATCGGCGCCAGCGGCTCGGGCAAAAGCACCTTTTTGCGTTGCATCAACTTCCTGGAAACCCCCAACGACGGCGCCATGACCCTCGACGGCCAGCCGATCCGCATGGTCAGCGACCGCCACGGCATGCGCGTGGCCGACGATGCCGAACTGCAGCGCCTGCGCACGCGACTGGCGATGGTGTTCCAGCATTTCAACCTGTGGAGCCATATGAGCGTGCTGGAAAACATCACCATGGCCCCGCGCCGGGTGCTGGGTTGCAGCAAAAAGGACGCCGAAGACCGCGCCCGTCGCTACCTGGACAAAGTGGGTTTACCGGCACGCGTGGCGGACCAATACCCGGCGTTCCTGTCCGGTGGCCAGCAGCAACGGGTGGCCATCGCCCGTGCCCTGGCCATGGAGCCGGAAGTGATGCTGTTCGACGAACCCACCTCGGCCCTCGACCCGGAGTTGGTGGGTGAAGTGTTGAAGGTCATCCAGGGCCTGGCCGAGGAAGGCCGCACCATGATCATGGTGACCCACGAAATGAGCTTTGCACGCAAGGTATCCAGCCAGGTGCTGTTCCTGCACAAGGGCCTGGTGGAAGAGCAAGGCGCGCCGGAGGATGTGCTGGGCAATCCGAAGAGCGAACGCCTGCAACAGTTCCTGAGCGGCAATTTGAAGTAAACCTTTGCGACGCCTGGAGGGTCTGTGGAATAGGCCCTCCAGAGCGTTCGCCGCCCCATGGCAAAACCCCTCGACTTCGCCAAAACGTGGTTTGCCGCCAAAGGCTGGAAGCCGTTCGCTTTCCAGAAAGACGTATGGACGGCGGTCAGGGATGGCCGCTCGGGCTTGCTGCACGCCAGCACCGGCGCCGGCAAAACCTACGCCCTGTGGTTTGCCGCCCTCAACCGTTTCGCGATCACCCGACCGCCCGCCACCGGTAAACGCAAACCGCCGGCTGAGCCACTGACCGTGCTGTGGATCACGCCCATGCGTGCGTTGGCCGCCGACACCGCACGCGCCCTCGAAGCGCCGCTCGAGGCCTTGCAGATTCCCTGGAGCGTCGGCCTGCGCACCGGCGATACCAGCAGCAGCGAGCGTGCCCGGCAAACCCGACGCCAGCCCACCGCACTGGTCACCACCCCGGAAAGCCTGACCCTGATGCTCGCCCGCGCCGACAGCGAAACGAGCCTGGCGCACCTGCGCATGGTGGTGGTGGATGAATGGCATGAGCTGATCGGCAACAAGCGCGGCGTGCAGTTGCAGCTGGCGTTGGCGCGGCTGCGGCGTTGGCATCCTGAACTGATGGTGTGGGGCATTTCGGCCACCCTCGGTAACCAGTCCCACGCTCTGGAAGTGCTGGTCCCACAAGGGGACGGAATTAATGTGCAGGGGCAAACGGCCAAGCAGTTGCACGTCGACACCTTGCTGCCGCCCATCGCCGAGCGGTTTCCCTGGGCCGGGCATATCGGCTTGAAGATGCTGCCGCAGGTGGTCGCCGAGGTCGACGCCAGCAGCAGTTGCCTGGTGTTTACCAACACGCGGGCGCAGTCGGAAATCTGGTATCAGGCGCTGCTCGATGCACGCCCGGATTGGGCCGGGGTGATTGCCCTGCACCATGGTTCGCTGGCCCGCGAGACCCGCGACTGGGTGGAGCGGGCGTTGAAAGACGGTCAGCTCAAGGCGGTGGTGTGCACCTCCAGCCTGGACCTGGGGGTGGATTTTTTGCCGGTGGAGCGCGTGCTGCAAATCGGCTCGGCCAAAGGCGTGGCGCGCCTGATGCAACGCGCCGGGCGCTCCGGCCATGCACCCGGACGGCCGTCGCGGGTGACCCTGGTGCCGACCCACAGCCTGGAACTGGTGGAAGCCGCTGCGGCCCAGGACGCCATTGCAGCGCGGCGCATCGAAGCCCGCGAATCGCCCAACAAGCCGTTGGATGTGCTCGTACAACATTTGGTGAGCATGGCCCTGGGCGGTGGCTTTACGCCGCAGGCGCTGCTGGCGGAGGTGCGTGGCGCCTGGGCCTATCGTGACCTCAGCGAGGCCGATTGGGCCTGGGCCCTGGGTTTTGTACGGCATGGCGGCTTATCGCTGACCGCTTACCCGGATTACCGCCGCGTGGCGCCGGACGAGCACGGCATCTGGCGCGTCCCCGATGCCCGGCTTGCGCGCCGCCATCGCATGAGCGTGGGCACCATTGTCAGCGACGCCAGTATCCAGCTGAAATTCTGGAGCAAGGGCGGCGGTGGCAAGAACCTGGGCAGTGTCGAGGAAGGTTTTATCGCACGCCTCAAGCCGGGTGATGGCTTCTTGTTTGCCGGACGCCTGCTGGAATTGGTGCGGGTGGAAAACATGACCGCCTATGTGCGCCGCAGCAGCGCCAAAAAAGCTGCCGTACCCCGCTGGAATGGCGGGCGCATGCCCCTTTCCAATGAGCTGGCCCAAGCCGTGGTGGAGCGCTTCGATGCGGCCGCGCACGGGGTCTACGAGGGGCCGGAAATGCGGGCTGTGCAAACCCTGCTTCAGACACAATTGCGCTGGTCCGGCTTGCCGACGCGCGAGCACTTGTTGGCCGAAGCCTTGAAATCGCGGGAGGGCTGGCACCTGTTCCTCTACCCGTTTGCCGGCCGCCAGGTGCACCTGGGACTCGCGAGTCTGCTGGCGTGGCGGGTCAGCCAGCAGCAGCCTGTGACCTTCTCGATTGCCGTCAACGATTATGGCTTGGAGTTGCTCAGCGCCACCGAGTTGGATTGGCCACGCTTGCTGAATGGGGCGCTGCTGAGCCCGAAGCAGTTGCTGGCAGACGTAGCAGCCAGCCTGAACGCCGGGGAACTCGCCCTGCGCCGCTTTCGCGAGATTGCGCGTATCGCCGGGCTGGTGTTTGCCGGTTACCCCGGCGCGCCGAAAAGCACGCGCCAGGTGCAGGCATCCAGCGGGTTGTTCTTTGAAGTGTTCAAGCAATATGACCCGCAAAACCTGTTGCTGGCCCAGGCGGGGGAAGAAGTCCTGCGCGACGAATTGGATATTCGTCGGCTGGAAGAGACCTTGCTTCGCCTCTCGGCGCTGACACTGGACGTGCATAGGATCGAACGTCCTACGCCCCTGGCCTTCCCACTGCTGGTAGAACGGATGCGCGAAAGCATGAGTTCGGAAAAACTCTCGGAGCGCATTGCGCGGATGGTCAAGGACTTGGAAAAAGTCGCCGATAACGGCAAACGCTGATGGTGTGCTCAGTGACGCTGGAGGGCGAAGAGCTGTGGCTGTTGGCGGATAAGGCGCTCTACTGGCCCGCGCGCCAGTGCCTGCTGATCGCCGATGCACACTTTGGCAAGGCATCGGCCTATCGCAGCCTGGGCCAGCCGGTACCGCAAGGCACCACCACCGAGAATCTGCAGCGCCTGGATCGGCTGTTGGCGGCCGTACCGTGCGCCCAGGTAATCTTTCTCGGCGATTTCCTCCACGGGCCCGGCTCCCACGCCAGCGGCACCCTCAGCGCCTTGAGAGCCTGGCGAGCACGTCATTGCGACCTGTCGATGACCTTGATTCGCGGTAATCACGATAAACGCGCGGGCGACCCACCGGCTGACTTGAACATCGAAGTGGTCCCGGAGCCCCTGTTGATGGGCCCTTTCGCCCTGCAACACGAACCGCACGCCCATGCCAGCCACCATGTGCTGGCGGGGCATGTGCACCCGGTGTATCGCTTACGCGGCAAGGGCCGGCAGAGCCTGCGCCTGCCGTGTTTCCAGTTCGGCACACGCGTCAGCCTGCTGCCGGCGTTTGGGGCGTTTACCGGGGGGCATACGGTGGAGCAGGACAATGACCGCCGAATCTTTGTCATCGGCGATCACCAGGTGTGGCAGGTGCGCTGACCGGCCTTGCGGGTATCAGGCGACCGGTGCGGGAGGCGGCTCGTCCGGAAGGGTCGGCTCACCGGGCTCGGTGGGCTGCTGTGGCCAATCCTCATCGGGTTGGCCGGGGATGCCGCCTGCATAGGCGGGATCAGCCATCAGGGACCAGGCCAGAACGCCAATCTGGTTGGGTTCAAGCCGGGCAAGTTCTGCGCTGATTCGCGGGTCAATCTTCATAAGGCACTCCTCAAGCGTGGCTCGGTGCGTTTTGCACGCACCGAGGCAGTACACCCAATAGAGTCACTTTCTCCGGACTAATTCCCTTTACGCGTAGGACCTTTCGATCAAGCGCGTGGCAAGGTGACGCCGCGCTGGCCTTGGTACTTGCCGGCGCGGTCTTTGTAGGACACTTCACAGGCCTCGTCAGACTGCAGGAACAGCATCTGCGCCACGCCTTCGTTAGCGTAGATTTTCGCCGGCAGGGTGGTGGTGTTGGAGAACTCCAGGGTCACGTGGCCTTCCCACTCAGGCTCAAGTGGCGTCACGTTGACGATAATGCCGCAGCGCGCGTAGGTGCTTTTACCCAGGCAGATGGTCAGCACGTCGCGGGGAATCCGGAAGAATTCCACGGTGCGTGCCAGGGCAAAGGAATTCGGCGGGATAATGCACACGTCGCTTTTCACATCGACGAAGCTCTTTTCGTCGAAGTTCTTCGGATCCACGATCGCCGAGTTGATGTTGGTGAACACCTTGAACTCGTCGGCGCAGCGCACATCGTAGCCGTAGCTGGAAACGCCGTACGAGATCACGCGGTCATCGCCTTCACCACGAATCTGGCGCTCGACGAACGGTTCGATCATGCCGTGCTCTTGCGCCATGCGGCGAATCCACTTGTCCGATTTGATGCTCATGGCGGGTGTCCTGAATAGCGAGGTGGAAAAATTCTGTGGGGCATCTTACCGGGGCCGGCGTTGGGGTTCAAAGGGCGTCGGGCTTTTCTTGATGAACGCACCGGCTGTCATAAGGCGCAGCCAGCGGGGCCGGGACCCGCATTGCCGCAACCGGTGTGTGTAAATACCACCGCCAGTCACGAAAATAGAGAAACCTTCGGAAATACCATTGGCACGTTCCGGAAAAAGGGTTAAGGTGGCGCCACTGTGCTGCTTGTGTCACTGAGAATCTCTACACGATATGTTGAATTTCGATCCAACCATCTCCAAGAATTTTTCCTGCTCTTTGCACTCAGTCTCGGCCAGGGCTTTTCCTGAGTCGCAGTTAACTTTGTCCAAGGAGATACACCATGTCTAATCGCCAAACTGGTACCGTTAAGTGGTTCAACGATGAAAAAGGCTTCGGCTTCATCACTCCACAATCCGGTGACGACCTGTTCGTTCACTTCAAAGCTATCCAATCCGACGGCTTCAAAAGCCTGAAAGAAGGCCAACAGGTTTCTTTCATCGCTACCCGCGGTCAGAAAGGCATGCAAGCTGAAGAAGTTCAAGTTATCTAACTTGTACTGACTCAGTCAAAAAGACCCCGCCCTTAAAAGCGGGGTTTTTTTATGCCTGGGATTTGGGCATACATGAATAAAATGTCGTGCGCAAAAAATGTGGGAGGGGGCTTGCCCCCGATGGCGGTGTAGCAGTCGATACTTGCATTGACTGACAGACCACTATCGGGGCAAGCCCCCTCCCACATTCAAGCACTCAAGCGGCGTCGTTATTGAAACAACGACTCGCTCGACAAGCCATTCTTCTCCAGGATCTCGCGCAAGCGCTTGAGCCCTTCCACCTGGATCTGCCGCACCCGCTCACGGGTCAGGCCAATCTCCAGGCCTACGTCCTCCAGCGTACTGCTCTCATGGCCACGCAGGCCGAAGCGGCGAATCACCACCTCACGCTGCTTGTCCGTGAGCTCCGACAGCCACTGGTCAATGCTTTGGGAAAGATCATCATCCTGCAACAGCTCGCAGGGATCCGTAGGACGATCATCCGTCAGGGTGTCCAGCAGGGTTTTATCCGAGTCCGGACCCAGCGAGACGTCGACCGAAGACACACGCTCGTTAAGACCCAGCATGCGCTTGACCTCCCCTACCGGTTTTTCCAGCAGGTTGGCGATTTCTTCGGGCGAGGGTTCATGATCGAGTTTTTGAGTGAGCTCACGTGCCGCCCGCAGGTACACGTTGAGCTCCTTGACCACATGGATCGGCAACCGGATCGTGCGGGTCTGATTCATGATCGCCCGTTCGATGGTCTGGCGAATCCACCAGGTGGCATAGGTCGAGAAGCGGAAGCCCCGCTCAGGATCGAACTTCTCCACCGCCCGGATCAAGCCCAGGTTGCCCTCCTCGATCAGGTCCAACAAGGACAGCCCACGATTGACGTAGCGTCGGGCGATTTTCACCACCAGGCGCAGGTTGCTTTCAATCATGCGCTTGCGCCCAGCCGGATCACCCTTTTGCGACAAGCGCGCAAAATGGACTTCTTCTTCGGGAGTCAGCAGAGGGGAAAAGCCGATTTCATTGAGGTACAGCTGGGTCGCATCGAGCGCCCGGGTGTAATCAATGTATTTGTGTTGCTTTAACGCGGTGGAGTTCTTGGATTTGGTGCGAACTGAAGGTACAGCAGGTCCCTCATTCGACATCGATTCCGTAGCGATGCCGGTCTCCATAAGGAGAACCTCATCGTCGATGTCAAACTCCGGCGCTTCTTTACTGAGAGCCATTGTTATAGTCCTTTGGTGAGTTCGACCTCAAGCTCAAGCGACGCCTTTATCCTTGGCAACGCTGGAGCCTGTTCCTTCTACGTGAGGAACAGGCTGTGCAACATATCAACGACGGGGTAGGAATTGCAGTGGATCTACAGGCTTCCCTTGACGGCGAATCTCAAAGTGCAGTTTCACCCGGTCTGTACCAGTTGATCCCATTTCGGCAATTGTCTGTCCGACTTTGACCTGCTGCCCCTCCCGAACCAACAGCCTACGGTTGTGGCCGTAAGCACTGACGTAGGTATCGCTGTGTTTGATGATGACCAGCTCGCCGTAGCCCCGCAAACCACTCCCGGCGTACACCACCGTCCCATCAGACGCAGCTAAAACAGGCTGTCCCAAATCCCCGGCAATATCAATGCCTTTATTCAAACTGCCGTTTGAAGAGAATTTTCCAATTAACACTCCATTTGAGGGCCATCCCCAACCGGTCGGCGCAGGCCCTGCGGGGGGCAACGGCGCGGGTGCCGGCTTGTTCGCGACACTCGGCGCAGCGGTACCCGCAGGCCGGGTAATGATGGTGGTTTTGCTCGAAGACGACGGCGAAGATCCGGTGTTTGTCACAACTGCCGTAGGGGTAGAACCGGTGCGACCGTCAAAGCGAATCGTCTGACCCGGATGTATCGTGTAGGGCACAGGAATATTGTTACGGGCTGCGAGGGCCTTGTAGTCCCAGCCATAACGGAAGGCAATCGAGAACAAGGTGTCGCCCTTGCGCACGACATACTGCCCGGTGGTCACCGTCGGCTTTTGTGGTGCAGCGTTATTGCGGTCAACCACCCGTGCACCGCTGCTTGGCGAGCTGGAACACCCTACCAGAAGGGAACCAAAGACAAGGCCAAGCACCAGTCGCTGAAAACTTGTTTTACTCATACGCTGCGCAAGACCTGTGAGACTCACCCGCCGCTCCCTTTGTGGTGGCTGAACATGAATGCCTGTATCAGGCTTGAAATATGACGCAAGTATAACTGGGCATTGAAGTTTTACCGTCACGCGACTGAAACGAATCATTCAGCGCGTTGAATCGCCCCGCCCATCATGTTGACTTGATAGACCCCGCCGTAAGACACATCCTCACCAACAGAATTCACTGCCCGCGAAAAATGATCAGGCCAGCGGGCCATTGAGCAACGGCACAAAACGCACGGCGCCGAGTACATGCCGGGAAAAACCATCGTCTTCACGGACAATAAGCATCAATTGTTGCACTTCACCGGAACCCACCGGAATGACCAGCCGCCCTCCCGGGGCCAGTTGATCGAGCAGTGCCTGCGGCACATCCGTGGCCACGGCAGTGACGATAATCCCGTTGTAGGGCGCCAGCGCCGGCCAGCCTTCCCAACCATCGCCCCAGCGGAATACCACGTTGCGCAGGTTCAGCTCCACCAGGCGTTCCTTGGCGCGATCCTGCAGCACCTTGATGCGCTCCACCGAGAACACCCGCTCCACCAGTTGCGACAGCACCGCCGTCTGGTAGCCGGAACCGGTGCCGATCTCCAGCACTTTGTCCAGCGGCCCCGCCGCCAGCAGCAGCTCGCTCATGCGCGCAACCATATATGGCTGGGAGATGGTCTGGTTATGGCCGATGGGCAATGCCGTGTCTTCGTAGGCACGATGGGCCAAGGCTTCATCGACAAAGAGGTGCCGAGGCGTACGCCGGATCACTTCCAACACCTGGGCGTTGGAAAGCCCCTCTTCGTACAGGCGCTGGATCAAACGCTCACGGGTGCGCTGGGAGGTCATCCCGATGCCCCGGCGCAGCAGGTCGTCTTGTTCACGAGCCATCAGCGCAGCCCCTCCAGCCAGCCATCGAGACTACTGAAGGCATCACTGAAGGTGCGATCAAGTTGCAACGGGGTAATCGACACATAGCCTTGCATCACCGCGTGAAAGTCCGTGCCTGGGCCACCGTCTTCGGCATCGCCCGCTGCCGCGATCCAATAGCCTTCCTTGCCACGCGGGTCGACGACCTTCAACGGCGCTGCCGCGCGGGCGCGATGGCCCAGGCGCGTAAGCTGGATACCGCGAATGTGGTCGAGGGGCAAATTGGGAATGTTGACGTTGAGCACCGTGCGCGGCGGCAGGTCCAGGGCGCCATGGGCCTCCACCAGCTTGCGCGCGAAATAGGCCGCGGTGGGCAAGTTGTCCAGTTGCCGCGATGCCAACGAAAACGCAAACGAGGTACGGCCGAGGAAGCGTCCTTCAAGCGCCGCCGCCACCGTGCCGGAATACAGCACGTCGTCGCCCAGGTTGGCGCCGAGGTTGATGCCCGACACCACCAGGTCCGGCTCCTGGTCCAACAAACTGTTGATCGCCAGGTGCACGCAGTCGGTGGGGGTGCCGTTCACACTGATAAAGCCATTGGCCAGAACCTGCGGGTGCAGCGGACGGTCGAGCGTCAGCGAACTGCTGGCGCCGCTCTTGTCCTGGTCGGGGGCAACCACCACGCACTCGGCGTAATCCTGCAGCGCAGCATAGAGCGCGGCAAGGCCGGGTGCGGTGGCACCGTCATCGTTTGATATCAGAATACGCATGGGCTGTCCGTCTGCCCCACCGGCACCAGATCAACAAGCTCGCGCACCAAGACAGTGGCGAAGCATCCGGCCGGCAGGACGAATTCCAATTGCAGAATGTCAGGCCCGGGATAATGCCACGTCAACCCGCCAATGGGCAGTCGCAGAATGCGACGTTCCTGGCTCATGCCGGCACTCACCAGCCAATCACGCAGGTCGGCTTCACCGGCGGCGACCGCCTGCTCCAACTCAAACGTGGCGCCTGTCGCCGGAGAATCACCCTCGCCCCACTGCGGGCCGGTGGGGTGCAGGTCCAGGATCGCCAGGCGCGGGTCGCTGCACTCAGCCTCCCCCGCCGGAAAAAAGCTGCGGCTGTCGGTAAACGCCAGCAGATCACCCACTTGCGCGCGCTGCCAGGAACCGTCGGCGACACGTGCCGCCAACACTTTGTTGAAGAGGAAGCTACGCGCGGTGGACAACAACCGCGAACGCACATTGCGTTGCTCCGGCAAGGCCTTGCGCGCGGCCCATTCGCGGGCGTCGACGACATTGCCACCATTGTGGCCAAAACGCTGGGCGCCGAAATAGTTGGGGATGCCGTGCTGGGCAATCAATTGCAGCCGCGCGTCAATGGCGGCGGTATCACCGGCCAATTGGGTCAGGCGCAAGGTAAAGCCGTTGGCCGAATGCGCGCCGCGCTGCAGCTTGCGCTTGTGGCGGGCGGTTTTCAGGATCCTGAGGGTGTCGTTTTCCGCACCGCTCATGTCCGGATCGGCCTTGCCCGGCAATTGAACGCTGAACCACTGGCGGGTCAACGCCTGACGGTCCTTGAGCCCGGCATAGCTGACAGTGCGCAACGGCACGCCAGCCGCCTTGGCGATACGCCGCGCGGCTTCCTCGGTATTGAGCCCGCGCTTCTCAACCCACAACCACAGGTGCTCGCCTTCGCCGCTGAGCGGAATATCGAGCACTTCGTCGACCTGAAAATCTTCAGCCGTGGCCTTCAGGACCGCGCTGCCCAGGGCCTCGCCATAGGCACGCGGGCCCAGCAGTTGCAGGTCGTTCATGCGCGCAGCAACAAGGCGACGGAGTGCACCGCGATGCCCTCTTCACGACCGGTGAACCCGAGCTTTTCGGTGGTGGTGGCTTTCACGTTGACTTGATCCAATTCAATTTGCAGGTCTGCGGCAATCAGTGCGCGCATGGATTCGATATGCGGGGCCATTTTCGGCGCCTGGGCCACGATGGTGTTATCGACATTGCCGACCTTCCAGCCCTTGGCATGGATCAGGCCGACCACATGGCGCAGCAGGACACGGCTGTCCGCGCCCTTGAAGGTGGGATCGGTATCCGGAAAGTGCTTGCCGATATCGCCCAGCGCCGCCGCGCCGAGCAAGGCATCGCTCAAGGCATGCAGGACAACGTCGCCGTCGGAATGAGCCAGCAACCCATGGTGGTGTGCAATGCGCACGCCGCCCAGGGTGATGAAATCGCCTTCAGCGAAACGGTGCACATCGTAGCCGTGGCCAATACGCATAAAAAAACGCCCCGATTTAATTCAGGGCGTGATTCTACCTACTTTTGCCTCATATTAACCGAGCAAAGCACGACCATGATGTCGCAAATGATCTTCGATGAAGCTGGCGATAAAGAAGTAGCTGTGGTCGTAGCCAGGCTGCAGGCGCAGTTCCAGCGGATGGCTGGCCGCCTTGGCCGCTTGCTGCAAGGCTTCGGGCTTGAGCTGCACGGCAAGGAAATCGTCGCGGTCGCCCTGGTCCACCAGCAACGGCAGCTTTTCCGAGGCTTCGCCGATCAGCACACAGGCATCCCATTCACGCCATTTGGCGCGCTCTTCACCCAGGTAACGGGAGAAAGCTTTCTGGCCCCACGGGCAATCCATCGGATTGTTAATCGGCGAAAACGCCGACACCGACAGGTAACGCCCAGGGTTGCGCAGGGCACACACCAACGCACCGTGGCCGCCCATGGAGTGGCCGCTGATACCGCGTTTGTACGAAGCCGGGAAATGCGCTTCAACCAATGCCGGCAATTCCTGCACCACGTAGTCATGCATCCGATAGTGCTTGGCCCACGGTTCCTGCGTGGCATTCAGGTAAAACCCTGCGCCCAGACCGAAATCCCAGGCGTTATCCGGGTCGCCCGGTACACCGGGCCCACGTGGGCTGGTGTCCGGCGCCACGATGATCAACCCCAGTTCCGCCGCCATGCGCTGGGCACCGGCTTTCTGCATGAAGTTCTCATCGGTGCAGGTCAGGCCGGACAGCCAGTACAGCACCGGCAGCTTGCCGCCCTGCTCCGCTTGCGGCGGCAGGTAGACGGCGAAAGTCATGTCGCAGCCGAGCACATCGGAGTGATGTTTGTAGCGTTTATGCCAGCCGCCGAAGCTCTTCTGGCACGACAGGTTTTCCAGACTCATGGCCGACCTCAGAAGTGGATGACGGTACGAATGCTCTTGCCTTCATGCATCAGGTCAAACGCTTTGTTGATGTCTTCCAGGCCCATGGTGTGGGTGATGAAAGTGTCCAGCGGAATCTCGCCGGTCTGGGCCATTTCCACGTAGCTTGGCAACTCGGTACGGCCGCGTACGCCACCGAACGCCGAGCCACGCCAGACGCGACCGGTCACCAGCTGGAACGGGCGGGTGGAGATTTCCTGGCCGGCACCGGCAACGCCGATGATCACCGACTCGCCCCACCCCTTGTGGCAGCACTCGAGCGCGGCACGCATCAGTTGCACGTTGCCGATGCACTCGAAGGAAAAGTCCACGCCGCCGTCAGTCAAATCGACAATCACGTCCTGGATCGGGCGGTCATAATCTTTCGGATTGATGCAGTCGGTAGCGCCCAGTTGCTTGGCGATCTCGAACTTGGCCGGGTTGATGTCAATCGCGATGATACGGCCGGCCTTGGCCTTGACCGCACCGATCACGGCCGACAGGCCGATACCGCCAAGACCGAAGATCGCCACGGTGTCACCCGGCTTGACCTTGGCGGTGTTGATTACCGCACCGATGCCGGTGGTGACGCCACACCCGAGCAGGCAGACCTTCTCCAGCGGCGCTTCTTTGGGAATTTTGGCAACGGAAATTTCCGGCAGCACGGTGTACTCGGAGAACGTCGAGGTGCCCATGTAGTGGAAAATCGGCTGACCCTTGTAGGAAAAACGCGTGGTGCCATCCGGCATCAGGCCTTTGCCTTGGGTGGAACGAATGGCCTGGCACAGGTTGGTCTTACCCGAGAGGCAGAACTTGCACTTGCCGCATTCCGGGGTGTACAGCGGGATCACATGGTCGCCCACCGCCACCGAAGTCACGCCTTCGCCGATGGCTTCGACCACCGCACCGCCTTCATGGCCAAGGATGGAGGGGAAGATGCCTTCCGGGTCAGCGCCGGACAGGGTGTAGGCATCGGTATGGCAAACCCCGGAGGCGACCACACGCAACAGCACTTCGCCCGCCTTGGGCATGGCCACATCGACTTCCACGATCTCGAGGGGTTTCTTGGCTTCAAAGGCAACGGCAGCGCGGGACTTGATCATCCAGGTTTCTCCAGGGCGTTAAAAATGATGGAGAGAGTGTAAAACATGGCTCCATGATTAATAATCCAGGCAAAAGCAAAACTTTATTGCTGTACAGGGATAATCGCTATGCTGGAGAACCGCTGGGAAGGCATCGATGAATTCGTTGCCGTCGCCGAATGCAGCCAATTTACGGCGGCTGCCGAGCGGCTGGGTGTGTCTTCGTCCCACATCAGCCGCCAGGTGGCACGCCTGGAAGAGCGCCTGCAAACGCGGTTGCTGTATCGCAGTACCCGTAAGGTGACCCTGACCGAAGCAGGTCAGACATTTCTGCAACATTGCCAGCGCCTGCAGGACGGCCGCGAAGAAGCCCTGCGCGCCGTGGGCGACCTCACCAGCGAACCGAAAGGCATGTTGCGCATGACCTGCGCGGTGGCCTATGGCGAGCGTTTCATCGTGCCGCTGGTGACGCGGTTCATGGGCCTGTACCCGCAATTGCGGGTGGATATCGAATTGAGCAACCGCCAACTGGATCTGGTGCACGAAGGCCTCGACCTGGCGATTCGCCTGGGGCGCTTGCAGGATTCGCGCATGGTCGCCAGTCGCCTCGCACCTCGGCGTATGTACCTGTGCGCGTCGCCGTCCTACCTGGCGCGGTACGGACGGCCCCATAGCTTGTCGGAATTGAGTCGACATAACTGCCTGATCGGCAGCTCGGATATTTGGCAACTGGCCCAGGACGGGCGCGAATTTTCCCAACGGGTACAGGGAAACTGGCGCTGCAACAGTGGGCAAGCGGTGCTGGATGCGGCGCTGCAAGGGGTGGGGTTATGCCAACTGCCGGACTATTACGTGCTGGAGCATCTGCACAGCGGCGCGCTGGTGTCGTTGCTGGAGGCGCATCAGCCGCCGAATACGGCGGTGTGGGCGCTGTATCCGCAACAACGGCACTTGTCGCCGAAGGTCAGGAAGTTGGTGGATTTCTTGAAAGAGGGCTTGGCCGAGCGGCCGGAGTACAGCGGTTGATTAACGACGATTCGCCCAACGCAGTCGCAGCCACTCCAGGTCTTCCGGCCGGGTCACCTTGATATTGTCCGAGCGCCCTTCGATCAAGCGCGGCGCCTGCCCGGACCACTCCATCGCCGAGGCTTCATCGGTGATCACCGCATCGGCCACCAGGCTGTCAGCCAATGCGCGGTGCAAGGCCCCGAGGCGGAACATCTGCGGCGTATAGGCTTGCCAGATCAAGCTGCGGTCGACGGTTTCCACCACCCGCCCCTGCTTGTCGACACGCTTGAGGGTATCGCGAGCCGGCACCGCCAGCAGGCCGCCCACCGGATCGTCCGCCAATTCGACCAGCAGCTTGTCGAGGTCATCACGGCTCAAATTAGGCCGCGCCGCGTCATGCACTAACACCCAATCGTCATCGCCGGCGCCCAGGGCATTGAGTTGCAGCAGTGCATTGAGCACCGACCCCGAGCGCTCCGAACCACCGTCCGCACGTTGGATACGCGGGTCAGCGGCACACGCCAGGTCGGGCCAATACGGATCTTCAGCAGCAAGACTGACCACCAACCCCTTGAGGCTGGGATGGTCGAGAAAACAGCCAAGGCTGTGTTCGAGAATAGTGCGCCCGCCCAATTGCAAGTATTGCTTGGGACGGTCCGCGGCCATACGGGCACCGACGCCCGCGGCAGGTATCACGGCCCAGAAGGCCGGCAAACGGTAACTCATTGGGCCAACTGGTAGAGGGTTTCGCCCTCCTTGACCATGCCCAACTCATGACGGGCCCGTTCTTCAACGGTCTCGGTACCCTTTTTCAGCTCAAGCACTTCGGCATCGAGGACGCGGTTGCGCTCCAGCAGGCGTTCGTTCTCGGCGTGCTGGTCGGCAATTTGCTGGGTCAGGTCTTTTACCTGCGCAAAGCTGCCATTACCTACCCATAGGCGGTACTGCAGGCCAGCCAGCAACAAGAGCAAGACGAGGAACAACCAATTGGGACTGCGCATCGAATATCGGGTATCCAGTGGAAAAACACGCCATGCAAAACTTTTACAGCAACTGATAGCACGAAGCCTGGAAGAACCAGGCTTGTGCTTGATCGCCATCAGATTAGCGTCGAAACTCGCACCTTCGTGATCTTTCCGACGCAATCCACCGACTTTTTACCACTTACCGATCAGCCGCGAAACTCGCCGCGACCGTTGTACTTGGCTTTGCCGGCCAGTTGCTCTTCGATACGCAGCAATTGGTTGTACTTGGACACACGGTCGGAACGGCACAGGGAGCCGGTCTTGATCTGGCCCGCCGAAGTGCCCACGGCCAAGTCGGCGATGGTCGAGTCTTCGGTTTCGCCGGAGCGGTGCGAGATCACGGCGGTGTAGCCCGCAGCCTTGGCCATCTGGATGGCTTCCAGGGTTTCGGTCAGGGTGCCGATCTGGTTGAACTTGATCAGGATCGAGTTGGCGATCTTTTTGTCGATGCCTTCTTTCAGGATCTTGGTGTTGGTCACGAACAGGTCGTCACCCACCAGCTGGACTTTCTCGCCGATCTTGTCGGTGAGGATCTTCCAGCCATCCCAGTCGGACTCGTCCAGGCCGTCTTCGATCGAGATGATCGGATAGCGCTGGGTCAGACCCTTGAGGTAGTCGGCAAAACCTTCGGAGTTGAACACCTGGCCTTCGCCGGACAGGTTGTATTTGCCATCTTCGTAGAACTCGCTGGCGGCGCAGTCCAGGGCCAGGGTCACGTCGGTGCCCAGTGTGTAGCCGGCGTTGGCCACGGCTTCGGAGATCACTTTCAGTGCATCTTCGTTGGACGCCAGGTTTGGTGCGAAACCACCTTCGTCACCTACGGCAGTGCTCAGGCCACGAGCTTTCAGCACGGCTTTGAGGTGATGGAAAATCTCGGTGCCCATGCGCAGGCCTTCGGAGAAGGTCTTGGCGCCGACCGGCTGCACCATGAATTCCTGGATGTCGACGTTGTTATCGGCATGCTCGCCACCGTTGATGATGTTCATCATCGGAACCGGCATCGAGTAGACACCCGGGGTACCGTTCAGGTTGGCGATGTGGGCGTACAGCGGCAGGTCCTGGTCCTGGGCGGCCGCCTTGGCAGCAGCCAGGGACACGGCGAGGATGGCGTTGGCGCCGAGGCTGCCTTTGTTTTCAGTGCCGTCGAGCTTGATCATCGCGTGGTCCAGAGCTTTCTGGTCCAGCGGGTCCTTGCCCAGCAGCAGGTCACGGATCGGGCCGTTGATGTTGGCTACAGCCTTGAGGACACCCTTGCCCAGGTAACGGCTCTTGTCGCCATCACGCAGTTCCAGCGCTTCGCGCGAACCTGTGGAAGCACCGGACGGCGCGCAGGCGCTGCCGATGATGCCGTTATCGAGAAGCACGTCGGCTTCGACGGTGGGGTTGCCACGGGAGTCGAGAACTTCACGACCTTTGATGTCGACGATTTTTGCCATTGTTGTAAACACTCCAAAGTTGACGAAAACGACGCAGCTGAAGGAAATCTTTTGACCGACCGCAAGGGTGGAACAACGGGGCAGGCTTGCAGGCGACAAGGCTCAGGCCCGTAGGCCTGAGCGTAAAGCGTGGGAAAGTCTACCGGAGAATCAACGCTTACGCGGTCTCTACCGTCGGAAAACTCTTGACCAGTTCGTCCAACTGCTTGAGCTGGGCCAGGAATGGCTCCAGCTTGTCCAGGCGCAGGGCGCATGGGCCGTCGCATTTGGCGTTGTCCGGGTCCGGGTGGGCTTCGAGGAACAGGCCCGCCAGGGACTGGCTGATGCCGGCCTTGGCCAGGTCCAGTACCTGGGCACGGCGCCCACCGGCGGAATCGGCGCGACCACCGGGCATTTGCAGCGCGTGGGTCACGTCGAAGAACACCGGGTATTCGAACTGCTTCATGATGCCGAAACCGAGCATGTCCACCACGAGGTTGTTGTAGCCGAAGCTCGAACCGCGCTCGCAGAGGATCAACTGGTCGTTACCCGCTTCCACGCATTTGTTCAGGATGTGTTTCATCTCCTGGGGCGCGAGGAACTGGGCTTTCTTGATATTGATCACCGCACCGGTCCTGGCCATCGCGACCACGAGGTCGGTCTGGCGCGACAGGAAGGCCGGCAGCTGGATGATGTCGCACACCTCGGCGACCACGGCAGCCTGTTCAGGCTCGTGGACGTCGGTGATGATCGGCACGCCGAAGGCTTGCTTGATGTCCTGGAAGATCCGCATGCCTTCTTCAAGGCCCGGGCCGCGATAGGAGGTCACGGACGAACGGTTGGCCTTGTCGAAGCTGGCCTTGAACACGTAGGGGATACCCAGTTTCTCGGTAACCTTGACGTACTCTTCACAGACCTGCATCGCCATGTCACGGCTTTCCAGCACGTTCATGCCGCCGAACAGCACCATGGGCTTGTCGTTGGCAATCTCGATGTCGCCTACGCGAATGATCTTCTGGGCCATCAGGTTTACGCCTTCTTCTGGTGTTGCGTCAGTGCAGCCTTGACGAAACCGCTGAACAACGGGTGACCGTCGCGTGGAGTCGAGGTGAACTCAGGGTGGAACTGACAAGCGACGAACCATGGATGATCCGGGGCCTCGACCACTTCAACCAGCGCGCCATCACCGGAGCGACCGGAGATTTTCAGGCCAGCCTCTTTGATCTGCGGCAGCAGGTTGTTGTTCACTTCGTAGCGGTGACGGTGACGCTCGACGATCACGTCCTTGCCGTAGCAATCGTGAACCAGGGAACCCGGCTCCAGCAGGCAGTCTTGCGCGCCAAGGCGCATGGTGCCGCCCAGGTCGGAGCTTTCGGTACGGGTTTCGACGGCACCGGTGGCATCTTCCCATTCGGTGATCAGGCCCACGACCGGGTGGCCGCTCTTGCTGTCGAACTCGGTGGAGTTGGCGTCTTTCCAGCCCATCACGTTACGGGCGAACTCGATAACGGCCACTTGCATGCCCAGGCAGATGCCCAGGTACGGCACCTTGTTCTCGCGAGCGTACTGCACGGCAGTGATCTTGCCTTCCACGCCACGCAGGCCGAAACCGCCTGGAACGAGGATCGCATCGACACCTTCGAGCAGCGCGGTGCCCTGGTTCTCGATGTCTTCGGAATCGATGTAGCGCAGGTTGACCTTGGTACGGTTGCTGATGCCCGCGTGGCTCATCGCTTCGATCAGCGACTTGTACGCATCCAGCAGTTCCATGTACTTGCCGACCATGGCGATGGTGACTTCGTGCTCAGGGTTGAGCTTGGCGTCAACCACGGCTTCCCACTCGGACAGGTCCGCGCCGTTGCACTGCAGGCCGAAACGCTCGACCACAAAATCATCCAGGCCTTGCGAATGCAGGATGCCCGGGATCTTGTAGATGGTGTCGGCGTCTTCGAGGGCGATCACCGCACGTTCTTCAACGTTGGTGAACTGCGCGATCTTGCGACGCGAGGAAATGTCGATCGGGTGGTCGGAGCGGCACACCAGCACGTCCGGCTGCAGGCCGATGGAACGCAGTTCCTTGACCGAGTGCTGGGTAGGCTTGGTTTTGGTTTCGCCGGCGGTGGCGATGTACGGCACCAACGTGAGGTGCATCAGCATCGCGCGCTTGGCGCCGACTTCGAAACGCAGCTGGCGGATGGCTTCGAGGAACGGCTGGGATTCGATGTCACCCACGGTGCCACCGATCTCGACCATCGCCACGTCGGCATCGCCTGCACCCTTGATGATGCGGCGCTTGATCTCGTCGGTGATGTGCGGGATCACCTGGATGGTTGCACCCAGGTAGTCACCACGGCGCTCTTTGCGCAGCACGTGCTCGTAGACACGGCCGGTGGTGAAGTTGTTGTTCTGGGTCATGGTCGTGCGGATGAACCGCTCGTAGTGGCCCAGGTCCAGGTCGGTCTCGGCGCCGTCGTGTGTGACGAACACTTCACCGTGCTGGAACGGGCTCATGGTGCCCGGGTCGACGTTGATGTACGGGTCCAGCTTGAGCATGGTGACTTTAAGCCCCCGCGCCTCCAGGATGGCCGCCAATGAAGCGGAGGCAATGCCTTTCCCCAATGAAGAAACAACACCGCCCGTGACGAATATGTAGCGCGTCATGAAAAACCCTAGAAGTCTGCGTTAAAGCGGTCCGAGCCGCCGGGGAAAGCGAAGAGAGGCCGAAGCCCCCGATCACCTGCATTAATCACAGTGCACCTTTCAAAAAAACCGCCGCGTTGTGACAGACCAGCAGTGAAACTGCCGGTACGTTGATCGCTACACATTTTTTGGAATCGCCCAGCAAAGACTGCTTGGTAATCGGCAACTGCTGCGATTCAGGCGAATCCACAGAAGTTGTATCAAGAAGGGAGCGTAGTCTACCGGAAAGGCGCTATCAGCTCAAACCTTGATCGCAGCTCCGTGGCATCCAATGTAATTGCCAAGCTTCACTCGGTGCGGCCCAGAGTCCAGTGAGGAGGGGCACGCCGAGCAATTGCTCGCCCCGATACAGCAGCGGCAATCTGCCACGGATGAAGCCCGGCACCCCCTGTTCATTAAGCAGGCGCTTCAAGTCACGCCGGCCTCGGCCAGGTAATTCAAGCATTTCGCCGCCCTGGCGATAACGGACCTCGAGCGGGCCTTCAGGCACCTTGCCGCCCATTTCCAGCAGGCCATTGCCGGGTAACTCTAGTGGCTTTTGCGGATCAGGCCAGCTCACCGATGCGTGGGAAAACTCCGACCAGCCGCGAGGCAACCACCAGATGCGTGCGCCGCAACGGTGCAACTCCCCATCAGCCAGACGCCATAAGGGCTGCGCGTCGCCCTTGGCGTCGCGCAGGGAATACCAGCCGGCCCAATGGTCGCTGTCGGGTAAACGGGTCAGCGGCGCCAGCCAATGGCGCAGGACATTGCGCTGACGGGCATCGGAAAGTTCGCGCAGTGGACCAAGGTCCAATGATGGCAACACCAGCCAAGGAAACCGCGAAGGTTGATCGGCGGCTTGCAGGTCCATGCAGGCCAGTTCACCCAGCAGCGCCTGGGCTTCACCGAGGTGGTCGGCAGTCCGGGCCAGACTGGAGACAGCTTGGGGCCAACGCGCCGTCAGCGTCGGGATCACGCTGTGACGCAGGTAATTACGGGAGAAACGTGGATCGGTGTTGGAAGGATCTTCAATCCACGTGAGTTGATACTCATCGGCGTAGGCTTCCAGCTCGGCGCGCGAGACCTCCAGCAACGGCCGCACCAGGAAACCACCTGCCAACGGACGATGCGCAGGCATTGCGGCGAGCCCTCGCACCCCGGCACCGCGCAGCAGGCGGAATAGCAGGGTTTCGGCTTGATCATCGCGATGCTGGCCGGTGAGTAACACTTCCCCTGCCCCGATCACCTCGGTAAACGCCCGGTAACGTGCATCACGCGCTGCACGCTCAAGACTGGCGCCGGGCTGCACGTGCACGCGCATGACCCGCAAGGGGACGCCCAGGCTGTCGCACACCGACTGGCAATGACCTGGCCAGGCGTCGGCGACAGCCTGCAGGCCATGGTGGACATGGACAGCGCTTAGAGGCGGAAGGGCTTCGGCGTTGGCCAGGAGATGCAGCAGGACAGTGGAATCAAGACCACCAGAGAAGGCGATATGCCAAGCAGGGGCGTTGCGCCAGGGGGCCAGGGCGTGCAGGAGTTTGGCGGATAAAGTCGGTTTCATCACAGGTTACCGCCGCAAATCTGGAATACCCAAGCCAAGCATACACAAAGCAAATGTGGGAGGGGGCTTGCCCCCGATAGCGGTGCATCAGCCAGTGAATACAGTGACTGACACTCAGCAATCGGGGGGCAGGCCCCCTCCCACATTAGTGCTGCTGCTACCTTAGAGACCGTAGCTCATCAGGCGCTCGTAGCGACGGGCCAGCAGCGCTTCGTTATCCAGCTTCTTGAGCATCGCCAGTTGCGAACCCAGTTCGGCACGGATAGTGGCAGCGGCGGCGGCCGGATCGCGGTGGGCGCCGCCCAATGGCTCGGCGATCACTTTGTCGACGATACCCAGGCCCTTGAGGCGATCGGCAGTGATGCCCATGGCTTCGGCAGCGTCCGGCGCCTTTTCTGCGGTTTTCCACAGGATCGAGGCGCAACCTTCCGGCGAGATCACCGCGTAGGTCGAATATTGCAGCATGTTCAACTGGTCACAGACACCGATGGCCAGTGCACCGCCAGAACCACCTTCACCGATCACGGTGGCAATGATTGGGGTTTTCAGACGAGACATGACGCGCAGGTTCCAGGCAATCGCTTCGCTCTGGTTGCGCTCTTCGGCGTCGATACCCGGGTAAGCACCCGGCGTATCGATGAAGGTCAGGATCGGCATCTTGAAGCGCTCGGCCATTTCCATCAGGCGGCACGCCTTGCGGTAGCCTTCCGGACGCGGCATGCCGAAGTTGCGGCGTACTTTCTCGCGCACTTCACGGCCTTTCTGGTGACCGATGACCATGACCGGCTGGTCGTCCAGGCGAGCGATACCGCCCACGATGGCCGCGTCGTCGGAGAAATGGCGGTCGCCGTGCAGCTCGTCGAACTCGGTGAAGATGTGCTGAATGTAGTCCAGGGTATACGGACGGCGCGGGTGGCGGGCCAGACGCGCGATCTGCCAGCTGGTCAGCTTGCCGAAGATGTCTTCGGTGAGCGTGCTGCTCTTGTCTTGCAGGCGAGCGATCTCATCGCCGATATTCAGCGAATTGTCATTGCCGACCAGGCGCAGTTCTTCGATCTTGGCTTGCAGGTCAGCGATCGGCTGTTCGAAATCAAGAAAATTCGGGTTCATAAGCGTCCGTCTTGGGTCGACGGCCAAGGGTTGCCTGGCCAGCCGGTTGTCTATTCGCGCCCTACCTTAAGGGAGAGGCGCGTTTAGGTCGAGATTAAATGTTCAGCCGAGGTCAGGCGTCCTGACCGTCAACGGTATTGGAGGAAGACGTTGTCACGACCGAACTGGTCACGCAAAGCTTGAATCAAGCCATCAGCGGGATCAATTCGCCACGTCTCGCCAAACTGCAACATGGCCTTGGCGTCGTTGCCGGTGTACTCCATGGTCACCGGGCAGGCACCACGATGACGCTTGAGCAGGTCACCCAACCAGCGTAGCTGATCGCCCTTGAGGGCTTCGGTCTTCACCTTCAGGCGCAGGCTTTCGGCCAGGTTGGTGCGCGCATCTTCCATGCTCATCACCCGCTTGATCCGCAGGCGCAAGCCGCCGGAGAAGTCATCGTTGCTGACCTCCCCTTCCACCACCACCATGGCGTCGGTCTGCAGCAGCGACTGCGCGGAATGAAAGGCGTCGGCAAACAGCGACGCCTCGATCCGGCCCGAGCGGTCGTCAAGGGTGATAAAGCCCATCTTGTCGCCCTTTTTGTTTTTCATCACCCGCAGGGCGATGATCATGCCGGCGACGGTCTGGGTATCCCGCGCCGGTTTCAGGTCGATGATGCGTTGACGGGCGAAACGACGGATCTCGCCTTCATATTCGTCAATCGGGTGACCGGTGAGGTACAGGCCCAAGGTGTCTTTCTCACCCTTGAGGCGCTCCTTGAGGGTCAGCTCCTTGGCCTTGCGGTGGTTGGCATACACGTCCGCATCTTCTTCGACGAACAACCCGCCAAACAGGTCGGCGTGGCCGCTGTCGTGGGTGCGGGCGGTCTGTTCGGCGGCCTTGATCGCTTCTTCCATGGCGGTGAGCAGCACCGCGCGGTTGCGATCGATATTCGCCTGGTACGCCTTCGGCTCATCATGGAAATACGGGCCGAGACGGTCGAGTGCGCCGCTGCGGATAAGACCATCGAGGGTACGTTTGTTGATGCGCTTGAGGTCAACCCGTGCGCAGAAGTCGAACAAATCCTTGAACGGTCCGTCCTGGCGCGCTTCGGTGATGGCTTCCACCGGGCCCTCACCGACGCCCTTGATCGCGCCCAGGCCATAGATGATGCGACCTTCGTCGTTCACCGTGAACTTGAACTCCGAGGCGTTCACGTCCGGCGCGTCGAGGCGCAGCTTCATGGTGCGCACTTCTTCGATCAAGGTCACGACCTTGTCGGTGTTGTGCATATCCGCCGAGAGTACCGCAGCCATGAACGGCGCCGGGTAGTGGGCTTTCAGCCAGGCGGTCTGGTACGACACCAGGCCGTAGGCGGCGGAGTGGGATTTGTTGAAGCCGTAACCGGCGAATTTTTCCACCAGGTCGAAAATGTTACCGGCCAGGTCGGCATCGATATTGTTGGTGGCGCACCCTTCAATGAAACCGCCGCGTTGCTTGGCCATTTCCTCGGGCTTTTTCTTACCCATCGCACGCCGCAGCATGTCCGCGCCACCGAGGGTGTAGCCGGCCATCACCTGGGCGATCTGCATCACCTGTTCCTGGTACAGGATGATGCCGTAGGTCGGCGCCAATACCGGCTTGAGGCCTTCGTACTGGTAGTCGGAGTGCGGGTACGCCAGCTCGGCACGACCGTGCTTACGGTTGATGAAGTCATCCACCATGCCCGATTGCAGCGGGCCCGGACGGAACAGGGCCACCAGTGCGATCAAGTCTTCCAGGCAGTCGGGCTTGAGCTTTTTGATCAGCTCTTTCATGCCGCGGGACTCAAGCTGGAACACCGCCGTGGTTTCGGCTTTTTGCAGCAAGGTGTAGGTCGGCTTGTCGTCCAGCGGGATGAAGGCGATATCCAGCGGTTCTTCGTTGACCTTGGCGCGGTCGCGGTTGATGGTCTTGAGTGCCCAGTCGATGATCGTCAGGGTGCGCAGGCCGAGGAAGTCGAACTTCACCAGGCCGGCCGCCTCCACATCGTCCTTGTCAAACTGGGTGACCAGGCCGCCGCCCTCTTCATCGCAATAGATCGGCGAAAAGTCAGTCAGCTTGGTCGGCGCAATGACCACACCACCGGCGTGCTTACCGACGTTACGCACCACGCCCTCGAGCTTGCGCGCCATCTCCCAGATTTCGGCGGCCTCTTCATCGACCTTGATGAAGTCGCGCAGGATCTCTTCCTGCTCGTAGGCTTTTTCCAGGGTCATGCCGACTTCGAACGGGATCATCTTCGACAGGCGGTCCGCCAGGCCGTAGGACTTACCCTGCACCCGCGCTACGTCCCGGATAACCGCCTTGGCCGCCATGGAACCGAAGGTGATGATCTGGCTCACGGCGTTGCGACCGTATTTCTCGGCCACGTATTCGATCACACGGTCGCGACCGTCCATGCAGAAGTCGACGTCGAAGTCGGGCATGGACACCCGTTCCGGGTTCAGGAACCGTTCGAACAGCAGGTCATATTCCAGCGGATCAAGGTCGGTGATCTTCTGTACATAGGCGACCAGCGAGCCGGCACCCGACCCACGGCCCGGACCTACCGGCACGCCGTTGCTCTTGGCCCACTGGATAAAGTCCATCACGATCAGGAAGTAACCGGGGAACCCCATCTGGATGATGATATCCAGCTCGAAATTCAGCCGATCGACATAGACCTGGCGCTTGGCCTCGTAATCTTCGGTGGTGTCCCTGGGCAGCAGGACGGAGAGCCGCTCCTCCAGACCATCAAACGACACCTTGCGGAAATACTCGTCGATGGTCATGCCATCGGGAATCGGGAAGTTGGGCAAAAAGTGCTTGCCCAGCTTCACTTCGATATTGCAGCGCTTGGCAATCTCGACGGAGTTTTCCAGGGCCTCGGGCAGGTCGCTGAACAGCTCGGCCATCTCCTCCGCGCTCTTAAGGTACTGCTCTTCGCTGTAGTTCTTGGAACGACGCGGGTCATCCAGGGCCCGGCCTTCACCGATGCACACGCGGGTTTCGTGGGCCTCGAAATCTTCCTTCTTGATAAAGCGCACATCGTTGGTCGCCACCAAGGGCGCGCCCAGCTTGTCGGCCAGGGCTACGGCGGCGTGCAGATGCTCTTCATCGTTGGGACGGTTGGTGCGCTGGACTTCCAGGTAGAAACGGTCGGGGAAGACCTGCATCCACTCCCTTGCCAGCACTTCGGCTTCATGGGGATTGCCGCCCAGCAGTGCGATACCGATCTCGCCCTCCTTGGCGGCCGACAGCATGATCAGGCCTTCGCTGGCCTCGGCGACCCATTCGCGCTCGATGATGATCGAACCGTTGCGCTGGCCGTCGATAAAGCCACGGGAAATCAATTCGGTGAGGTTGCGATAACCCACGCCATTCATCGCCAGCAGGCTGATGCGGCTCAGGGGGTTATCCGGGTCTTTGTTGGACAGCCACAGGTCGGCGCCGCAGATCGGCTTGATGCCGGCGCCCATGGCGTTCTTGTAGAACTTGACCAGGGAGCACATGTTGTTCTGATCGGTAACCGCGACCGCAGGCATGTTCATGCCCACCAGGGTCTTGACCAGCGGTTTGATCCGTACAAGGCCGTCGACCAGGGAGTATTCAGTGTGCAGGCGCAGGTGAACGAATGAAGCCGGCATAGTGATCCTGTCCAGAAACTTAGAAACAACAAGGCCCGGGATTGTACCGGGCCTTGGCAAAAACATCAGCCTTGCGACTAAACCTCGCTGAGGTTCTCGCGCAGCTCATACGCCTGGCGCACCGGGGCAAACGAGCGCCGATGGATCGGCGTTGGGCCGAGACGGGCCAGGGCTTCCAGATGAACGGGCGTCGGATAGCCTTTATGGCCCCCGATGCCGTAGCCGGGGTAAATCAATTCGAAGGCAGCCATTTCACGGTCTCGGCTGACCTTGGCCAGGATCGACGCGGCGGCAATGGCTGGAACCTTGCTATCACCCTTGACCACCGCCTCAGCCGGCATCGCCAGCTTCGGGCAACGGTTGCCGTCGATCATCGCCAGTTTTGGCGTGATATGCAGGCCTTCAACGGCACGCTGCATGGCCAGCATCGTGGCGTGCAGGATGTTCAATTCGTCGATTTCTTCGACTTCGGCCCGGGCGATATGCCAGCTCAGGGCCTTTTCACAGATTTCGTCGTAGAGTTTTTCACGACGCGCTTCGGTGAGTTTTTTCGAGTCGTTGAGGCCCAGGATCGGACGGTTCGGATCCAGGATCACGGCCGCCGTCACCACCGCGCCACACAGCGGGCCGCGCCCCACTTCGTCAACGCCGGCCACCAGTTCGTGGGTTTGGGCAACGAGGCTGAAATCCAGGCCTATTTGCGTGCTCATAAAGCTTCCTGTTTTTGGCCGATCAAGGTCAATACGGCGTCGGCCGCCTGGTTCGAGGCATCACGGCGCAGGGTGCGGTGGATGTCGTCAAAACCGCGGGTCTGTTCTTCGCCGCCGTCGATCAAGGGCAATAGGGTTTGCGCGAGGGCTTCGGGGGTTGCATCGTCCTGCAATAATTCCGGCACCAACAAGCGCTGGGCCAGCAAGTTGGGCAAGGAGATGTAAGGACTTTTGACCATGCGCTTGAGAATCCAGAAGGTCAGCGGTGCCAGGCGATAGGCCACGACCATCGGGCGCTTGTAGAGCAGGGCCTCCAAGGTCGCGGTGCCCGAAGCGATCAGCACCGCATCACAGGCCGCCAGGGCCAGGTGCGACTGGCCGTCGAGCAGGGTCAATGGCAGATTGCGACCGACCAGCAGTGTCTCGATTTGTGCACGCCGTTGCGGGCTGGCGCAGGGCAACACGAACCGTATCCCGGGCTTCAAGGCTTGCAGGCGCTCGGCAGCATCGAAAAACACGCTGGCAAGACGGCCCACTTCGCCGCCTCGACTGCCCGGCATCAGCGCAACGAGCGGGCCTTCGGGCAACCCCAGCTCGGCACGCGCGGCTGCACGATCAGCCTGCAAAGGAATGCTGTCAGCCAGGGTATGCCCGACAAACCTTACCGGCACGCCCTTCTCCTCGTAGAACCTGGCCTCGAACGGCAACAGGGTCAACATCAGGTCGCAGCCTTCGCGGATCTTCAACACACGTTTCTGCCGCCACGCCCACACAGAGGGGCTGACGTAGTGCACGGTCTTGATCCCGGCCTGACGCAACTTGAGTTCGATATTGAGGGTGAAGTCCGGCGCATCGATGCCGATAAACACGTCGGGCTTTTCTTCGATCAGCGTCTGGATCAGCAGCTTGCGACGAGCCAGGAGCTCACGCAGGCGACCCAGCACCTCGACCAGGCCCATGACCGACAGACGCTCCATGGGGAAGTATGACGTCAGGCCTTCGGCCTGCATCAGCGGGCCGCCGACACCGATAAATTCCACCGCAGGGTGCCGGGCCTTGAGTGCCCGCATCAGACCTGCGCCCAAAATGTCGCCGGAAGCTTCTCCGGCCACCAGCGCGATACGCAGAGTAGCCATGATCAGCGGGTGATGCCGCGGGTCGACGCCTGGATCGAGTCACGGAACACCGCGACTTCCGGAAACAACGCTGCCGGCTCGGCCAGTTGGATCAACGCCTGGTCCACCGTCAGCCCCTGACGGTAGACCACCTTGTAGGCGCGGCGCAGGGCGTGGATCGCCTCTTCGCTGAAGCCACGACGGCGCATGCCTTCGAAGTTCATGCTGCGGGCTTCGGCCGGGTTGCCGAACACCGTGACGAACGCCGGAACGTCCTTGCCGATGGCAGTGCCCATGCCGGAAAAGCTGTGGGCGCCGATATGGCAATACTGATGCACCAGGGTAAAACCGGACAGGATCGCCCAATCGTCAACGTGTACATGGCCAGCCAACGCGGTGTTGTTGACCAGGATGCAGTGGTTGCCGATCACGCTGTCATGACCGATATGGGCATAGGCCATGACCAGGTTGTGATCACCCAGCGTGGTCTCGGCACGATCCTGCACGGTGCCACGGTGAATGGTCACGCCTTCACGGATGATGTTGTGATCACCGATTACCAGGCGGGTTTCTTCACCCTTGTACTTCATGTCCGGGGTGTCTTCGCCTACCGAGGAAAACTGGTAGATGCGGTTATGTTTGCCAATGCGGGTCGGACCCTTGAGGATCACGTGCGGCCCGATGACAGTCCCCTCGCCGATTTCCACACCTGCGCCGATGATCGACCAGGGGCCGACCTCAACGTCGGCGGCCAGTACGGCCGACGGATCGATGATTGCGCGAGGGTCAATCAAACTCATAGTTTGCGTTCCGCACAGATGATCTCGGCAGAGCACACCGGCTTGCCATCTACCGAGGCCTGGCATTCGAACTTCCAGATCTGGCGCTTGCAGCTGATGAACTTGGCTTCCAGGATCAACTGGTCACCCGGGGTAACCGGGTTGCGAAAGCGCAACTTGTCGGAGCCCACGAAATAGTAAAGCGTGCCGTCGGCAGGCTTGAGGTCGAGCATTTTGAAACCAAGGATACCGGCAGCCTGGGCCATTGCTTCGATGATCAATACGCCCGGCATGATGGGATGCGCGGGAAAGTGACCGTTGAAGAACGGTTCGTTGATGCTGACATTCTTGTAGGCACGAATGCGCTTTTCCTCAACATTCAGGTCCACTACACGGTCCACCAGCAGGAACGGGTAACGGTGAGGCAGGTATTCGCGAATCTCGTTGATGTCCATCATTTCGGGGGGAAGCCTGTAATAAAGATTGGGGGCGGGCGACTAAACGCACGCCCCGCTAGCAAATCAAGGAGGCAGTCTAGCGGCTGTGCACACTTGATATGGAAATGGTATCAGCCTTCTGATGAAGCATTACCGCCAGGGGTCACGTCCCCAACACGCTTTTCCAGCTGTTTGAGACGTCGAGCCATGTCGTCGAGCTGCCTCAAACGTGCTGCGCTCTTGCGCCATTCAGCTGCGGGCTGCATGGCGGTACCAGATGAGTAGGCCCCCGGTTCGGTAATCGAGTGGGTGACCATGGTCATGCCGGTGATGAAAACGTTGTCGCAAATATCGATATGCCCCACCAGCCCTACGCCACCGGCGAGCATGCAATGCTTGCCGATTTTGGTGCTGCCGGAAATGCCTACACACGCGGCCATGGCGGTGTGATCGCCAATCTGCACGTTGTGGGCGATCTGGATCTGGTTGTCGAGCTTCACGCCGTTACCGATCACGGTATCGGCCAGGGCTCCGCGATCAACAGCGGTGTTGACACCGATTTCCACGTCGTCGCCGATCAATACGCCGCCGACTTGGGCGATCTTGTGCCAGGCGCCTTTCGAGTTGGCAAAGCCAAAGCCTTCACCGCCGATCACCGCACCCGACTGAATGACCACACGTTCACCGATACGCACGTCGTGGTACAGGGTCACGCGAGGTGCCAGCCAACCATCGGGGCCGATTACACAGCGAGCGCCGATAAAGCAATGTGCACCGACCGTTACACCGGCCGCGATGCGTGCGCCGCTCTCGATCACCGCAAACGCACCGATGCTGGCCGCAGGGTCAACCTGGGCATCATCGGCGATAACCGCAGACGGATGAACACCACCTGCTGCCTTGGGCTTCGGGTCGAACAGATGCGACGCCTTTGCGTACGACAGGTAGGGGTCAGCCACTACCAGGGCATCCCCGGCGTAACTCTCGGCGTCAGCGGCCTTCAGCAACACGGCTGCGGCCTGGCAGTCGACCAGGTATTTACGGTATTGGGGGTTTGCGAGGAAGCTCAACTGAGCTGGGCCAGCCTCCTGCAAGGTGGCTAGCCCAGTAATTTCCTTCTCCGGGGAACCACGCAAGGTGGCTCCCAGGAACTCGGCCAACTCGCCGAGCTTGATAGTCGCGGTCATGGCTTACTTCAGCTGGTTCATGCGCTCGATCACCTGACGGGTGATGTCGTATTGAGGCTTGACGTCAATCACGGCGCCACGCTCGAACACCAGGTCAAAGGCACCTTTCTTGATGACTTCTTCCACGGCGCTGTCGAGTTTAGGCTTCAGCTGTTTCAGCATTTCACGGTCGGCAACAGCCTTGGCTTCGTTCAGCTCCTTGGATTGGAACTGGTAGTCACGGGCCTTTTGCTTGAACTCAAGCTCCAGACGCTCGCGCTCGCCTTGCTGCATCTTGTCGCCACCCGCTACCAGACGGTCCTGGATACCCTTGGCGCTGCTTTCCAACGTCTTGAGCTTGGTCAGTTGCGGACCGAATTTTTTCTCGGCATCCACGGCGTATTTCTTGGCCGCATCGGATTCCAGCAGGGCCATCTGATAGTTCAGGACGGCGATTTTCATTTCGGCGAAGGCCGGGGTGGCTACCAGCACGGTGGCCAGCAGAACCAATTGAGTCAACTTACGCACGATGTACTCCTACAGAATCCGTTGTCGTTATCTTGGGTCAGACGCTTAGAACGTCTGGCCGAGGGAGAATTGGAAAATCTGGGTTTCAGCGTTATCCGGTTTCTTGATCGGCATGGCCAGAGCAAAGCTCAACGGGCCAAGCGCAGTCACCCAGGTCACACCGACACCCACCGAGCTCGCCAGGTTGCTGAGGCTCACGTCGTTGCACTCAGTCCGTGACTTCACGCCGCTTGGGTTGGTGATCTGTTCGCACTTGGAGTCGAACACGTTACCCACATCCCAGAAGACCGAAGTACGCAGGGACCGCTGATCCTTGACGAACGGCAGCGGGAACAGGATTTCCGCACCACCCTGGATCAACACGTTACCACCGAATGGCAGCGGGTCGTTGTCGGAGTCCGCGACGGTGCCCTGGTTACCGGTCACACCAACGCCACGGCTCGGTGTACCACGTGGACCCAGGGTGCTGTCCTTGAAGCCCCGCACGGAGTTGAAGCCACCCGCGTAGTAGTTCTCGTAGAACGGCAGCCCATTGGTGGAACCATAACCGTCGCCATAGCCCAGCTCGGTGTGCAGGCGCATGGTGTAGTTATCGCTCAGCGGCTGGAACAACTGGCCACGGTAGTCGAGCTTGAAGAACGACAGGTCGCTGCCCGGCGTCGTTGCTTCCAGCGTCAGGCTCTGGGAATGACCACGGGTGGCAAGCACGCCTTTGTTCAGGGTCGACTCGGACCAGCCGGCGGACGCCTTGAAGTTCAGGAACTTGTCGCCTTCCTTGCGAGTGAAGTCGAAGATCTCGTCCACGGTGTACACACCGGTCTTGATCTCATCCTGTTGCGCAGTCAGGCCGAAGGTCAGGCGCGAGGTCTCGCTGATCGGATAACCGATGTTGGCGCCTACGCCCAGGCTGTCGATTGCATAGCTGGCTACGTCGACGTCGAGGTCTTTGTAGTCGGTGGTGCGATAGAAGGCGTTGTAGCCCAGGCTCACACCGTCCGCGGTCCAGTAGGGGTCGACATAACCGAAGTTATAACGGCTCTGGTATTCGCTTCGGGTCAGGCCGATGGACACCTTGTTACCGGTACCCAGGAAGTTGTTCTGGGTGATGGAACCACCGAGGATCAGGCCGGCACTCTGTGCGAAACCGACACTGGCGGTGATCGAACCCGACGCTTGCTCTTCCACGGCGTAGTTCACGTCAACCTGGTCATCCACACCCGGTACGGCTGGCGTTTCGACGTTCACTTCCTTGAAGAAGCCCAGGCGCTCAAGACGGGTCTTGGACTGGTCGATCAGGTAAGTCGACGCCCAGCCACCTTCCATCTGGCGCATTTCGCGGCGCAGCACTTCGTCCGCGGACTTGGTGTTGCCACGGAAGTTGATGCGGTTCACGTAGGCACGCTTGCCTGGGTCGACGACAAAGGTGATGTCCACGGTGTGGTCTTCATCGTGGGGGGTAGGCACGCCGTTGACGTTGGCGAAGGTATAGCCTTCGTTACCCAGGCGACGGGTGATCAGTTCGGACGTGGTGGTCATCAGCTTGCGCGAGAACACCTGGTCTTTCTGCACCAGCAACAGGGCCTTGACCTGGTCTTCAGGCACTTTCAAGTCGCCGCTGAGCTTAACGTCACGAACCTTGTACTTCTCGCCTTCGTTGACGTTGACAGTGATGTAGACGTGCTTCTTGTCCGGGGTGATGGACACCTGGGTCGAAGCGATATCCATGTTGATATAGCCACGGTCCAGGTAGTAGGAACGCAGGCGCTCCAGGTCACCGGAGAGTTTTTCGCGGGCGTACTTGTCATCGTTCTTGAAGAACGACAACCAGTTGGTGGTCTTGAGCTCGAACAGGTCGATCAGGTCTTCATCAGCGAACTTGGTGTTGCCCACCACGTTGATGTGCTGAATGGCCGCCACGGTACCTTCGTTGATGTTGACCTTGAGGCCGACACGGTTACGAGGCTGCGGCACGACTTCCGTTTCCACGGTCGCGGAGTAGCGACCCTGGGCAACGTACTGGCGCTGCAGTTCGTTACGCACACCTTCAAGGGTGGCGCGCTGGAAGATCTCGCCCTCGGCCAGGCCGGATTGCTTCAGGCCTTTCATCAGGTCTTCAGTGGAGATCGCCTTGTTGCCTTCGATCTCGATACTGGCGACGGAAGGTCGCTCGACGACGGTGATGACCAGGACGTTACCTTCGCGACCCAGTTGGATGTCTTGAAAGAACCCGGTTTTGAACAGCGCACGAGTGGATTCCACCAGGCGACGGTCATCAGCCTGTTCCCCGACGTTCAACGGCAAGGCACCAAAGACGCTACCCGCGGAAACCCGCTGGAGGCCGTTGACGCGAATATCGGAGATGGTGAAGGACTCGGCGTGAACTTCGGCGATCATCAATACGGTGAGAACCGCAGTTAGCAGCAGACGTTTCATGAAGTCCTTTCTTATTCCAACTGGCAATAAACAAACTGCCGCAAAATGCGGCAGATTCGCAATTCAGCGAAGCGTTACAGTCGACCCAGATCGTTGACCAAGGCTAATAACATCACCCCGACCACCAAGCTGATACCGATCTGTATCCCCCAACCCTGCACCCGATCCGACAAGGGGCGACCACGCACCCACTCGACCAGATAAAACAACAGATGCCCCCCATCCAATACTGGAATGGGCAGCAAATTCAGAACACCCAGGCTGATACTCAGATAAGCCAGGAAATTCAGGAAATCCGCGACACCCGACTGGGCAGAAGCGCCCGCCACTTTAGCAATGGTTATCGGTCCACTCAAGTTTTTTACCGAGAGCTCGCCGAACAACATTTTCTTGAGGGATTCGAGGGTCAGCACACTCATGGTCCAGGTGCGTTTTGCACCCTCGCCAATGGCCGCCAGCGGCCCGAAACTGACCTCACGCACCATCGAGGGCGGCCACTCCGGACTCTTGACGCCTGCACCCAGGTAACCCCCGGCCGCCTTGGCTTCCCCACGTACCGCCAGGGTCACGGGGACGTCGATTTGAGCACCGTCACGCTCAATTTTCAGCACAATCCTTGTATCAGGGCGTACGCGCACCAGGTCGACTACCTGCTGCCACTCACTCAACGCCTGGCCATCGAGGGCCAGCAAGCGATCGCCGGTTTTCAGGCCAGCGGCCTGGGCCGGCCCCTTCGGATCCAGCTCGGCAAGCACTGGCGGCAGCGCAGGACGCCATGGACGGATGCCCAGGGACTTGATCGGATCAGGCTCGTCAGCGCCCTTGAGCCAATGGTCCAAGGCCAACGTGCGCGGGGTCTCGGCACTGGAGTCCTGCTCACGCACCACGACGTTGACGGTGCCGCTTTCACCCAAACGACGGACCAGCTGCAAATTGACCGCGCCCCAACCCGTCGTCGGCTCACCATCAATGGAAACAATTTCCTGCCCTGCGACCAGACCTGCCTTGGCGGCGATACTATCCGCCTCGACCGCGCCGATGACAGGACGCACCTGCTCGCTGCCGAGCATGGCCAGGACCCAGAAAAACAGCATCGCCAGGAGGAAGTTGGCGATAGGACCGGCCGCAACAATGGCGATACGCTGACGAACGGTCTTGCGATTGAAGGATTGGTCCAACTGATCGGCCGGCACTTCACCTTCACGCTCATCGAGCATCTTGACGTAGCCACCCAACGGGATGGCCGCGATCACGAACTCGGTGCCATGCCGGTCGTGCCAGCGAACCAGTGGCATGCCGAAACCGACGGAAAAGCGCAGTACCTTGACGCCGCAACGACGTGCCACCCAGAAGTGGCCGAATTCGTGGAAGGTAACCAGCACACCCAGAGCAACCAGGGTGCCGACAATCATGTAAAGCGCACTCATCTAATTTCTCCGCATTCCAATCCAGTGCCCCAGGGCTCAATCGCGCCCACAAGACTAACGCGCGTTGCGGTCCAACCATTGTTCGGCCAAGGCCCGTGCCTTGGTGTCCGCCTCGAATACCGCGCCGAGGTCATTGACTGCCACCACGGGTTCAAGACCCAGGACGTCCTCGATGATACTCGCGATCTGCGGAAAGCGGATGCGCCGTTCGAGAAACGCCGCCACGGCCACTTCATTCGCCGCGTTGAGCATCGCCGGCGCGCTGTTACCTGCCTCCGCCGCCTCACGCGCCAGACGCAGGCACGGAAAACGTTGCTCATCCGGCGCCTCGAAGTCCAAGCGGGCAATGGCAAACAGGTCCAGTGGCGCCACACCGGAATCGATTCGCTCCGGCCAGGCCAGGGCATTGGCGATCGGGGTGCGCATATCCGGATTGCCCAATTGGGCCAATACCGAGCCATCCACATAGTCGACCAGTGAATGAATCACACTTTGCGGGTGAATCACCACCTCGACCTGATCCGGTCGCGCATCGAACAACCAGCACGCCTCGATCAACTCCAGGCCTTTATTCATCATGCTTGCCGAGTCGACGGAGATCTTGCGCCCCATCGACCAGTTAGGATGAGCGCACGCCTGGTCCGGAGACACCTGCTCCAACTCCCCCAAGGGAGTTTGCCGGAAAGGACCACCCGACGCGGTCAGCAGAATCCGACGCACACCCACCTGGCCCAGGCCACGAGCAAAGTCGCCGGGCATGCATTGGAAGATCGCATTGTGTTCACTGTCGAGGGGCAGCAATACGGCGCCGCTCTTGCGCACCGCCTGCATGAAGAGCGCGCCGGACATCACCAGCGCTTCTTTGTTGGCCAGCAGGATCTTCTTGCCCGCATCCACGGCAGCCAAGGTCGGACGCAAGCCGGCCGCACCGACGATAGCGGCCACCACTGTATCCACCTCGGCATCGGCCGAGACCTGGCACAACCCCTCCTCCCCTACCAATACCTGAGTGGCCAGCCCGGCAGCCCGCAGGTCATCCTGCAGGCTCCGTGCCGCCGAACGCCCGGGCACCACGGCAAAGCGCGGCACGTGGCGCACGCACAGTGCCAGCAGTTCGCTGAGGCGGGTGAACCCGGTCAAGGCAAACACTTGATAGCGGTCAGGATGACGAGCGATCACATCCAGGGTGCTCAACCCTACCGAGCCGGTTGCACCCAGCACGGTCACTTGTTGCAGGCGGCTCACGAAGCGGTCATCCACAACAGCACGGCAAAGATCGGGATGGCTGCGGTAAGGCTATCGATACGATCCAGCACCCCGCCATGACCCGGCAGCAGGTTGCTGCTGTCCTTGATCCCGGCCTGGCGCTTGAACATGCTTTCGGTGAGATCACCGACCACCGAGATAAATACGACGATGGCCGTGCCCAGCAGGGCCAGGAAGATCTCCTTCGCCGACCAGTCGCGCACCAAACCCACTACAAGCGTGATCACCAGCGTCAACGCCAGGCCGCCATACACGCCTTCCCAACTCTTGCCCGGACTGACTGCCGGCGCCAGCTTGCGCTTGCCGAAGGCCCGGCCAGAGAAGTAGGCGCCGATGTCTGCGCCCCAGACCAGCACCATCACCGCCATGATCAGCCAGTTACCCATGGGCGAATTCTTGACCTCCACCAGCCCTTGCCAGGCAGGCAACAGAATCAACAAGCCAATCACCAGCTTGCTGGCGACACTGGACCACTGGCCACTGCTGCGCGGAAAAGTCAGCACCAGGTAGGTCGCAAGCGCCCACCACAGCACCGCCGCCCCCAACACCCAAGGCACGATAATGCTCGACAGGGTGTGCATCAGAAACAGCAGCACCGCCACCACAAGGGCATACACCACACGCGGCAACTGCGCGTTGAAACCTGCCAATCGCGCCCACTCCCAGGCACCCAGGGTTACCACCAGGCCGATAAACAGCGCAAAGCCGGAGCCATCCAGCAGGAAAAACCCGCACAAGGCAATCGGCAACAGTATCAGTGCGGTGATGATTCGTTGTTTAAGCATTTAAACCCGGGCTCCAGCTTCGATCTGCTCACTCGTTTTACCGAAGCGACGCTGACGGGAAGCGAAATCGGCCAGCGCAGTGCGCATGGCATCGTGTTTGAAGTCCGGCCAGAACAGGTCGGAGAAGTACAACTCGGTATAGGCCAATTGCCATAAGAGGAAATTGCTGATGCGATGCTCACCACCGGTACGGATACACAAGTCAGGCAACGGCAGGTCGCCGGTCACCAGGCAGGTCTGTAACAGTTCAGGCGTGATGTCGTCCGGCCGCAGATGACCGGCCTGCACTTCGCGGGCCAGTCGCTGCGCAGCCTGGGCAATATCCCACTGGCCACCGTAGTTGGCCGCGATTTGCAGCACAAAGCGGTCAGTGCCGGCAGTGATCGCCTCGGCCTCACGCATGGCCGCCTGCAGTTCCGGGTGAAAGCGCGAGCGGTCGCCGATGATGCGCAGGCTGATGTTGTTGTCATTCAGGCGCTTGGCCTCACGACGCAGGGCCTTGAAGAACAGATCCATCAAGGCACTGACTTCTTCGGCGGGCCGCTGCCAGTTTTCACTGGAGAACGCGAACAGGGTCAATACCTCGACCTTGGCCTCGGCACACACCTCGATCACGGCCCGCACCGCATCGACACCCGCCTTATGCCCGGCGACACCCGGCATAAAGCGTTTCTTCGCCCAGCGATTATTCCCATCCATGATGATCGCGACATGGCGCGGCACCACGGAGGGCACAGTCTGCTTGGTCTTTTCCATGAAGGCGTCCTGACCCCTTATACGGCCATCAGGTCCTTTTCTTTTTCGTCGGTTGCCTGGGTGATCTTCGCCTCGGCTTCCTTGGTCAGCTTGTCGATATCGGCGACGGCACGACGCTCTTCGTCTTCGCTGATTTCCTTGTCCTTGACCAGCTTCTTCAGCTCGCCCAAGGCATCACGACGAATGTTACGCACTGCAACCCGTGCATCTTCAGCCGCGCTGCGGGCCTGCTTGGTGAAGCCCTTGCGGGTTTCTTCAGTCAGGGCCGGCATGGAGATCAGCAGCAACTCACCCAGGTTGGTGGGGTTGAGGTTCAGGCCGGCGCTCTGGATGGCCTTGTCGACTGCCGCGAGCATGTTGCGCTCGAAGGCCACGACCTGCAGGGTGCGCGAATCCTTTACGGTAACGTTGGCCACGCCGCTCAGCGGGGTATCAGTGCCGTAATAAGGCACCATCACGCTGCCCAGGATGCTCGGGTGCGCCTTGCCGGTACGAATCTGGCCGAATGCGTGGCTCAGAGACTCCAGGGATTTCTGCATACGCGCTTGGGCGTCTTTCTTGATTTCGTTGATCATTGTTGGCCTTCCTCGATCAGAGTCCCTTCCGCGCCGCCGTGTACGATATTCAGCAGGGCACCGGGCTTGTTCATGTTAAATACGCGCAGCGGCATCTTGTGGTCGCGGCACAGGCAAATAGCCGTCAGGTCCATCACGCCCAGCTTGCGATCCAGCACTTCATCGTAGGTCAGATGATCGAACTTCTCGGCATGCGGGTCTTTGAATGGGTCTGCGGTGTACACGCCATCTACCTTGGTCGCCTTGAGCACCACGTCGGCATCGATCTCGATGGCGCGCAGGCAAGCAGCCGAGTCCGTGGTGAAGAACGGGTTGCCGGTACCGGCAGCGAAGATCACCACCTCTTTGGCATTCAGGTGGCGCATGGCTTTGCGACGATCATAGTGATCGGTCACACCCACCATGGAAATAGCCGACATCACGATAGCCGAGATATTGGCACGCTCCAGGGCGTCACGCATGGCCAGGGCGTTCATCACAGTGGCCAGCATGCCCATGTGGTCGCCGGTGACCCGATCCATGCCGGCCGCACTCAATGCCGCGCCGCGGAATAGGTTACCGCCACCGATCACCAGGCCGACCTGCACGCCGATGCCGACCAACTGGCCGACTTCCAGCGCCATGCGGTCGAGCACCTTGGGGTCGATCCCGAACTCTTCCGAGCCCATCAGGGCCTCGCCGCTAAGCTTGAGTAGAATGCGTTTATAGCGAGCCTGATAACCACTGCCCTGCTGAGCCATTGCGAATCTCTCCTGCGGCGTATTTTTAAAAAATTCTTGGCGAGCCGTTTACGGCTTGCGTTCACTCTAGCTGGACGCTCTCACAGCGCCATCGGAACACGGCTTTGTAAGCCAGTTCCGAGGGTAAGCCAAATTAAATCGGCCTGCCCATTTGAAAAGAGGCTGCGCGCGTGAGCGGGCAGCCTCTTTCGGGCGACAGTTAAAAACTGTCTTATTGCTTGGCGGCAGCCAGCTGGGCAGCAACTTCTTCAGCGAAGTTGTCGACCGGCTTCTCGATGCCTTCGCCTACCTTGAAGTAAGTGAAGGAAACGATTTCAGCACCGGCTTTCTTGGCCAGTTCGCCAACCTTGATTTCAGGGTTCTTGACGAACGCCTGCTCAACCAGGCTTGCCTCAGCCAGGAACTTGCTGATACGGCCCTTGACCATGTTTTCAACAATGTTTTCTGGCTTGCCTTTGATTTTTTCTTCGTTCAGCTGCAGGAACACCGCTTTTTCACGCTCGATCGCTTCGGCAGAAACTTCCGAAGGCAGCAGGAACTCAGGGTTGCTGGCCGCTACGTGCATAGCGATGTCTTTGGCCAGCTCAACGTTGCCGCCCTTCAGGACCACTGCAACGCCGATCTTGTTGCCGTGCAGGTAACCACCGACAACATCACCTTCAACGCGCACCAGGCGACGGATGTTGACGTTTTCGCCAACCTTGCCGACCAGTACCAGGCGATCAGCTTCTTGAGCGGCGATCAGCGGAGCGACGTCAGTCAGCTTGTCGGCGAACGCTTTTTCAACGCTGGCAGCAACAAATGCCTTGAAGTCGTCCTGCAGGGCCAGGAAGTCGGTCTGGGAGTTCACTTCCAGCAGAACAGCAGACTTGCCGTCTTCTTTCAGAGCGATAGCGCCTTCAGCAGCCACGTTGCCTGCTTTCTTGGCAGCCTTGATGGCGCCGGAAGCACGCATGTCATCAATGGCTTTTTCGATGTCGCCGTCAGCCTTTTCCAGGGCTTTCTTGCAATCCATCATGCCTTCGCCGGTACGCTCACGCAGTTCTTTAACCAACGCTGCAGTAATTGCTGCCATTTTCAAATTCCTCTTGGATAGGTTTTCAACCATTCCACCCGATCGAACGGGGGATCAATTCTTCCCGAACCACCCTTGTTAGCCGCTGCACGTTACAGGTGATGTAGCTGCGCTGCTGACAAATGGTTTTCGAGGTGGCAAAAAGGGGGCCAAGCCCCCTTTTTGCTTACTGAGTCAACGCCAGGGCGTCAATTACTCAGCTGCGACTACCGGAGCTTCTTCAACGAACTGCTCGGTGCCACCAGCAACGTGGTTGCGACCACGGATGACAGCGTCAGCCATCGAACCCATGTACAGCTGGATGGCGCGGATGGCGTCATCGTTGCCTGGGATGATGTAGTCAACGCCTTCCGGGCTGCTGTTGGTATCGACTACGCCGATAACAGGGATGCCCAGCTTGTTGGCTTCGGTGATCGCGATGCGCTCGTGATCAACGTCGATAACGAACAGTGCGTCAGGCAGACCGCCCATGTCCTTGATGCCACCCAGGGAACGATCGAGCTTTTCCAGGTCACGAGTGCGCATCAGCGCTTCTTTCTTGGTCAGCTTGGCGAAAGTACCGTCTTCGGCCTGCACTTCAAGGTCACGCAGACGCTTGATGGAAGCACGGATGGTTTTGAAGTTGGTCAGCATGCCGCCCAACCAGCGGTGATCGACGTACGGCGAACCGCAACGTGCTGCTTCTTCAGCAACGATCTTGCCAGCGGAACGCTTGGTGCCGACGAACAGGATCTTGTTTTTGCCCTGGGCCAGGCGCTCTACGAAAGTCAGAGCTTCGTTGAACATTGGCAGGGTTTTTTCAAGGTTGATGATGTGGATCTTGTTACGCGCGCCGAAAATGTATTTACCCATTTTCGGGTTCCAGTAACGGGTCTGGTGACCGAAGTGCACACCGGCCTTCAGCATATCGCGCATGTTGACTTGGGACATGATAGTTCCTTAATAAGTCGGGTTTGGCCTCCACGTATCCCAATGACCAACCAGCGGCATCAAGGCCTCCGGCACCCAGGTCATCGTGTCGACACGTGTGTGGATTTAAGCTTTTCGGGGTATCCCCGGAAAGCGGCGCATTTTATACCACACGAA
This sequence comes from Pseudomonas sp. GV047, assembly GCF_003058245.1. Lineage (NCBI taxonomy): Bacteria > Pseudomonadati > Pseudomonadota > Gammaproteobacteria > Pseudomonadales > Pseudomonadaceae > Pseudomonas > Pseudomonas sp. GV047. Next base: position 102,088 of record NZ_QCWA01000006.1, on the reverse strand, counting down.
GGGCGAAAACGAAACACGCAATCACATTTGGCCTGGGCGACGTGTACGCAAGCCTTTGAATAGAGCCGATATAACCCCATCTGATAGAGAGAAGCGATCGTCGGGGGCTCATGATTTGCCGCCCGCGTCTGTTAGAATCGCGTTTTTTGGCGCTTGTGCGAGTTCTGCAACCTTTTGTCGCACGCCCGTAAACCGTATTGATTTCAGCGCATCGCGCTAGAGAGAGCCTGTATGACCGTTAGTTTGAAAACCGCCGAAGACATCGCCGGCATGCGCATTGCCGGCAAACTGGCTGCCGACGTGCTGGAAATGATTGCCGAGCACGTCAAGCCCGGCGTTACCACGGAAACCCTGAACCAGATCTGCCACGACTATATAGTCAATGTGCAGGGCGCCATTCCTGCGCCACTGAACTACAAGGGCTTCCCCAAGTCGATCTGCACTTCGGTCAACCACGTGGTGTGCCACGGGATTCCGGGCGACAAGCCGTTGAAGGACGGCGACACCCTGAACATCGACGTCACCGTGATCAAGGACCGCTACTTCGGCGACACCAGCCGCATGTTCCACGTCGGCACCGTGCCGGTGTGGGCCGAGCGCCTGTCCCAGGTCACCCAGGAATGCATGTACAAGGCCATCGAGATCGTCAAGCCTGGCTGCCGCCTGGGCGACATCGGTGAAGTGATCCAGAAGCACGCCGAAAAGAACGGTTTCTCGGTGGTGCGCGAATTCTGCGGCCACGGTATCGGTACGGTCTTCCACGAAGAACCGCAGATCCTGCACTACGGCCGCGCCGGCACCGGCATGGAGCTCAAGGCAGGCATGACCTTTACCATCGAGCCGATGATCAACCAGGGCAAGGCCGACACCAAGGTGCTGGGCGACGGCTGGACCGCCATCACCAAGGACCGCAAGCTCTCGGCCCAGTGGGAACACACCCTGCTGGTCACCGAGACCGGCTACGAGATCTTCACCCTGCGCGCCGACGACACGATCCCACGCGTTTCGGCGTGAAGGGCTGCCAAGGTTTTCCCAAACTGTGTTGTGACTGACTGATAGATAGAAAGGAAAGCCGATCAATGCCCCAGGTGGATCCCGAACTCTTCGATCGTGGCCAGTTCCAGGCCGAGCTGGCACTGAAGGCGAGCCCCATCGCCGCATTCAAAAAGGCGATCCGCCAGGCCCGCGAGGTGCTCGACGAGCGCTTTCGCAGCGGCCGGGACATCCGCCGGCTGATCGAAGACCGCGCCTGGTTCGTCGATAACATCCTGCAAAAGGCCTGGGAACAGTTCAGCTGGAGCGAAGACGCCGATATTGCCCTGGTAGCGGTCGGCGGCTACGGTCGTGGCGAGCTGCACCCGTACTCCGACATCGACCTGCTGATCCTGCTGGACAGCGCCGACCATGAGATCTTTCGCGATTCCATCGAGCGCTTTCTGACACTGCTGTGGGACATCGGCCTGGAAGTCGGCCAGAGCGTGCGCTCGGTGGATGAGTGCGCCGAAGAGGCCCGCGCCGACCTGACCGTCATCACCAACCTGATGGAAAGCCGCACCATCGCCGGCCCCGAGCGCCTGCGCCAGCGCATGCTCGAAGTCACCAGCACCGCGCACATGTGGCCGAGCAAGGATTTCTTCCTGGCCAAGCGTGCCGAGCAGAAGGCCCGGCACCACAAGTACAACGACACCGAATACAACCTCGAACCCAACGTCAAAGGCTCGCCGGGCGGGTTGCGCGACATCCAGACGATTCTGTGGGTCGCACGTCGCCAATACGGCACCCTGAACCTGCGCGCCCTGGCCGGAGAAGGCTTCCTGGTGGAGAGCGAAAACGCCCTGCTGGCATCGTCCCAGGAATTCCTGTGGAAAGTGCGCTACGCCCTGCACATGCTCGCCGGGCGCTCCGAAGATCGCCTGCTGTTCGACCACCAGCGCTCCATCGCCACCCTGCTGGGGTTTGAAGGCGAAGACGCGAAGACCAGCATCGAAAGCTTCATGCAGCAGTACTACCGGGTGGTCATGAGCATTGCCCAGCTCAGCGACCTGATCATCCAGCATTTCGAAGAAGTGATCCTCGCTCCGGAAGACGAAGCACCGCCGCAGCCGATCAATTCGCGCTTCCAACTGCACGACGGCTATATCGAGGCACGCAACGACAACGTGTTCCGCCGCACTCCGTTCGCCATGCTGGAAATCTTCGTGCTGATGGCCCAGCAGCCGGAAATCAAGGGCGTACGCGCCGACACCATCCGCCTGCTGCGGGAAAACCGTCACCTGATCGACGATGACTTTCGCAACGACATTCGCAACACCAGCCTGTTTATCGAGCTGTTCAAGTGCAAGATCGGCATCCACCGCAACCTGCGGCGCATGAACCGCTATGGCATCCTCGGGCGTTACCTGCCGGAGTTCGGGTTTATCGTCGGGCAGATGCAGCACGACCTGTTCCACATCTACACCGTGGACGCCCACACCCTCAACCTGATCAAGCACCTGCGCAAGTTGCAGTACACCCAGGTGTCAGAGAAATTCCCGCTGGCCAGCAAGCTCATGGCCAAGCTGCCCAAACCGGAGTTGATCTACCTGGCCGGCCTGTACCACGACATCGGCAAGGGCCGGCATGGCGATCACTCGGAAATCGGCGCAGTCGATGCCGAGGCGTTCTGCCAACGCCACCAACTGCCGTTGTGGGACAGCCGCCTGACCGTGTGGCTGGTGCAGAACCACCTGGTGATGTCGACCACCGCCCAGCGCAAGGACTTGTCCGACCCGCAGGTGATCCACGACTTCGCCGGGATCGTCGGCGATGAAACCCGCCTCGACTACCTGTACGTGCTGACCGTTTCCGACATCAACGCCACCAACCCGACCCTGTGGAATTCCTGGCGCGCCAGCCTGTTGCGCCAGCTCTACACCGAGACCAAGCGCGCGCTGCGCCGTGGCCTGGAAAACCCGGTGGACCGCGAAGAGCAGATCCGCCGCACCCAAAGCGCCGCCCTGGACATCCTGGTGCGCGGCGGCAACGACCCGGACGACGTCGAGCAACTGTGGTCGCAATTGGGGGACGATTACTTCCTGCGCCACACCGCCGGCGATGTGGCCTGGCACAGTGACGCGATCCTGCAGCAGCCGGCCGATGGCGGCCCGCTGGTGTTGATCAAGGAAACCACCCAGCGCGAATTCGAAGGTGGCACGCAGATCTTCATCTATGCGCCCGACCAGCACGACTTCTTCGCCGTGACCGTGGCGGCCATGGACCAGCTCAACCTGAACATCCACGACGCACGGGTGATCACCTCCAGCAGCCAGTTCACCCTCGACACCTATATCGTGCTCGACACCGAAGGCGAGTCCATCGGCGATAACCCGGCGCGGGTGAAAAAGATCCGCGAAGGCCTGACCGAAGCCCTGCGTAACCCCGACGACTACCCGACGATCATCCAGCGCCGGGTACCGCGTCAGCTCAAGCATTTTGCCTTTGCGCCCCAGGTGACCATTTCCAACGATGCGCAGCGCCCGGTGACCGTGCTGGAACTCAGCGCGCCGGACCGGCCAGGCCTGCTGGCACGGATCGGCGGCATTTTCCTGGAATTCGATTTGTCACTGCAGAACGCCAAGATTGCGACCCTCGGCGAGCGCGTGGAGGACGTGTTCTTTATTACCGATGCCGATAACCAGCCGCTGTCCGACCCGGAGCTGTGCCTGCGCTTGCAGGCGGCGATCGTGCAGCAGTTGAGCGTGACCCAGGAACCCGGTGTCGAGCTGACGCGCCTGACGATTTGATACCAGGAGCGGCCCACCGCTCCCTCCCAGTTTTTAACGCCTTGCACGAGATCCACCGATGAACAACGCCCTGAACCAGCTCCAGCCCTACCCGTTCGAAAAGCTGCGCACCCTGCTGGGCAGCGTCACGCCGAACCCGGACAAGCGCCCGATCGCGTTGTCCATCGGCGAACCCAAGCACAAATCGCCGCAGTTCGTTGCCGATGCCCTGGCCAACAACCTCGACCAGATGGCGGTCTACCCCACCACCCTGGGCATCCCGGCCCTGCGGGAGGCCATCGGTGCCTGGTGCGAACGCCGCTTCGACGTACCCAAGGGCTGGCTGGATCCGGCGCGCACTATCCTGCCGGTCAACGGCACCCGTGAAGCGCTGTTCGCCTTCACCCAGACCGTGGTCAACCGAGGCGACGACGCGCTGGTGGTCAGCCCGAACCCCTTCTACCAGATCTACGAAGGCGCCGCGTTCCTGGCCGGGGCCAAGCCGCATTACCTGCCATGCCTGGATGAAAACGGCTTCAACCCGGATTTCGACGCGGTATCGCCGGACATCTGGAAACGCTGCCAGATCCTGTTCCTGTGCTCCCCCGGCAACCCGACCGGTGCACTGATCCCGGTCGACACCCTGAAAAAACTCATCGCCCTGGCCGACGAATATGACTTCGTTATCGCCGCCGACGAGTGCTACAGCGAACTGTACTTCGACGAACAAACCCCGCCACCGGGCCTGCTCAGCGCGTGCGTCGAGCTGGGCCGCCAGGACTTCAAGCGTTGCGTGGTGTTCCACAGCCTGTCCAAGCGCTCCAACCTGCCAGGCCTGCGCTCCGGTTTTGTCGCGGGCGACGCCGAGATCCTCAAGGGTTTCCTGCTGTACCGCACTTACCATGGCTGTGCGATGCCGGTGCAAACCCAGCTGGCAAGCATCGCGGCCTGGCAGGACGAGGCCCATGTGCAGGCCAACCGCGACCTGTACCGCGAGAAGTTTGATGCCGTGCTGGCAATCCTCAAGCCGGTGCTGGACGTACAAGCCCCGGACGGCGGCTTCTACCTGTGGCCGAATGTGCAAGGCGATGATGCCGCGTTCTGCCGCGATTTGTTCGTGGAGGAACACGTGACCGTGGTGCCGGGTTCGTACCTGTCCCGGGAAGTGGATGGCGTGAACCCCGGCGCCGGACGCGTGCGCCTGGCGTTGGTTGCGCCGCTGGCCGAGTGTGTGGAGGCGGCTGAACGGATTCGCGATTTCATTCAGCGTCGTCGGTAAGCAACCGGGTCATTTCACCTGGCCCAGATTCGCCTCACTCATATCCAGCTCCGCCAGCACTTCCCTCAAAACGTCATCACCAATTTGGTGATGACGGCTCAAGCTGTACAACTCCAAGCGTTGCGCACGCAGGGCCTTGAGCCGCAGCTTTCGCTCGAGCAGATCCATCTGCATCGCAAGCGCCTGGGCTTCGGCAGAGTCGTTGAACACTTCCAACTGATGGCGGTATTCCGACATCAGCCGTGCCTTGAGCTCCGTAGCCAGCGCCGCCTGGGCGGCGTCGGAGGTTTCCGACTCTACGGGCTCTTCCGCCTCCAGTGCGTGAATCGCTGCCACGGCGGTCTTTTTCCATGCCTCCCGCACTTCCTTATGACGCTTCTCATCGGGGCTCTTTTCGATACCCCGCAGCAACAGTGGCAAGGCAATGCAGGCGGCGACCAGCGAAAGCAGGATCACCCCGGCCGCGATAAAGATCAGCAGATCACGCTCAGGAAAATCTTTGCCTGGCGCCAGCAGCAAAGGCACCGACATCACACCCGCCAGGGTCACCGCACCGCGCACACCGCCGACCGTCAAGAGCCAACAGGATCGGGCGGTTGGCACCAACGTCAGATCACTTTGGCCTCGCAGCCGCCGCAATAACCCCGACAGCCTCCAGATGCTCTGCACCCAGATAAAACGCAACACCACCAGCACCAGGAAAATCGCAATCACATCCAGGCAGCGATACAACAAGGTGGGCCACAGCGTCGGCTCATGACTGGCCACGGCCTTGATGATGTCCGGCAATTGCAGGCCCAACAGCAGGAAGATCAGGCCATTGAAGGCAAATTCCAGCAATGACCAGACACTGCGATTGAGCAGGCGCGTGCTGGTCTGGCGAGGCAGCAGGTCGAGCCAGCTTTGCATCATGCCCGCCGCGACCGCCGACAAGATGCCCGAGGCGCCGAGCTGTTCGGCCAACACGTAGGCCGCAAACGGCAACAGCAACATGAACACCACATGCGTTGCCGGGTCATCCCAGCCCCGGGCAATCATCCAGGCGCGCAGGCGGCCGACCAGCCAACTCAGCGCCACCCCCACCGCCAGGCCGCCCAAGGCCACCAAGACAAAGGTCAGGCTGGCATCGGCCAACGAGAACACACCGGTCAACGCGGCCGCCAAGGCGAACTTGAAGGTCACCAGGCCCGAGGCGTCATTCATCAACGCTTCGCCCTGAAGCATATGCATCAGCGGCGTCGGCAAGCGGTTCTGGGCAATTGCCGACACGGCCACGGCATCGGTAGGCGACAACACGGCCGCGAGGGCGAAGGCCACCGGCAGCGGGATTGTCGGCAATAGCCAATGAATGAAGTAGCCGGCACCGACCACGGTGAACAGCACCAACCCGACGGCGAGTGTCAGGATCGGCCCACGCAGGCGCCACAATTCGCGCTTGGGCATTCGCCAGCCATCGGAGAACAGCAGCGGTGGCAGGAACAGAAACAGGAACAGCTCCGGGTCCAGCGCCACATGCAGTCCCAGCGTGGGCCAGGCCAGCAAGGCGCCGGCGGCAATCTGCACCAGGGGTAACGGCAGGGGGATGACACGTCCGACCAGACGCGAAACGCTGACCAGCATCAGCAAGATAAGAACGGTGTAGGCGGTTTGCATAACGCGGGTTTCCCGGACGATCGGCTTGCAACGACACACATCAGGCAACAACTGGCCGTTGAAGTGCCATATTACCCGGCTATCTTACCGGCCTATGCTGCGCGCTGGCTTTTGCACAAAAGTCGCACGCTGCTGACGAGCGGCACCCAAAATCTCTGGGCGTGGCATAATCCGTGACCTTTCATTTTCATTGGCACTTGCATCAGTAAAGCAGGGGGGGCAATTCCTTGACCGCTTCAAGCAAAACGTTGCACCTTTTCGGCATCAAAGCCTGCGACACCATGAAAAAGGCGCGCACCTGGCTCGACGAGCACGCGGTGAGCTATGAGTTCCACGACTACAAAACGGCCGGTATCGACCGCGAACACTTGACCCAATGGTGCAACGAGCACGGTTGGCAGGTGGTTTTGAACCGTGCGGGCACCACCTTTCGCAAACTCGAAGACGAACGCAAAGCCGATCTCGATCAGTCGAAAGCCATTGAATTGATGCTCGCACAACCTTCGATGATCAAGCGCCCGGTGCTTGATCTCGGCGACAGAACCCTGATTGGCTTCAAGCCAGATAGTTATTCGGCGGCCCTCAAGTAGGCCAGCCCTTCCATTTTTGTAGAGGTAACAGCATGTCCAATTCCCTGTTCAGCCTGGGCTTCGGCGTCGGCACTCAGAACCGCCAAGGTGCTTGGCTGGAAGTGTTTTACGCACAACCCCTGCTCAACCCATCGGCTGAAATCGTTGCCGCCATCGCGCCGATCCTCGGCTACAGCGAAGGCAACCAGGCAATCACCTTCACCGTCGCCCAGGCCCTGCAACTGGCCGACGCGCTCAAAGGCGTCGACGCTACCCAGGCCGCCCTGCTGAGCCGCCTGGCCGAAAGCCACACGCCGCTGGTCGCCACCTTGCTGGCCGAAGACGCCGCACTGACGTCCACCCCGGAGGCCTACCTCAAGCTGCACCTGCTGTCCCATCGCCTGGTCAAGCCGCATGGCCTGAGCCTCGCCGGTGTATTCCCGCAACTGCCGAACGTGGCCTGGACCAGCCAGGGCGCAATCGACATCAACGAGTTGGCCGAACGCCAACTGGAAGCCCGCCTGCGTGGCGAGTTGCTGGAAGTGTTCTCGGTGGACAAGTTCCCGAAAATGACCGACTACGTGGTACCGAGCGGCGTGCGTATCGCGGATGCCGCGCGTATCCGCCTGGGTGCCTACGTGGGCGAAGGCACCACCGTGATGCATGAAGGTTTCGTCAACTTCAACGCCGGCACCGAAGGCCCGGGCATGATCGAAGGCCGTGTATCGGCTGGCGTGTTCGTCGGCAAGGGTTCGGACCTGGGCGGCGGTTGCTCGACCATGGGCACCCTGTCGGGCGGCGGCAACATCGTGATCAAGGTCGGCGAAGGCTGCCTGATCGGCGCCAACGCCGGTATCGGTATCCCATTGGGCGACCGCAACACCGTGGAGTCGGGCCTGTACGTCACCGCCGGCACCAAGGTTGCGCTGCTGGACGAGTCGAACCAACTGGTCAAGGTGGTCAAGGCCCGTGAGCTGGCCGGCCAACCGGACCTGCTGTTCCGCCGTAACTCCGAGACCGGTGCCGTGGAGTGCAAAACCCACAAATCGGCCATCGAACTGAACGAAGCGCTGCACGCTCACAACTAAGCAGCCACTCGATGCCACTGGCGGGCCCCGACCCTGGGGCCCGCTTATACGAGTCTTGAACACCATGCTTGTGCCCTCCCCCTGGCGCGCCGACTTTCCGGCCATCGCCACCCTGCAACGGCAAGACCAGACTTATCTGGACAACGCCGCGACGACGCAAAAACCCCAGGCCCTGCTGGATGCCATCAGCCATTACTACGCCAATGGCGCCGCCAATGTGCACCGCGCCCAGCATTTGCCGGGTGCCCATGCGACCCAGGCCTTCGAGGACAGTCGCAGCAAGGTCGCGCAGTGGTTGAATGCAGGTGACAGCGGGCAAATCGTGTTCACCCACGGCGCGACGTCAGCGCTGAACCTCCTGGCTTATGGCCTTGAGCACTTATTCAATGCGGGCGATGAGATTGTCATCAGCGCCCTGGAACACCACGCCAACCTGTTGCCGTGGCAGCAACTGGCCAAGCGTCGCGCGCTCACCCTGGTGGTATTGCCTCTCGGCGATGACGGCGTGATCGACCTGCAAGCCGCCGCCGAGTCGATCGGCCCGCGTACGCGCCTGCTGGCGATGAGCCAACTGTCCAACGTCCTTGGCACCTGGCAGCCGTTGCCGGCCTTGCTGGCGTTGGCCCAGGCCCACGGTGCCCTGACCGTGGTCGATGGCGCCCAAGGCATCGTCCACGGCCGCCACGACGTGCAGGCCCTGGGCTGCGACTTCTATGTATTTTCCAGCCACAAGCTGTACGGCCCGGACGGCGTCGGCGTGCTCTATGGCCGCAACGAGGCCCTGCATCACCTGCGCCATTGGCAATTTGGTGGCGAGATGGTGCAACAGGCCGACTACCACAGCGCCAGTTTCCGCCCGGCACCGCTGGGGTTCGAAGCCGGCACCCCGCCGATTGCCAGCGTGATCGGCCTGGGCGCGACCCTGGACTATCTGAGTTCGCTGGACCCACAGGCGATTCTCACCCATGAAGCGGCCCTGCATGACTACCTGTTGAGCGGGCTGAACGCACGCAATGGCGTCCGTGTGCTGGGGTCGCCGCAGGCGGCGCTGGTCAGTTTTGTGGTCGAGGGCGTGCACAATGCCGACCTCGCGCACCTGCTGACCGAACAAGGCATTGCCGTACGTGCCGGCCATCATTGCGCGATGCCGCTGCTCAAGGCGATGCACTTGTCGGGGGCGATCCGTGTCTCCCTGGCGCTGTATAACGACTCCGATGACCTGGAACGCTTCTTTGAAGCGCTGGACCAGGCGCTGGATATGCTGCGATGAGCCTGCCGGTGGATGCAATTGCTGCGCTGGAGGCCTTCCAATCAGTCGGCAGTTGGGAACAGCGGGCACGCATGCTGATGCAGTGGGGTGAACGCCTGCCCGTATTGGCGGATGAGGAGAAGGTCGATGCCAACCTGGTGCAGGGCTGTGAGAGCCTGGTGTGGTTGGTGGGGCGCTTGCACGATGGCCACTGGCAGTTCGCCGCGAGCAGCGATGCGCGGATGATTCGTGGCTTGGTGGCATTGCTGCTGGCACGGGTCAATGGGTTGTCGACGGACGAGTTGCAGGCGGTCGACTTGCCGGATTGGTTCAATCAGCTGGGGCTTTCCCGTCAACTGTCGCCGTCGCGCAGCAATGGGCTGAATGCAGTCCTGCAGCGCATGCGCGAACTCAGTCATACCCACATTTGAACCGTGTAACGTTCTGAGACTCAGGCGGGCTTGACCCGCTCCGAGGGCCTACGCACCCCGGCCACAATCTTGTCCACCGCCTTGGTCGCCGCGACCATGCCGAAAGTCGCCGTCACCATCATCACCGCGCCAAACCCGCCGGCGCAGTCCAGCTTCACCCCATCACCGACAAAACTCTTCTGCAGGCAGATGCTGCCATCCGGCTTGGGGTAGCGCAGTTGCTCGGTGGAAAACACGCACGGCACGCTGTAATGGCGGGTCACGGTGCGGGAAAAGCCGTAGTCACGGCGCAAGGTGGAGCGCACTTTCGACGCCAAGGGGTCATTAAAGGTGCGGTTCAGGTCGCAGACCTGGATCAGCGTCGGGTCGATCTGCCCACCGGCGCCACCGGTGGTGATGATCTGGATCTTGCGGCGCTTGCACCAGGCAATCAGCGCGGCCTTGGCATTGACGGCGTCGATGCAGTCGATCACGCAATCGATGTTGGGCGTGATGTACTCGGCCATGGTGTCGCGGGTGACGAAATCCGCCACCGCATGCACCGTGCAATCCGGGTTGATCGCGCGCAGGCGCTCGGCCATCACCTCGACCTTGGGCTTGCCCACGGTGCTGTCCAAGGCGTGCAACTGGCGGTTGCTGTTGCTGACGCAGACGTCGTCCAGGTCGAACAGCGAAATCTCGCCCACTCCGCAACGGGCCATGGCTTCCGCCGCCCAGGAGCCGACGCCGCCGACGCCGACGATCGCCACATGGGCCGCTTTCAAGCGCTCCAGGCCTTCAATGCCATACAAGCGGGCGACGCCTGCAAACCGCGGATCTTCTGTACTCATGACCATTACCCCAAAAACCGGCGCGCATTATAGGACTACGCAGCGACAAGTTTTAAGCTACAAGCTACAAGTTAAGAACTTAGATGTACTTTCGCTGCCCAATGTCCGGTTTTTCTCGGCTTGCTGTACGGTCAGGGAAAGGCCGGTGTAGGATGCGCGCCGTTCGGTGCAGGCCGACACCTCTTTTCGTTCCACACCCTTTGGAACCCGACATAACCATGGCATCGCGTAAATTTGGACTCAACCTGGTGATAGTGCTGGCAATTGCCGCGCTGTTCACCGGCTTCTGGGCGCTGATCAACCGCCCGGTCACTGCTCCCAACTGGCCCGAGCAGATCTCCGGTTTTTCCTACTCGCCGTTCCAGCAAGGCCAGTACCCGCAGAAAAACCAGTACCCCACCGACGAGCAGATGCGTCGCGATCTGGAGATCATGAGCAAGCTGACGGATAACATCCGCACCTACTCGGTCGACGGCACGCTGGGGGACATTCCCAAGCTGGCCGAAGAGTTCGGCCTGCGCGTAACCCTGGGGATCTGGATCAGCCCGGACCTGGAGCGTAACGAGCGCGAAGTCCAGCGCGCCATCGAGATCGCCAACAGCTCGCGCAGTGTCGTGCGGGTCGTGGTCGGTAACGAAGCCCTGTTCCGTGAAGAGATCACCCCTGAAGCGCTGATTGTGCTGCTGGACCGAGTGCGCGCCGCCGTGAAAGTCCCGGTGACGACCTCCGAGCAATGGCATATCTGGGAAAAGAACCCGCAACTGGCCAAGCACGTCGACCTGATCGCCGCGCACATCCTGCCGTTCTGGGAATACATCCCGATGGACAAGGCCGGCCAGTACGTACTCGACCGCGCCAGGGACCTGAAGAAACTGTTCCCGAAAAAGCCGCTGCTGTTGTCGGAAGTGGGCTGGCCAAGTAACGGCCGTATGCGCGGCGGGAATGAAACGTCCCCGGCAGACCAGGCCATTTACCTGCGTACGCTGGTGAACAAGCTGAACCGCCAGGGCTACAACTACTTCGTGATCGAGGCCTTCGACCAGCCGTGGAAGGTCAGCGACGAAGGCTCGGCCGGCGCGTATTGGGGCGTCTACAACGCCGCGCGCCAGCAGAAATTTAACTTCGAAGGGCCGGTGGTGGCAATCCCGCAGTGGCGCGTCCTGGCGATCGGCTCGGTGGTGCTCGCCTTGCTGTCCCTGACCCTGCTGATGATCGACGGCTCATCCCTGCGCCAGCGTGGCCGCACCTTCCTGACCTTTATCGCGTTCCTCTGCGGTTCGGTACTGGTGTGGATCGGCTACGACTACAGCCAGCAATACAGCACCTGGTTCAGCGTGACCGTCGGCATCTTGTTGGCCCTGGGCGCCCTGGGCGTGTTCATTGTGTTGCTGACCGAAGCCCACGAACTGGCGGAAGCGGTATGGACCCACAAGCGCCGGCGTGAATTCCTGCCGGTGGAAGGGGAATCGGACTACCGCCCGAAAGTGTCGATCCATGTGCCGTGCTACAACGAGCCGCCAGAGATGGTCAAACAGACCCTCGACGCCCTGGCCGCCCTCGATTACCCGGACTACGAAGTCCTGATCATCGACAACAACACCAAGGACCCGGCGGTATGGGAACCGGTGCGCGACTACTGCGAAACCCTGGGCCCGCGCTTCAAGTTTTTCCACGTCGCCCCCCTGGCCGGTTTCAAGGGCGGTGCACTGAACTACCTGATCCCGCACACCGCCAAGGATGCCGAAGTGATCGCGGTGATCGACTCGGACTACTGCGTGTCGCCGAACTGGCTCAAGCACATGGTGCCGCACTTCGCCGACCCGAAAATCGCCGTGGTGCAGTCGCCGCAGGACTACCGCGACCAGAACGAAAGCACCTTCAAGAAGCTCTGCTACGCCGAATACAAAGGCTTCTTCCATATCGGCATGGTCACCCGTAACGACCGCGACGCGATCATCCAGCACGGCACCATGACCATGACCCGTCGCTCGGTGCTCGAGGAACTGGGCTGGGCCGACTGGTGCATCTGCGAAGACGCCGAACTCGGCCTGCGGGTATTCGAGAAAGGCCTGTCGGCGGCGTACTACCACGACAGCTACGGCAAGGGCCTGATGCCGGATACCTTTATCGACTTCAAGAAACAGCGTTTCCGCTGGGCCTATGGCGCGATCCAGATCATCAAGCGTCACACCGCCAGCCTGCTGCGCGGCAAAGACACCGAGCTGACCCGTGGCCAGCGCTACCACTTCCTCGCGGGCTGGTTGCCGTGGGTGGCGGATGGCATGAACATCTTCTTCACCGTCGGCGCGCTGTTGTGGTCGGCGGCGATGATCATCGTGCCGACGCGGGTCGACCCACCGCTGTTGATTTTCGCGATCCCGCCGTTGGCGTTGTTCGTGTTCAAGGTGGGCAAGATCATCTTCCTCTACCGCCGCGCGGTAGGTGTGAACCTCAAGGATGCATTCTGCGCCGCCCTGGCTGGCCTGGCGTTGTCCCACACCATTGCCAAGGCGGTGCTGTATGGCTTCTTCACCACCAGCATTCCATTCTTTCGTACCCCGAAAAACGCGGATAACCACGGCTTCTGGGTAGCGATTTCCGAAGCCCGCGAAGAAATGTTCATCATGCTGCTGTTGTGGGGCGCGGCACTGGGGATCTACCTGGTGCAGGGCCTGCCGAGCAACGACATACGTTTCTGGGTGGTGATGCTGCTGGTGCAATCGCTGCCGTATGTGGCGGCGTTGATCATGGCGTTCCTGTCGTCGCTGCCGAAACCGGCCGTGGCACCTGAGCCTGCACCTGTGGCTTAAAAACTTGCGCAATGCACTAAACGGCGGCCTCTGGCCGCCGTTTTGCTATAAGATAACGGCCGTTTTGTCCGCCCGCCCCGCTCTTCCAGACATGCTTCCCGGAGTTTTCCCATGACGGCCCATGCCGACCTTTCGCCGACCCTTCAACTTGCCATCGACCTGATCCGTCGTCCCTCGGTCACGCCGATCGACGCCGATTGCCAGAAGCTGATGATGCAGCGCCTGGGCGACGCCGGTTTTGCGCTGGAGCCGATGCGCATCGAGGACGTGGACAACTTCTGGGCCACCCATGGCAAGCATGACGGCCCGGTGCTGTGCTTCGCCGGCCACACCGACGTGGTCCCCACCGGTCCGGTGCAAGCCTGGCAGAACGACCCGTTCGACGCATTGATCGACGAAAACGGCATGCTCTGCGGGCGTGGCGCGGCCGACATGAAGGGCAGCCTGGCCGCCATGCTGGTGGCGGCCGAGCGCTTCGTCAGCGACTACCCGGACCACAAGGGCTCGGTCGCGTTCCTGATCACCAGCGATGAGGAAGGCCCGGCACACCATGGCACCAAGGCCGTGATCGAACGCCTGGCCGCGCGCAAGGAACGCCTGGACTGGTGCATCGTCGGCGAACCGTCGAGCACCACCCTGGTGGGTGACGTGGTCAAGAACGGCCGTCGCGGCTCCCTCGGTGCCACCCTGACCGTGCGCGGCGTACAGGGCCATGTGGCCTACCCGCACCTGGCGAAGAACCCGATCCACCTGGCCGCACCGGCCCTGGCCGAACTGGCCGCCGAGCACTGGGACAACGGCAACGCCTTCTTCCCGCCGACCAGCTTCCAGATCTCCAACCTCAACTCTGGCACCGGCGCCACCAACGTGATTCCGGGTGACCTGACGGCGGTGTTCAACTTCCGTTTTTCCACCGAATCCACGGTCGAAGGCCTGCAACAGCGCGTTGCGGCGATTCTCGACAAGCATGGCCTGGACTGGCATGTGGAGTGGGCGCTGTCTGGCCTGCCGTTCCTCACCGAGCCGGGCGCGTTGCTCGATGCGGTGTCGGCCAGCATCAAGGCGATCACCGGGCGTGAGACCCAGGCCTCCACCAGTGGCGGTACCTCCGATGGGCGCTTCATTGCGACCCTCGGCACCCAGGTGGTCGAGTTGGGCCCGGTGAACGCGACGATCCACCAGGTCAACGAGCGGATCCTGGCCAGCGACCTCGATGTGCTGACTGAAATCTATTACCAGACCCTGATCAAGTTGCTCGCCTGATGCTGGCCTGCCCGATTTGCAGCGCCCCGCTCAACGCGGTGGACAATGGCGTGGCGTGCCCGGCCGGGCACCGTTTCGACCGCGCGCGCCAGGGCTACCTGAACCTGCTGCCGGTGCAGCACAAGAACAGCCGCGACCCGGGCGACAACCTGGCGATGGTCGAGGCGCGCCGTGACTTTCTCAACGCCGGGCACTACGCCCCGGTGGCCAGGCGCCTGGCCGAGCTGGCCGCCGAACGCGCACCGCAGCGCTGGGTGGACATCGGTTGCGGCGAGGGTTACTACACCGCGCAAATCGCCGCGGCCCTGCCCCATGCCGATGGCTACGCCCTGGACATTTCCAAGGAAGCGGTCAAGCGCGCGTGCAAACGCGACCCGGCGCTGACCTGGTTGATCGCCAGCATGGCCCGCGTGCCGTTGGCCGACGCCAGCTGCCAGTTCCTCGCCAGTGTGTTCAGCCCGTTGGATTGGCAAGAGGCCAAGCGCCTGCTCAGTCCCGGCGGCGGCCTGATGAAGGTCGGCCCGACCAGCGGCCACCTGATGGAACTGCGCGAGCGCCTGTACGACGAAGTGCGCGAGTACACCGACGACAAGCACCTGGCCCTGGTGCCGGACGGCATGAGCCTGGCCCACAGTGAAACCCTGGAATTCAAGTTAAGCCTGGCCGAGCCCCAGGACCGCGCCAACCTGCTGGCCATGACCCCCCACGGCTGGCGCGCCAGTGCCGAACGCCGTGCCGAGGTGATCGAGGCGGCCGAGCCGCTGCTGGTCACGGTGTCGATGCGCTACGATTATTTCGTGCTTCAATAACCGACTTTTAACCATCCGCGAATGGATTTTCGAATCCCGCAACGAGGAATATCCATGCGCCAACCCGATATCGAGATTTACCTGAAGGACGCCGACGTCGACTACAAGGCCATCGCCGCCTGGCTGGGCGCTGCCCTGGGCACTTGCAGCGACTGGGTCCAGCGTGGCCAGACCTACAAGTGCAAGGCCGGCAATGTGCCCGTCACCTGGCTGCCGAAAGCCGTAGGCAAGTGGAACAGCCTGTACCTGGAAAGTGACCAGACGCCGTGGGAAGACGACATTGCCTGCGCCCGCGCTGCGTTTGCTGCGCTGAACGTGGAAGTGCGCTGCGCACCGGGGAGCTGGGTCGAGGAAGAAGGTGAGGAAAGCGCCGACACCTGGATTCGCATCAGCGCGGACGGTGAAGAGCAGATCACCTGGAAAACTGCCTGAGCCTGAATTGCGAACCCAGTCAAATGTGGGAGGGGGCTTGCCCCGATAGCGGTGTATCAGCCAATGTATTCAGTGACTGACACTCTGCCATCGGGAGCAAGCCCCCTCCCACATGGGTTCAGTGGTGAACTTACAGACCGACCACATCCTCCGCCTGCAACCCCTTCTCGCCGCTTACCACGGCGTATTCCACCTGCTGGCCCTCGGCCAACGAACGGTGGCCGTCGCCGCGAATGGCGCGGTAGTGCACAAACACATCCTTGCCATCTTCACGCTGGATAAAGCCATAGCCCTTGGCGTCGTTGAACCACTTCACATTGCCTGTCTCGCGCGTTGCCATCTGTTCACTCCCACTTGATTGTTATTGTTGAGCCGATCGCGTTGAACTGCCGAGTATAAGACAGGCTCAAAAACGATCAACTCAAGTTTACATCGCTGCTTTTTTGCCGATTTTCGGCGAATACGGCACACTACCCGCCCGAGCGCCTGCTCGGTTTTTCCCACTTGAAGCAGCTCGCCTATGACCCGCTCCCCGTTCCGCCGTCTGGTGTTTGGCACCTTGCGCCGACTGTTGTACCTCTGGGTTCGCTCGGAGACGATCAACCAGTCGTCCCTTACCCTCAACCTGGACCGCAGCCGGCCGGTGTTTTACGTCCTGCAATCGCCCTCCCTCACCGAATTGGCCGTGGTCGATGCCGAGTGCACCAAGGCCGGCCTGCCGCGCCCGGTACTGCCGGTATCGGTAGGCCCGCTGATGGAACCCGCGGCGTTCTTCTACCTCACGCCCGAGCCGGACTGGCTGGGGCGCCAGGACAAGCGCGGCGCGCCGCCGACCCTGACCCGCCTGGTCAACACCCTCAGCGAACACGCCGAAGAGAATGCACAAATCATTCCGGTCAGCGTGTTCTGGGGACAAACCCCTGCGAGCGAGTCCAGCCCGTGGAAACTGCTGTTTGCCGACAGCTGGGCGGTCACCGGGCGTCTACGCCGGTTGTTGAGCATCCTGATCCTGGGGCGCAAGACCCGCGTGCAATTCTCCGCGCCCATCAACCTGCGTGAATTGATCGAGCACAATAAAGGCCACGAACGCACCGTGCGCATGGCCCAACGCATCCTGCGCGTGCACTTTCGTAACCTGAAGACGGCGGTGATCGGCCCCGATTTGTCCCACCGGCGCAATCTGGTGAAAGGCCTGGTCAACATGCCGCTGGTGCGCCAGGCCATCCTTGACGAAGCCGAGCGGGAAAAAATCAGCCCGGAAAAAGCCAAGGCCCTGGCCCTGCGCTACGGCAACGAGATCGCCTCGGACTACACCTACACCGCGATCCGCTTCCTGGAAGTGGTACTGAGCTGGTTCTGGAACAAGATCTACGACGGCATCAAGGTCAATAACATCGAGGGCGTGCAACAGGTTGCCCAGGGCTACGAGGTGATTTATGTGCCCTGCCACCGCAGCCATATCGACTACCTGCTGCTGTCCTACCTGCTGTTCAAGAACGGCCTGACCCCGCCGCATATCGCCGCCGGCATCAACCTGAACATGCCGGTGATCGGCAGCCTGTTGCGCCGTGGCGGTGCGTTTTTCATGCGCCGCACCTTCAAGGGCAACCCGCTGTACACCTCGGTGTTCAACGAATACCTGCACACCTTGTTCACCAAGGGCTTCCCGGTGGAGTACTTCGTCGAAGGCGGACGCTCGCGCACCGGCCGCATGCTGCAGCCGAAGACCGGGATGCTGGCGATTACGCTGCGCAGTTTCCTGCGCTCCTCGCGCATGCCGATCGTGTTCGTGCCGGTGTATATCGGCTATGAGCGCGTGCTCGAAGGCCGCACCTACCTCGGTGAGCTGCGGGGTGCGAGCAAGAAGAAAGAGTCGATCTTCGATATTTTCAAAGTGGTCGGCGCGCTCAAGCAGCGCTTTGGCCAGGTCGCGGTCAACTTCGGCGAGCCGATCAAGCTGGCCGAGTTCCTCGACGCCGAGCAACCGGACTGGCGCACCCAGGAACTGGGCCCGAACTACAAACCGGCCTGGCTCAACGAAACCACCAACCGCCTCGGCGAACAGGTGGCCCGCCACTTGAACGAAGCGGCCGCCGTGAACCCGGTGAACCTGGTGGCCCTGGCGCTGCTGTCGACCACGCGCCTGGCCCTGGATGAACAGGCCATGGCCCGCCAGTTGGACCTGTACCTGGCGCTGCTGCGCCGCGTGCCTTATTCGCCCCACACCACCTTGCCCGAAGGCGACGGCCTGGCGCTGATCAAGCACGTCAAGGACATGGACCTGCTGTCGGAGCAGAGCGATGCCTTGGGCAAGATTCTGTACCTGGACGAGCAGAACGCCGTCCTGATGACCTACTACCGCAACAACGTGCTGCACATCTTCGCCCTGCCGGCGCTGCTGGCCAGCTTCTTCCAGAGCAGCTCGCGGATGAGCCGCGAGCAGATCCTGCGCTATACCCACGCGCTGTACCCGTACCTGCAATCGGAGCTGTTTATCCGCTGGTCGCTGGAAGAGCTGGATACGGTGGTCGATCAATGGCTGGACGCGTTCGTCGAACAGGGCCTGCTGCGCTTCGAAAACAACGTGTACCTGCGCCCCGCACCGAGCTCGCGGCACTTCGTGCTGCTGACCCTGCTGTCCAAGACCATCGCCCAGACCCTGCAACGCTTCTACATGGCGATCTCGCTGCTGCTCAACAGCGGCCAGAACAGCATCAGCGCCGAAGAACTGGAAGACCTGTGCACGATCATGGCCCAGCGCCTGTCGATCCTGCATGGCCTCAACGCCCCGGAATTCTTCGACAAGAGCCTTTTCCGACATTTCATCCAGACCTTGCTGGAACAAGATGTGCTGCGCCGCGACGAGGCCGGCAAGTTGAGCTACCACGACCTGCTCGGCGAACTGGCCGAAGGCGCGGCCAAGCGCGTGTTGCCCGCGGAGATTCGCCTGTCGATCCGCCAGGTGGCCTTGCACCGTGTGGATGGCGCAGCCGAAGCGCCGGTGGAAGCGGAAGAAACACGCTAGATTGAACAAGGCGCCAGTTGGATGCTGGCGCCGTTGAAAAGGAGCTGCACCATGAAAAAGATCATTCTCCTGGGCCTCACCGCCCTGCTCGGAGCCTGCCAATCCATGCATCCAGCGCCCAAGGCCAGCCTCGACGGCGAGGTGTTCTACCTGCAACGCATTGCCCTGCCGCCCGCCGCCACCTTGAGCGTGAGCCTGCAGGACGTGTCCCTGGCGGATGCGCCCGCGGTGACGCTGGCCGAGCAGAAAGGCCCGGTCAAAGGCCAGGTGCCGCTGCCGTTTCACCTGACCTACGACCCCGCACAGGTCAAGCCAGGCCACAGTTATTCGGTGAGCGCTCGCATCGAGCTGGACGGCAAGCTACTGTTTATCACCACCGAACGGCACACGGTGCAGCTCAACGGCCAGGATCCACAGCCGCTGCGCGTGCGCGTGAACGCCGTAGCACCCTGAACTCGAACATAAGGACGCTCCCATGCTCCGCAACTCCCTTCGCCTCACTGCCCTGTGTGCCGGCCTGCTGTTCGGCGCCAATGCCATGGCCCTGGACCTCAGTAGCCTGTCCCAGGGCGACGCCAGCGGCGGCCTCAAGGACGCCCTGACCCAAGGCGCACAGATCGCCGTGAAACAACTGGGTGTACCCGGTGGTTTCAGCAACAACCCTGAAGTGAAGATCGGCCTGCCGGGCAAGCTGGGCAAAGTCGCCGACAAGCTGAAAATGTTCGGCATGGGTGACCAGGTCACGCAGTTGGAAGACAGCATGAACAAAGCCGCTGAAACCGCCGTGACCCAGGCCCAGCCGATCCTGGTCAACGCGGTGAAGAACATGAGCGTGACCGACGCCAAGGGCATCCTCAGCGGCGGCCAGGACTCCGCCACCCAGTACCTGAACAAAAGCAGCCGCGAAGCCATCCGCGCCAAGTTCCTGCCGATCGTCAAGGCCGCGACCGACAAGGTCGGCGTGGCCCAGCAGTACAACGCCCTCGCAGGCAAGGCCGCCGCATTTGGCGCCGTGGATGCCAAGAGCGCCAACGTCGAAAGCTACGTGACCGAACAGGCGCTGGATGGTTTGTTCAAGATGATTGCGCAGCAGGAAGAGACGATTCGCAAGAACCCGGCGGCTGCGGCCACCAGTCTGGCGAAGAAGGTGTTTGGCGCCTTGTAATAGCTATGATGCCCACGTTTCAGCGAGACGTGGGCATCGGGAAGCCGCTCAATGAGAAGTCTTTAACCAGTTCTTTTGTATTTCTGCTTGGTCTCGCATTGAAAAGAACCATTCGCGGCCAACCTTCTTTTTGACAAATATATTCAAGTCGACAAGACCGTTCAGCACGGCCGATGCCGTATTGTAAGAACAGCCTAGATTTTCCTTCACATTGACGGCTGTGAACTGTTTGGCGGTACCGCTCTTGGCGACCTGAAATACCGTCTTTTGTTTCTCATTCAGTTCCTTATAAAGTCCTGACTCCCACAACCAACGCTCAAACTCCTCGGCCTCTCGGACACTTATCTCGTAAGACTGCTTAAATCCATCAACTGCGCGTTGCACGATGGAGCACTGATAGTCGATGAAGTAAGTCAGATCGAGTTCATCCGTCTCCGTATACAGATAAGACATACCGTATTGAACAGCCGCATTCTTCAGCAAGACACTGATGGAGATATACCTGAATGCCGCGTAATCGCTTTTAAACATGAACCAATAAAACAACGCACGCGCAACACGACCATTGCCATCCCGAAAGGGATGCTCGTAACCCAAGGCAAAGTGCAGAGAAATGCCTTTGATCAGTGGATGCAGGTAGCGGGTGGCCGTAGCATCGTCGTGACAAGTATTGATCCAATCAGCCAACCGCTCCAGCCGAGTGATGATCCCCTCTGCGGGAGGTGGCGAATGCACAACATTGCCATCACCATCCTGGACAACCACCTCATCGTTTAAACGAAAGCTGCCAGGAGAATATTTATCATCGTCAATGCCCTGAACACCTACTTCGTGCATGTCCGCGATCAACTCCACACTTAGCGGCTCGTTTCTCTTATCCCAAGCGAAACGCATCATTCGGTAATTGCCGATGATCATTTTTTCATCTGGCGTTCTGGGCAGTCGCTCTCGCTTCAACATATCTTTTGCAACGAGCGTCGTGGTTGCCGCGCCCTCCAACTGGCTGCTACTGATGGCCTCATCTTCGATCAGGTCGTTGAGCAAATACTTTATATGAGCAGCCTTCCCGACCTTGCTGCTCATGTACTCAAGTGCGGCAGTCGAGGCATACCTGTCGACCGTGGAGACCACGCGTTGTGCGGTTGGCGTTAATACAAAGTTGCACCAGACCTCAGGCGTACCTACGGGCACTATTTGCTGATACAGACGGGAGCGCTCGTACTTTACGATCCCCCAGCATATCGCTGGATCCAAGTGCTGAGGAAAACGGTGGCGTAGCTGATCAAAGTGCAAATAGCGGCCCCGACTGTCTGTTGGCTGAGACAGCTTCATATAGTCAGATAGATGCTGAAGATGGGGCTCCTGGCCAATGAGAACAAAAACCCGTTCCGGCACCTTGGGTGGCAGTTTAATCATCAAAATCTCAATTTTTGATTTCTGAGACTTGAGTACAGCAGAAAACCCCACCTATCTCAATAACCACGAAAATTGAGACATGCCTTTCTTCAATGCAATACCGACTCAGCCAATCGCCCCACCGTCAACGTTGCAAAGCCCCCCATGGCCAGCGCCGTCGCACGGTTGATCTTCAAGGGTGTCAGCCAGGCTTTTTGCAGCCCTTCGAAGCGACTGCCGAATACGATCCACGCAGACCCTACCGGTATCACCACCAATGCCAGTGTGGCCATGAACCCGGCATAGCCTTGCCATGCGGCAAAGGTACCGGCCGGCGCAATGAACGACACGATCAACAGCCCCTTGGGGTTCATCAGCGTCAACCAGAAGAAACTCAACCCACTGAGGCGGTCACGGCCAGGGTCGACGGTGCTGTTTTTGCGTTGCCAGAGCTTGTACGAGACATACAGCAGGTATCCGGCCGCCGCCAATTGCGTGAACTTCGACGCCCAAGGCGAATAGGCCGCCAGGTAGAGCAGTGCAACACCCCATATCGAAACCTGAAGCACGTAAGCCAGGCACTCGACAAATGCCAACCACCAGGACGCACGATAGCCAAACAATACGCCGGCACGAAACAGCAAGGTATTGGTGGGACCGGGGGCGAGCAGTAGCAACATCAGGGCTGGAATGCAGGCGAACATGCAGGTTTTCCTCAAGAGTGACGACCCAAAGTCGTTCCACCCATCGAAACTGACGCGTCAACATGGATGGCCCGGCGACAGTGGCCAACATCAAACCCGCGAAGTCTACTGCAAGTACCCGCAAGATGCCCTCACCGGGAGGGCATGCAGATTCGTTCCAGCGGTTAAACCAGATAACTACAGGAAAGCGCCCACGACAAAAGTCGTCGTTGTTGCCACGCCATAACCAATACTCATGGGCGGCTCGGCCGAACGCATTGAACAAGGGAGTGGCCTCGTGGGACTGGGCTCAGGCCAGCAAGGGCTAGGCGGTTTTGCGTAGCAAGGCCGGGGCGGCGGCGGGCAAGGCCGGGGTGGCGGCTCTTGCGGGCAAGGACCGCTTACCGGGGGTCTTTGAGGCATGCACAGCGCAGCAAAAAAGTTCTTGAGGGGGCAAAGAGACATAAAGTATTCCTTAAGTCCAAAGAGATGAGTCCATTTACCGTTGTCGTCAACAACTGACATCGACAAATCCATACCTGTGATCAGGTAGTCTCTAAGTGGCAGGAATGCAGGAAGCGTTCCCGGCTCCTGCCACCCGTTTCGACACTCAAATATTGGCCCTTACCCCTCTATGCCGCCTTCCGAACCTTGAACCACGCCGCGTAGAGCGCCGGCAAGAACAACAGGGTCAACGCCGTCGCCACGATCAAGCCGCCCATGATCGCCACTGCCATCGGCCCGAAGAACACGCTGCGTGACAGCGGGATCATCGCCAGCACCGCCGCCAGGGCGGTCAGCACAATCGGGCGGAAACGCCGTACGGTGGCTTCGATAATTGCCTGCCACGGCGCCAGGCCGGCCCTGATGTCCTGTTCGATCTGGTCCACCAGGATCACCGAGTTGCGCATGATCATCCCAGACAACGCGATGGTCCCGAGCATGGCCACGAAGCCGAAGGGCTGGCGGAATACCAGCAGGAACAGCGTCACGCCAATCAGGCCCAACGGCGCGGTCAGAAACACCATCGCCGTGCGTGAGAAGCTGCGCAGTTGCAGCATCAGCAAGGTCAGCACCACCACGATAAACAGCGGCACGCCGGCCTTCACCGAGTTCTGCCCGCGGGCGGAGTCTTCGACGGTGCCACCGACTTCCAGCAGGTAGCCATCCGGCAGTTCGGCGCGTACACCTTCAAGGGTTGGCAGGATTTGCTGGACCAACGTAGCCGGCTGTTCCTTGCCGTAGATATCGGCGCGCACCGTCACCGTCGGCAAGCGGTTGCGGTGCCAGATAATGCCCTCTTCAAAGCCGTATTCGAGGGTGGCGATCTGCGACAGGGCCACGCTTTTACCGTTGTCGGTCGGTACCGCCAGGCTGGGCAGCAGCGACAACTCAGTGCGCTCGTGGACGGTGCCGCGCAGGAGAATTTCGATCAACTCGTTGTCCTCCCGGTATTGACTGACGCTGGACCCGGTCAGTGAGCTTTGCAGGAATTTCGACAGGTTGGCGGTACTGACGCCGAGGGCGCGGGCGCGGTCCTGGTCGATATTGAGGTAGACGATCTTGCTCGGCTCTTCCCAGTCCAGGTGCACATTGACCACATGGGTATTTTCGCGAACCTTGGCCGCGACTTTCCGCGCAAGGGCGCGGACTTCCTCGATGTGTTCGCCGGTTACGCGAAACTGCACCGGGTAGCCCACGGGCGGGCCGTTTTCCAGGCGGGTGACACGGGAGCGCAGGTCGGGGAATTGTTCGTTGAGGGTTTCGATCAGCCAGGTGCGCAGGCTCTCGCGGCCCTCGATGGTCTTAGCCAACACCACGAACTGCGCAAAACTGGCCGCTGGCAGTTGCTGGTCCAGGGGCAGGTAGAAACGCGGCGAACCGGTGCCGACGTAGGCCACATAGTTATCAATGCCGGCGTGTTCCTTGAGCAAGGCTTCCAGGCGCTTGACCTGGTCGGCGGTGTTGCTCAGGGAAGCGCCTTCAGCCAATTTCAGGTCGACCATCAGCTCCAGGCGGCCTGAGGCCGGGAAGAACTGTTGCGGCACAAAACGAAACAACGCCACCGAGCCGATAAACAGCAGCAACGTCAGGACAATCACGGTTTTGCGCCGACTCACGCACCACTCCACCAAACGTCTTACACGTTGGTAGAACGGCGTGCCGTAGGGATCCGGGCCATCGGTGCCATGTTTGGCCGCGTGAATCTTCGCCAGGTCCGGCAGGAGTTTTTCCCCCAGGTACGGCACAAACACCACGGCGGCGATCCATGAGGCGAGCAACGCGATCGTCACCACCTGGAAGATCGAGCGCGTGTATTCCCCTGTGCTCGACTGCGCGGTGGCAATCGGCAGGAAGCCGGCCGCCGTGATCAGCGTACCGGTGAGCATCGGGAAGGCGGTGCTGGTCCAGGCAAAACTGGCCGCCTTGAGCCGGTCGTAGCCCTGCTCCATTTTGATTGCCATCATTTCCACGGCAATGATCGCATCATCCACCAGCAACCCCAGGGCCAGCACCAACGCACCGAGGGAAATCTTGTGCAGGCCGATGCCGAGGTAATACATCGTGGCAAAGGTCATCGCCAGCACCAGCGGAATCGCCAGGGCTACGACCATGCCAGTGCGTATGCCGAGGGAGAAGAAACTCACCAGCAAGACAATCGCCAATGCCTCGGCCAACACCTGCACGAATTCGCCGACACCGGTTTTCACCGCTGCCGGTTGGTCTGACACCTTGCGCAGCTCCATGCCCGCCGGAAGGTTCTTTTGCAAACGTGCGAACTCGCCTTCGAGGGCCTTGCCCAGCACCAGGATATCGCCACCGTCGCGCATGGCCACGGCCAGTCCGATAGCATCCGCCCCCATGTAACGCATGCGCGGCGCCGGTGGATCGTTGAAGCCGCGGTGAATATCGGCAACATCACCGATGCGGAAGGTTCGATCAGCGACACGAATAGGAAAGTCGCGGATTTCTTCCACCGTCTTGAAGTTGCCCGACACACGCAGTTGCACACGCTCGCTCGGGGTTTCAAAGAAGCCGGCAGTGGACACCGCGTTCTGCTCCTGCAACGCCTGCTGCACAGCGGCCAACGGCAGGCCAAGGGTGGCGAGCTTGAGGTTGGACAGCTCGATCCAGATCTTCTCATCCTGTAGGCCAAGTAACTCGACCTTGCCCACATCCGCCACCCGTTGCAGCTGAATCTGGATGCGGTCGGCGTAGTCCTTGAGCACGGCATAGTCGAAGCCGTCGCCGGTCAGGGCGTAGATATTGCCGAAGGTGGTACCGAACTCGTCGTTGAAAAACGGCCCCTGGATATCCGGCGGCAAGGTCTGCCGGATGTCGCTGATCTTCTTGCGCACCTGGTACCACAACTCAGGAATCTGCACAGAGTGCATGGAGTCGCGCGCAATGAAGGTGACGGTGGACTCACCTGGGCGAGAGAACGAGACAATGCGCTCGTATTCGCCGGTCTCCATCAGTTTTTTCTCGATACGCTCGGTGACCTGGCGCGAGACTTCCTGGGCCGTAGCGCCGGGCCAGTTGGTCTTGATCACCATGGCCTTGAAGGTGAACGGTGGATCTTCGCTTTGCCCCAGCTTGGTGTAGGACAAGGTGCCGACCACAGCCAGCAGGATCATCAGGAACAGTACGATCTGGCGGTTACGCAACGCCCATTCGGAAAGATTGAAAGCCATCGGGGACTACTCCTTGGCCGCCAGGTTCACTATACGGTTGGAGCCATCCACCGCGCGCACTTGCTGGCCCTCGTGGAGCACATGCACGCCGGCTGCGACCACCCAGTCGTTGGGGGTCAAGCCTTCCAGCACCGGTACGGTTTTTTCGCCAAAGGCGCCGATGCGTACCGGCGTGCGCTTGAGGGTGTTGTCCGGCTGTACACGCCAGACGTAGGACGCACCGTTCTCCGCACTCAGGGCAGACAGCGGTACCGACAGCGGAACAACGCCGTCGGCCTGTATGAATACGCGAGCGCTTTGCCCCAGTTCCGCCGGGACTTTGCCGCCGGTGAAGGCAACGCGAGCGGCGAAGGTGCGCGATTTTGGATCAGCCGCAGGCGACAGTTCACGGATGCGCCCGGTGAAACGCTGGCCCGGCTGGCTCCACAATTCCACCGCGACCGGTTGACCGATCTTGAAGCGACCAAACCCTTGTTCGGGCAGGCTGATAAGCACTTCGCGCTCGCCATCGGTGGCCAGGGTGAACACGGTCTGGCCAGCGGAGACCACTTGGCCGACTTCCACCGCGCGCTTGGCCACGACGCCATCCTGGGGGGCGCGCAATACGGCGTAACCGGCCTGGTTACTGGCCACGTCGAACTCGGCCTTGATCTGCTTGAGGCGCGCTTCGCCGGAACGGTAAAGGTTTTCGGAATTGTCGTACTGGGAACGGCTGACCATCTGACGGTCCATCAGGGTCTTGTAGCGATCACGCTCAGCGCGCACCAGGCGCAGGTTGGCCTCGGCAGCGGCGACCTGGGCACGGGCGGCCTCCAGTTGCAGGCGCACATCCTGAGGGTCAAGTTCCGCCAGCGCCTGGTTGGTCTTGACCCGCTCGCCCTCCTCCACCAGACGCTTGCTGACTTTGCCACCGATGCGAAAGGCCAGGTCCGGCTCATAGCGCGCGCGTACCTCACCGGGGTAGCTGTCCGTCGACTGCGCCGAGGGTTGCGGCTGCACCACCATGGCCGGGCGGACGGTGGTCTGGACCGCTTCTTCCTGGCCGCAGGCGGCCAACAGGAAGACCAGGCAGACAGGCAACGCAAAGGGCAGGACAGTACTGCGCATGCTGAAGGACCTTTCGCAAATGGAGCTAGGAATAATTATACTGGCCGGTATGTTATTAATACCAAACTCGCCAGTCCAGTATTAAAGGTGAAAATGTCCGACAATCGTGTAAGCACCAATAGCCCCGGGCGTCCCAAGGACATGGCAAAACGCCAGGCAATCCTCTCGGCAGCAAAAACCCTGTTCTTGAGCAATGGCTACGCCAGCACCAGCATGGATGCCGTGGCCCTTGAGGCCGGCGTGTCGAAACTGACCGTCTACAGCCACTTCACCGACAAAGAAACCTTGTTCACCGCCGCCGTGGTGGCCAAGTGCGAGGAACAGTTGCCGGTGATGTACTTCGAACTGCCCGAAGGCATGCCGGTGGAAACGGTATTGTTGAATATCGCGCGGGGGTTCCATCGGCTGATCAACAGTGAAGAGTCGGTAAACCTGCATCGCCTGATGATGACCACCGGCAATCAGGACGTGAAACTCTCACAGATCTTCTTCGAAGCCGGGCCCATGCGCATGCTCCAGGGCATGGAGCGCCTGCTCGGCAAGATCGACCAGAGCGGCGCGCTGAGCATCGACAGACCGTTTACGGCGGCCGAGCACTTCTTCTGCCTGCTCAAGGGCACGGCGAACTTCTGCCTGCTGTATGGCTGCGGCGGGCAACTGAGTGATGAAGCCGCCGAAGCCCATGTGCAGGAGGTGGTGGGGTTGTTTATGCGGGCCTATAGGAGAGATGCAGTTGCAGGTGATTAGCTACAAACTGCTTGTGGCTTAAGACTTGAGCGCTTTCTTGGGATAAATGTCATACCGACTGGACTTGCCATCCAGCGCATGGCTCGGCTTGGGCCCCTCGATGCAGGGCGCCTTGCGCGGGCGCTTGACCACCACACGGTGGCTGGCCAGGGCCAGGGCGGCGGCCAGCAAGGCCGGTGCGTCCGGATCATCCCCCACCAGCGGCCGGAACAGGCGCATTTCTTTCTTCACCAGGGCGGTTTTCTCACGGTGAGGGAACATCGGGTCGAGGTAGATCACCTGGGGCGGCTCCCCTTGCCAATGGAGCATCACGTCAATGGAGTTGCCCTTGAGCAGCTTCATGCGCGCCACGATGGGCGCCACGTCGAAATCCTCCGCGCCGCGTGCCAGGCCATCTTCGAGCAGGGCGCCAATCAGCGGTTGGCGCTCGATCAGGCTCATCTCGCAGCCCAGGCTGGCCAGCACGAACGCGTCCTTGCCCAGACCCGCCGTGGCGTCCAGCACACGGGGACGCACGCCTTGGGCAATGCCCACGGCCTTGGCGATCATCTGTCCGCTGCCGCCGCCATACAGCCGACGGTGAGCCGCGCCGCCTTCGACGAAGTCCACCCGCACCGGCCCCGGCGCGTCGGGACCAAGCTGTTGCAGTTGCAGGCCATGCTCACCTACCTGCAGGGAAAAATCCGCCTCCGCAAGCTGTAAAGGCAAGCCGAGCTGTTCAGCCCACTGCTCGGCCCGGGCCTGGAAACCTTCGCCCAAGGCCTCGACCTGGATGCGGCTGGCCGCTGGTTGTTCGCTCATCAATCGCTACGCTCAAAAATATTAAGGATCGGCAAACAACGGCCGATAAAAACAACAGTCAGGTATTTTGCCAGAGCTGAGCGTCGACCGAGAAAAATGTCAGACATTCTCCCCCTAACCATCGGTGTACTGCCGACCCATAACCACTACGGCCTGCGCAATACTCAAGCGCTGGCCGGGGTGAGCCATGTGTGGCAGGACTTCTTCGCCCGGGCGCTGGCCGAGCAGCTCGGTGAAACGCCGGACGCGCTCGCCGCCAAGGCGCCGGCACCGGCGGACCCGGCGGTAGAGCCCAGCGCCGGTGCCGACCTGTTGTCGCAGATCCTCACCCAGCGTGAGTGCGACGTCAAAGACACCGAGATTGCGCCACCTGAGCCACTGTTCCTGCCCATCGCCGAATTCGAAACCGAATTGCTGCCACCGGCCGCCGAGCCGTTCCCACAGGACGAAATCGTCGCGCAGCAGCGCCAGCAGAATTTCGAAAGCGCTTGGGTTCGCCCCATCGTCCTGACGGCCGGCCAGCCACTGCCTGAGCCCGGCCCGGCGCCGGAACCACGCCCTCTGCACTTGCCGATTGCCGAGTTCGAACTGGACCTGTTGCCACCACCGGCCACGCCTTACCCGACCGAAGAATTGCTGGCGCAACAGAAGGCGCTGGACTTCGACTACCACTGGGCACGCCCGCTGATCACCCACAACCTGCGCCTGGCGGCCTAGCGACAGACCCACCAACGCCCCATGTCCAGATGGAAATGGTTGCGGTGCGCGGCGTTGTAGTCCGGGCTCAACACCACATTGAAGTCATCACAGGCGCCATCGCGCACCTGGCGCAGGAACCGCGCGCTGTCGCCCTCCCCGGACCAATCCTTGAGCACGCTGATACTGCGCCCATCCGCCAGGCGAAACCCGGCGATATCCAAGGCATTGGCCGACGCATGCTGGCTGAGCCGCCCTTCGGCACGGTTATACATGTTGCGACAGGCAAAGCTGCCCAAGTGATCGACCCGCGTCACCGCCTGGCCGAACACCGCCTGGGCCGCCGGCTGCAGGCTGTGACGCTCGAACAGGGCGAACGCCACGGCCAACGGGCAACTGGCGAGAAAGCTGCTGCTCAATGCCACGTCTGCCCCCTGCACGCGCAAGGTATTGCGCAGCGGACAGGCAGCGTCGGCGGGCGTGTCAGCCTGATGGCTGACACGCAAACCAGAGGTTTTCAGCACTTGGTCGCACAGCACAGGGTCATCCTGCAGGCGCCCCAGCTTGTAGCGAGTCAACAGGTTAGGGCTGGACCTCACGTCCAGCGGCGACCAGGGGTTCCATTCTGCCGGCAACGGCAGCCAGCCACGCCATACACCCACGGCAAATGCGCCGCCGAGCACCAGCAGAGCACCCAGCAGTTTGAAAAAACGCACGGCTCAGTCCTTGAAGAACTGATTGGCCTGGCTGAAGGGCATCGAGCGCTCGGTAAAGCTGAAGGTGCCCAGCTCATAGACTTCCTGGGCCGCTCGGTAGAACTCACCATAGGCCGCCAGTGCCATGGCCGAGCCCACGCTGATGCGCTTTACCCCCATCGCACTCAATTGCGCCACGCTGAGTTTCAGGCCGCCGGACATCAACACGTTCACCGGCTTTGGCGCCACGGCCTTGACCACCGCCAGCACGTCCTCGGCACTGCGCAGGCCCGGCGCATAAAGCACGTCGGCGCCGGCTTCGGCGTAGGCCTGCAAGCGGCGAATAGTGTCGGGCAGATCCAGGCGACCATGCAGGAGGTTTTCCGCGCGGGCCGTCAGTGTGAAGGGGAATGGCAAGCTGCGGGCAGCGGCGACGGCGGCTTCCACGCGTTCTACGGAAAGGTCGAAGGGATAGATCGGGTCGACGGCAACGCCGGTGGCATCTTCGATAGAGCCCCCCACGATACCGCTGGCCGCCGCCCGCAGGATGGTCTCGGTACAGCCATCAGGGGTATCGCTGAAGCCGTTTTCCAGGTCGGCCGCCACCGGCAGCGCGGTGGCCTTGGCAATCATGCTGGCATTGCCCAAGGTGTCTTCCAGGGACAACGCCCCTTCCGCGTCCGGGCGTCCCAGGCTGAACGCATAACCCGCACTGGTCGTGGCCAGGGCTTCAAAGCCAAGGCTGGCGAGCATCACCGCAGAGCCGGCGTCCCACGGGTTAGGCATCACGAAGGCACGGTCGCGCTCATGCAGGGCCTTGAAGGTTTCGGCGCGAAGGGTTTGGGCATCCATGACTGACTCCTGGCGGGAAAAGGAGCCCTAGAGTAACCCCAGTTGCTCGGCTTCGGGTTCCCGATGCAAGGTCGGCAGCGCCGGCAGGCCGGGCAGGCGCGCCATCAGCTGCGCGTGAAAACGCAGGGCCAGTTGCGCGGCAAGGCGATTATCCGAGGTGTGCAGGAACACGTAGGGTGTGCGGCCTTCTTCGATCCAACCCGCGACTTTTTCCACCCACGGCACCAGGAACGGGTCATTGGCCTCAAGCTCCGGATGGCCGATAAAACGCACTTGGGGAAACCGGGTCAGCGCGGCCGGACGGGGCGGCACCTTGGGCTTTTTCGATTGTGCGTGCAGTACCGCCGCCGAAGTCGACGTGCAACTGAACAACGCACGCGGGTCGAGGCAGATGCGCTCGACACCGCGATCACGCAACAAACGGTTGAGCATGCGCTCGGCATCGCCCTTGGCGAAGAACTCAGGGTGGCGTACTTCCACCGCCATCGGGCGTTCCAGGCCATCGATAAAACCGGCCAGTTCAGCCAGGCGTTGCGGCGAAAAACTCGCCGACAGTTGCAGCCACAGCGGCGAAACACGTTCACCGAGCGGGCTCATCAAACCGACAAAACTTTCCGCCGCCGGCAATTGCTCGCGCAAGTCGCCACCGTGACTGATGTCACCGGGGAATTTGGCAGTGAAGCGAAAATCGTCGGGCATGATGTCGGCCCAGCGCTGCACGGTAGCGGCCGAGGGGCGAGCGTAGAACGTGGTATTGCCTTCAACGGCGTTGAAGACCTGGGAATAAAGGGCAAGGTAATCGCCGGAGCGGGCGTCGGCTGGGTACAGGTACTCGCGCCAGGCGTTTTCACTCCAGGACGGGCAGCCGAGGTAGTAAGGCAGGCGCATCAGATGTGGATGTCGAGACCCAGCACTTCCATATCCCATTCGACAAATCCGGCGGTGGTCAGGTAGCTGGCCAGGGCGGTGGCAACGCTTTTGCTCATGGAGCGCGGGAAGACCATGTCTTGCTGACGGGCGGGAACGCCGCTGATGCGGGCTTGTGAACTGGCCTGCGCATCGGATTGGACCTCAATGAAGTCCGGCGAATCCTCGACGGAGTCGTCCACCCTGGCGTTTGCCTTACGCGGCTTGCGCTTGATCGGGTACGACTGTGAGGAAAATCCATCTATACGCATAGGCGCGAACTCGCTATCAGTAATGGCATTTTGGCAGCACTGTCCGTCGCGCGCAAATGCTCTGGTGATAACTAGAACACATAATTTGAAAAAGGTTTAAAAACCCGGGCAAATTCTGACGATTGGCGACTTTTGCCTCAAATTGCCATCATTTTTGGCGTCAAATAATCCCTCTTTCCGCCTTGGTCTGCGCGACCTTATCGCGCAGGTAAACCGGTGCGGCCTGATCCGCAGGAATCGCCTCGCCACGTTCGAACGCGAAGCGCGCCAGGGTCAGCAGATCTTCGGCGTGAGGCAACAGGGTGGCGTCCTGGCCAGCGGGTTGAACACCGATGCGCTCGCCATACCCCCAGCCGGTACCGGCGCCGAACCAGTCACCGCTGGCATCGTCGGGCAATACCGCCGATTCCGGTGGCTGTACCGCTTCCACGCCGACAAGGCGCATTTCGCCAGCCGTTTCGCGGTAGCAAGCCCAATACACTTCGTCCATACGCGCATC
Source organism: Pseudomonas sp. GV047 (assembly GCF_003058245.1). Lineage (NCBI taxonomy): Bacteria > Pseudomonadati > Pseudomonadota > Gammaproteobacteria > Pseudomonadales > Pseudomonadaceae > Pseudomonas > Pseudomonas sp. GV047. Next base: position 69,376 of record NZ_QCWA01000006.1, on the reverse strand, counting down.
GATCGCGGCCGCCACCTGCCGCGCGCCCTGTTCGCGCAAGGCACGCTGGGCCAGTACGGCAAGGTTGGAGACCGGCAGCACCGGGCATTCCAACGCAAAGGCCAGGCCCTGGACCACGCCAATGGCGATACGCACCCCGGTGAACGCCCCCGGGCCACGGCCGAAGGCGATGGCATCCACGGCCGACAGGGTGGTGCCCGCGTCTTCAAGCAGCTGCTTGATCATCGGCAACAGCTTCTGCGCGTGCAGGCGCGGGATCACCTCGTAGTGGCTTGTGACCTTGCCATCGTGCAGCAAGGCAACGGAGCAAGCTTCAGTCGCGGTGTCCAGGGCCAGCAGGGTGCTCATCGGTGTGGGTGTCCAAGTCGAAAAAAAGTGCGCCAGTATAAACAACAACGGCCCGCAAGCGGGCCGTTGTCTATCAAGCCGATAAAGGATCAGCTCAGTGCTTGCAGGACCTTGGCGGTGATGGCTTCCACCGAGCCGACGCCAGGGATATGGCTGTACTTCGGCTTGCCCTGGGCTGCGGACAGCTTCTGGTAGAAATCCACCAGCGGCTTGGTCTGGGAATGGTAGACCGACAGGCGATGACGCACGGTTTCTTCGGTGTCGTCCTTACGCTGCACCAGGTCTTCACCGGTGACATCGTCCTTGCCTTCAACTTTAGGCGGGTTGTAGACGGTGTGGTACACGCGGCCCGAGGCTTCGTGGACGCGACGACCGGCGATACGCTGGACGATTTCTTCATCTTCAACCGCGATTTCCACCACCGCGTCCAGCTCGACGCCGGCTTTCACCAGGGCTTCGGCCTGGGGAATGGTGCGTGGGAAACCGTCGAACAGGAAGCCGTTCTTGCAGTCTTCCTGGCTGATGCGTTCCTTGACCAGGTTGATGATCAGGTCATCGGAGACCAGGCCGCCGCTGTCCATCACGCTCTTGGCGATCAGGCCCAGCTCGGTGCCGGCCTTGACGGCAGCGCGCAGCATGTCGCCGGTGGAGATTTGTGGAATGCCGAATTTTTCAGTGATGAACTTTGCCTGAGTACCTTTACCGGCCCCGGGAGCTCCCAGCAGAATGACGCGCATCGATGTGCTCCTCAATTTTTTATAGAGATGACGCTCGGATTCGCCGCGTGGGGCCAATCTCGTAAAAATAATATAGGGCTCATGAAACTATGGGCCCAGGCCGCCCAAACGGCCAAAGGCTGATCAAGATACACAGCGGGCCCTAACCACACAAGCCGCCAAAAGTCGCAGGAACCCGCGCCACGCGTACGTCATAGGTAGGGTGTGCCTGAGTGCAACCCGCGCTGTAAACGCCGACCACCCCTTTCGGGGCGGCCGTCGTGGTTTCTGCGCAAGCCTTTGAGAACACGCAAAAAACCTCAGCCGGTGTTGCGCAGGCCGGCGGCAATACCGGCCACGGACACCAGCAGCGCCTGTTCCAGAGGGCTGTCCTGCGCGGCTTCCTGGCGACGCGAGCGCGCCAGCAACTCGGCCTGCAACAGGTGCAAGGGATCGAGGTAGGTGTTGCGCAGGCGGATAAACTCCAGGGTGTCAGGGCTATGGGCCAGCAGTTGCGACTGGCCGGTCAGGCCAAGCACCACGTCGCAGGCCTGCGACAATAGGTCGCGTAAGTGCGCCCCCAATGGCAACAGGTCCGGCTGCACCAGGCGCTCGTCATACAGGCGCGCAATATCGGCATCGGCCTTGGCCAGGACCATTTCCAGCATATCGATGCGGGTGCGGAAGAACGGCCACTGTTCGCGCATCTGTCCCAGCAGTTCACCTTCGCCGCGCTCCAGGGCCTTGCTCAACGCGGCCTCCCAACCCAGCCAGGCCGGCAGCATCAGGCGAGTCTGGGTCCAACCGAAGATCCACGGAATGGCGCGCAGGCTTTCTATACCACCGGCGCGACGCTTGGCCGGGCGACTGCCCAGAGGTAGCCGGCCCAGCTCCTGCTCCGGGGTGGACTGACGAAAATACTCGACGAATTGCGGATTTTCCCGCACCACCGCGCGATAAGCGCTGACGCCGTCGGCCGCCAATTCATCCATCAAATGGCGCCACGCCGGCTCCGGTGGCGGCGGTGGCAGCAATGTCGCTTCCAACACGGCGGCCAGATAGAGATTGAGGTTCTGTTCAGCAATGTCCGGCAAGCCGAATTTGAAGCGAATCATCTCGCCTTGTTCGGTGGTACGGAAACGCCCCGCCACCGAACCCGGCGGTTGCGACAGGATCGCCGCGTGGGCCGGGCCGCCGCCACGTCCGACGGTGCCGCCGCGACCGTGGAACAGCAGCAATTCCACCTGTTGCTCCCGGCAGATATCCACCAGCCGCTCCTGGGCCCGGTACTGCGCCCAGGCGGCGGCGGTGGTGCCGGCGTCCTTGGCCGAGTCGGAGTAGCCGATCATCACTTCCTGCGGGCCCTGCAAGCGCGCCCGGTAGCCTGGCAGCAGCAACAGTTGTTCGATCACGGGACCGGCGTTATCCAGGTCGGCCAGGGTTTCGAACAGGGGCACCACGCGCATCGGCCTTTGAACGCCCGAGTCTTTAAGCAGCAGTTGCACCGCCAATACGTCCGACGCTGCACCGGCCATGGAGATGACATACGAGCCTAACGAGGCGGCAGGCGCGGCGGCCACTTCCTTGCAGGTATTGAGCACTTCGGCCGTATCGGCCGATGGCTTGAAATAGCCCGGCAACAGCGGTCGACGGTTGGCCAGCTCCTTCATCAGGAAGCTGATGCGCATGTCTTCGTTCCAGTCCTCGTAACGGCCCAGGCCCAGGTAATCGGTGATTTCGGTCATGGCCGCCGAATGACGACTGGAATCCTGGCGCACATCCAGGCGCACCAGGAACAGGCCAAAGGTGACGGCCCGGCGCAGGCAATCGAGCAGCGGGCCATCGGCGATCACGCCCATGCCGCACGCGTGCAGCGACTGGTAGCACAGCTCCAGTGGCTCGAGCAGGTCGCGGTTGTTCTGCAAAACCTCGGCAGGCGCCGGCGTGCTGCTGCTCAACGCGGTATGGGCCCATTGGCGCGTGGCGCGCAGGCGTTCGCGCAGTTGCTTGAGCAGGGCACGATAGGGTTCGACGCTGTCACCGACCTTGGCCTGCAACGCCGGGCTGGCCTGTTGCATCGACAGTTCGGAGGCCAGGTGGTCGATATCGCGCAGGTACAGGTCGGCCGCCATCCAGCGCGCCAGCAGCAACACCTCGCGGGTGACCGGCGCGGTGACATTCGGGTTGCCGTCACGGTCGCCGCCCATCCACGACGCAAAGCGGATCGGCGCGGCTTCCAGCGGCAAACGCAGGCCCGTCGCCGCGTGTAACGCCTGGTCGGCCTTGCGCAGGTAATTGGGGATGGCGTGCCACAACGAATGCTCGATCACCGCGAAGCCCCACTTGGCTTCATCCACGGGGGTGGGCCGGGTGCGGCGGATCTCTTCGGTGTGCCAGGCTTCGGCGATCAAGCGCTGCAGGCGCTGGCGGATCTGCTCGCGCTCAGCAGTGGTAAGGTCGCGGTGATCCTGCAGCGCCAGTTGCGCGGCGATGGCGTCGTATTTCTGGATCAGGGTGCGACGCGCCACTTCGGTGGGGTGGGCGGTGAGGACCAGTTCGATGTCCAGGCGTCCCAACTGGCGGGCCAGGGACTCATTGCTGTGGCCCTCGCCCTGCAGGCGCGCCAGCAACTCCGGCAATACGCGGGACTCGAACGGTGCCGGTTGCGACTCATCGCGCCGGTGAATCAACTGGTACTGCTCGGCGATATTGGCCAGGTTGAGGAACTGGTTGAAGGCCCGCGCCACCGGCAGCAGTTCGTCTTCCTGCAACTGATTGAGGCTGGCGCTCAGTTCATCACCCGCGGCTTTGTCCGGGGCGGCTCCGCGGCGGTCGGCCTTGGCGCCTTTGCGGATCTGTTCGATCTTGGCGAGAAAATCATCGCCGTACTGCTCTCGAATGGTGTTGCCCAACAGCTCACCCAGCAGGTGAACATCCTCACGCAAGCGTGCATCGATATCACTCATCAGCCAATCTCCAGCCACAAATCCGGGACGCGCAGGTCTGTCAGAGTGCCGCCGGCATCGTTTTATGACAAGACTTTAAACCTTGTGACTTGCAGCTAGTCTCAAGTGTGAGCCGCCGCGTTTATCCACGCGCACGGCTGGTCACTCATCACCGCCCGCCACCGCAGGCTTTATTGAGGTTGCCATGAAAATTCGAGAACTGGCCCAGCATTGGGAAGAGAACGCCAAGGGTCGCCTGACCAAGACCGAGTACGCCATCCATCTGGATGTGGAGGCCGCTGCACGGCTGGCAGCCATCGCCGAGATGTACCCCAAGCGCCACACCGAAGAACTGCTCGGCGAGCTGATCGGCGCCGCCCTTGAGGAGCTGGAAGCCAGCTTTCCCTACATCAAGGGGCAACAGGTCATCGCCACCGATGAAGAGGGCGACCCGCTCTATGAGGACGTCGGGCCTACGCCGCGGTTCCTGACCTTGTCCCGTCGCTATCTGCATGATTTGTCTGCCAGTGCCGACGACCAAAAGCACTGACGGACTCGATTGACACCCATCTGAACCCCGTATTCCGGGCCTCTGTCGAGGCTCGGAGTACCCCTGCACGTGGCAAAAGTTCCAATTTTTTACCCTGACCAATCAGTCAGATATTTTTTTAGGCAAATCGCCATCTCTTCTGAACTTTTGAAAAAAGCCTCCGGTCACAGCCAGTAAGCCATCACTTGGAACGGCCGTTTGAAAGGGCCTGTCGCGCTTTACCGCCGCGCCCCAAGCCGTTCACCGACTGCGATGGATTTTGATGTTTTTAGGAGCTATCCAATGGAGTTGAAGACGATGAAGACCAGCACTGCCAAATCCACGTTTAACCACCTGCGCGGGCTTAAATTGGCCGCGCTGGCAATCGGCACCAGCTTCGTTTTGGCTGGCTGCGCCGGCAACCCGCCAACCGAGCAGTACGCGGTGACTCAGTCCGCGGTCAACAGCGCAGTGAGCGCCGGCGGCACCGAGTACGCAGCAGTTGAAATGAAATCGGCCCAGGACAAGCTCAAGCAAGCCGAAATCGCCATGCACGACAAGAACTATGACGAGGCGCGTCGCCTGGCCGAACAGGCTGAATGGGATGCTCGCGTTGCAGAGCGCAAGTCCCAGGCCGCCAAGGCGGAACAGGCTGTGAAGGATTCCCAGAAAGCTGTTCAGGAGCTGCGTCAGGAAGGTATGCGCCCGGCTGCTATCCAGCAGAAATAAAGCGCCGCGCCTGATTGCACTGCACCCGATATCGAATTGAAAGGACAACACGACTATGCGTAAACAATTGATGATCCCTGCCCTGCTGGCGATGAGCGTTGCCCTGGCGGCATGCTCTACCCCGCCCAACGCGAACCTGGAAAACGCACGGACCAACTTCTCGTCCCTGCAAACCAACCCGCAAGCCACCAAGCTTGCCGCGCTGGAAACCAAGGACGCCAGCGATTGGCTGGACAAGGCTGACAAGGCCTACCGCGACAAGGAAGACCAGAAGAAAGTAGATCAACTGGCGTACCTGACCAACCAGCGCGTTGAAGTGGCCAAAGACACCATCGTGCTGCGCGAATCCGAAGCCAAGCTGAAAAACGCCGGCGACGAACGCGCCCGCGCCCTGCTCGAGGCCCGTGATGCGCAGATCAAGCAGTTGCAGGACAGCTTGAACGCCAAGCAAACCGAGCGCGGTACCCTGGTGACCTTTGGCGACGTGCTGTTTGCCACCAACAAGGCCGACCTGAAGTCCAGCGGCCTGGTCAACATCAATAAGCTGGCGCAGTTCCTTCAGGAAAACCCGGATCGCCAGGTGATCGTTGAAGGTTACACGGACAGCACAGGCAGCGATGCCTACAACCAGAGCCTGTCGGAGCGACGCGCCGCTTCGGTGCAGGTTGCGCTGATCAAGATGGGCGTTGACCCACGCCGCATCGTGACCACCGGCTATGGCAAGGAATACCCGGTTGCCGACAACGGCAGCGTCTCGGGCCGTGCCATGAACCGCCGCGTTGAAGTGACCATCTCCAACGATAACCAGCCGGTCAAGCCACGCTCGTCCGTCGCCAACTGATTGATTGATGCTGGATAAGAAAACCCACCTTATGGTGGGTTTTTTTTGGGCTCGCCGAATTGGACAGGACGGTTTGTGTCCTCCGCTGGCAGCTCAATCTTCGGGGCATGGGCATGTTTCGGCAAATGCTCCATCAGTTGCTTTTTCTGCTCCCGAGCCTGCTGCCGTTCCAGATCCTCATGGCACCTGACCATATCCCGCATGTTACGTAATGCAGGACTTTCAGGAGCTGCAGGATTCGCAGGAGTTGAAAAAATAGATATCGCCACTTTCTCGGCCCTGAACTGTGTAAGTTACACCGCTTTCTGTGGCGTCTTGCGCGATATGGTTCCAAATAAATCCCGCCCCCCCTGTGGGCATTGAGCGGGCCGTGGCTAACCTGACCCCGGATACACAAAAACCCGCCTATGGCAGGCGGGTTTTTCAACGGGTGGGCAATCAGGGGTTGATCGAGCCTCCCCCCTGATAGTCGGGTTGCGGAATCTGGCCATTGCCCTTGCCACCATCTTCGCCGCCACTGTTCCCCATTAAAGACTGCTGCAATTTTGCCAACTTTTCCTGCATCCTCTTCAGTTCCTCCTCCAGTTCCTCAAGACTAGCTCCGCCCCCGCTTCCATTCCCGCCCTGAGAGCCTTGTGACTTCATTTGGTCAATTCTGTTTTGTAGGCTATTAATATCCCCCTTGAGATCTTGCTCGGGACTACCGCTCCCGCCGGCGCCATAGCTGCCCGTATTCACTGGAGACTGTGTTCCGCTGATGCTTGCCATAAATGTCGACTCCACAATAACTAACGAAAAGGACCGATCAGTCACACCGATCAGTCCATAGTCTGTGGCGGGCAAATAGAGATGGTTCCGGCCTGGGAAGACTCGGACCTGCACCAAGGGAAGAATCCCCAGGCTGAGTGGCGTTTTCCCACGGACTCGACGCGCTGGCTTACTGCTGCAGTTGCGGGGTTTCCTGGCCCATGCAACGCACCGCCTGCTTCTTATTATTGACCAATACACCACTCAAGCCTTTTTGTTCGGTATCGAACATGACCAGCACGCCATCGACGCACTGTGCCACTTGAGCGGCCGGGGTCAGGGAGATCTTGTAGTCCTCGCCCGGCACGGTCTTGAGCATGGTGAAGTCGCTGAGCAGCAACGCATCCTCAGGCTTGGCGAAGTGCAAATAGCCGTAGTACCACAGGCAGCCGACGGTGCCGATGATGGTGCCGATGCCGGTGAGGATCAGCGGGATCATGTTGCGTTCTTCGCTCATTGCGGGCTCTCTGATGGATCAACTTTAGGAATGGGGTAATTCGGAATCTCGCCCAGGCGGCGCAGGCCGTTGAAGTGCTGCGGGTCGTCCAGATAGCGCAGCATCACGGTTTGCCAAGTCTTGTCGGCAAAGGTCTGCACATGGCCGCCGCGGGTCAACTGCAATACCCGTGGCGGTGGCGCGGCCTGATACAGGCGGATACCGTTGGCCACGGGCACGATCGGGTCATCCAGACTGTGGAACAGCAATTTCGGCACGCCGGTCAGTTGCGGCATGGCGTTGATCGCGCTGTCGGCGTCAGGCACCAGCCAAGACAAGGGCACCTGGAAGGGCCATGTTAACCAGGAGGTGCTCAGGGCGAATTGTCCTACGTCACGATAACTGGCCGGCACGCCGTCCAGTACCAAGGCCTTGAGTTGGACTTGACGCTGCGGGTGTTCCGCCAGGTAATGCACCGCCAGCGCACCGCCGAGGCTTTGACCGAGGACGATCAACGGCTGGCCCTGGGTTTCGGGCGCCTGGTCGAGCCAGTTGAACGCCGCGTCCACATCCTGATAAATCGCCGGCAGTGAGGGCTTGCCTGCCGACAGCCCATAACCGCGATAGTCCAGCAGCAGTACCTGGTAGCCCTGCTCCGGCAACCACCAGCTGCCGCCCAGGTGCCAGGCCAGGTTACCGCCGTTGCCGTGCAGGTGCAGCACCGTCCCTTTGACGGGTACTCCGGCCTTGGCCGGCAGCCACCACGCGTGCAGCTTTACGCCGTCGGCGGTGGTGAGGGTGACATCGCGGTATTGCAAGTGCGCTTTTTCGGGCGTGAACGGCAGGCCGGGTTCGGGGTAGAACAGCAGGGAGCTGCAACCGTTCAATGTGAGTAGCAGGCACAGAATGCCGAGGATTCTCATCCGTTGAAGCCTCGTGAATAACAGCGTTTAAAGGATATTGGAGTAATCCGCCTCGATCCGGTCCAGGCTCAAGTGGTTGAGGAAGTTGGAGAAACACATCCACGCCGCCAGTGCATTCATGTCGCGGAACTGCTCCGGCAGGTACTTGGGCGGCACCACCAGGCCTTCGTCCACCAGTTGGCGCAAGGTGCGCATGTCTTCCAGGGTGGTCTTGCCGCAGAACAGCAGCGGCACTTGCTCCAGCTTGCCTTTGCGCACAGCCAGCTGGATGTAGTTGTAGACCATGATAAAGCCCTTGAGGTAGGACAGGTCCTTGGTAAACGGCAAGCCGTTCGGCACCGAGCCACGGAATACCCGGCTGGCGTTGCCATAGCTTTCGGCCATTTCAAAGCCTTGCTCGCGGAAGAACTCGAACACCTGCAGGAAGTCGGCACCCTCTTCCACCATGTGGATCGCCCGGGTGCGGTTGGTCAGCTTGCGCAAGCGGCTCGGGTAGGAGGCGAACGTAATGATCTCCATGAGGATCGCCAGGCCTTCCTGGGTCACGGTGGACGACGGCGGGCCCTTGGACAGGAAGGTGCAGATCGGCTGGTTCTGGCCGTTGAGCGTGGTACCGACATGCACCAGGCCTTCGTGGACTTCCAGCGCACGCACGTCGCGGTCGTTGAACATCGCGTCGGCGCGGATCTTGATGTAGTCGGCGCCCGCTGCGGCATCGGCAACGATGCCGTCGGACTCGAACACGCGGATGGTCTCTTCGGCTTCGCCAAATACCTTGTTCAGGCGGGTTTGCAGCAGGGCCACGGCGTCCTTGGCGGTCAGGGTCTTGGCTTCGTCCTTGAGGTCGCCACGGCCGTCGATATTGTTCAGGTAGTCGGAGAGCATCAGGCCCAGGTCAGCCAGGGTCGGGTCGCCGGCGTGGAAGGCGTCGGAAGCGGCGCCGTACAGCTCCTGGGAAATCAGGCCGAAGTCCTCGGTGCCGCGGGCTTCGAGCATGCGCACCACCATGCGGTATTCGCGGCACATGCGGCGCATGATCTGCCCCACCGGGCTGAACTGGCCGAGGCGGCGAGTGATGTCGCGTTCGATGTTCTGGAATTCCAGCTTTACCGCACTGGAGTCGAACGATAGCGGTCGGTTCAGGTAGTAGTCGCGATCCACGGCGGGCATGGCCTTGCCCTTGGCCTTGAGAAATCCCTGGCGAATGTTGTCGTCCCACTTCACAGCGTCGAGGACGCGAATCGGTGTTTGCGCCAGCACAATGCGATCGGACAAGCTGCGTATCGTCTGCTGGTAATCGTCCACCCGGTGCTTCCTCTCTAAACGTTATTTGCCCGCACGCTGGTAGCGCACGGCTTCAACGAACACATCGGCATTGGCCGGGTCATCCAGGTAGGCAAACACCTGGCTCATGGAACTGTCGACCCGTACGCCGGCGCCTTCGACGGTCTCCACGCTGCTGCCCTGCAGCACCTGTTGCCCGATGGCCTGGTGAATCTGTTCGAGGTCGAGGTTATAGACCACCAATTCGTGCTTATCGTCGAACTCGAACCCCGCCAGGAAGTAATGCCCTCCGAACCGGGCCGGCAACGGTGCCGACAGGTACCAGCGGTTGCCATGACGCGAAACGGTAAACAGGTACTCATCACGCTGGGCCGGCGTGGCTTTAGGGTAGCTCACTGCCTTGTAGCGGTGCTCACCGGCACGGCTGATGCGCAGATTGAGCGGTTCGCCCCAGGCATTCCTGCTGGTCCAATGGCCCAGCAACTCATCCGGCGCCGCCTCATGGGCGGGCAACGGGTCCTTGAACGTGACCAGGCAACCGCTGAGCAACAGGAACGACAAGGCGATTACCGCCACACGCCAGGTTTTCATTGGACTCCCCCGGTGTCAGACCGAGGCCAACACCAAATGCATGTAACGCTTGAGGATCTCAAGCATCTCTTCACCGGTCAGAGGCTCTGCGCCGCCCAGCAGGCCCTGATATTCCATCCGACTGATAATCGCCGTCAACACCTTGGCGTCCTGTTGCGGCTCGCGGGAGCCCAATACCTGGAAAAACTGTCCCGTGCCCTGCAACAGGATCTGCTGGTGGGACCGCACCAGCTCGGCCAGGCGCGGGTTGAGCAAGGCTTCCTGGCGAAAGGCCTGTTCGGCCATCAAATGTTCGCGGCGGTTGGTCAGTTGGCGCAGCACATAGTCGGCGGTCAGCCGCGCAATGTCATCGGCCAGTTGCGAGCGCGATTCCGGGCTGCCATCGCCATAGGCAACCATCTCACGCAGCAGGCCTTCGTTACGCACCCATAGCTTGCCCATGAAGGCGGCGCTGCGTTCAACATACTGGGCGAAGGTATCGGTGAGCAGGTCATCGATGTCCTTGAAGTAATAGGTAGTGGCTGACAACGGCACACCGGCCTCGGCCGCCACGGCCCGATGGCGCACGGCCCGCACGCCATCGCGCACCACGATGCGCATGGCTGCATCGAGAATGTCTTGCCTGCGTTGCTCGCTGCCCCGACGGCTGGCCTTACGGCCCTGGTACTGGACGCTTTCAGCCACGGCAGCGGCAATGCCGGCGGCACCTTCTTGAGCGGTTACGCGGTTCACGACACACATCCTTGAATAGATCAAAACCTGGCGCTGTTTGCTTGACGCTTAAAAACGCCACATAAAAAAGCCGCCTTATAAAAGGCGGCTTCGGATTTCGCTACATTTACGCTTGTGGCCGCATGTGCGGGAACAAGATCACATCGCGGATCGACGGCGAGTTGGTCAACAACATCACCAGGCGGTCGATGCCGATACCTTCACCGGCCGTTGGCGGCATGCCGTATTCCAGGGCACGTACGAAGTCGGCGTCGTAATGCATGGCTTCGTCATCGCCGGCGTCCTTGTCGGCCACCTGGGCCATGAAGCGCTCGGCCTGGTCTTCGGCATCGTTAAGCTCGGAGTAGGCGTTGGCGATTTCGCGGCCGCCGATGAACAGCTCGAAACGGTCGGTGACGTTCGGGTTGTCGTCGTTGCGACGGGCCAGCGGCGACACTTCGAACGGGTACTGGGTAATGAAGTGCGGCTGTTCCAGCTTGTGCTCCACCAGCTCTTCGAAAATCATCACCTGCAGTTTGCCCAGGCCTTCGAAGCCGAGCACCTTGGCACCGGCTTTCTTGGCGATGGCGCGGGCCTTGTCGATGTCGTTGAGGTCGTCGGCGGTCAGCTCAGGGTTGTACTTGAGGATCGAGTCGAACACCGACAGACGCACGAACGGCTCGCCGAAGTGGAACACCTTGTCGCCGTACGGCACGTCGGTGCTGCCCAGGACCAGTTGCGCCAGCTCGCGGAACAGTTCTTCGGTGAGGTCCATGTTGTCTTCGTAGTCGGCGTACGCCTGGTAGAACTCCAACATGGTGAATTCCGGGTTGTGCCGGGTCGAGACGCCTTCGTTACGGAAGTTGCGGTTGATCTCGAACACTTTCTCGAAGCCACCGACCACAAGACGCTTGAGGTACAGCTCAGGCGCGATACGCAGGAACATTTCCAGGTCCAGTGCGTTGTGGTGGGTTTCGAACGGCTTGGCTGCGGCGCCCCCCGGGATGGTCTGCAGCATCGGGGTTTCCACTTCCAGGAAGTCACGCTGCATCAGGAAGCTGCGGATGTGCGCGATGACCTGCGAACGCACGCGGAAGGTCTGGCGCACGTCTTCGTTGACGATCAGGTCAACGTAGCGCTGGCGGTAACGTTGCTCGGTGTCGGTCAGGCCGTGGTGCTTGTCCGGCAACGGGCGCAGGGACTTGGTCAGCAGGCGCACGCTGGTCATTTCCACGTACAGGTCGCCCTTGCCGGAACGGGCCAGGGTGCCTTCGGCGGCGATGATGTCGCCCATGTCCCAGGTTTTCACCGAGGCCAGGGTTTCTTCGGACAGGGTCTTGCGGTTGACGTAGACCTGGATACGCCCGGTCATGTCCTGGATCACCATGAACGAGCCACGGTTGAGCATGATGCGACCTGCCACCTTGACCGGGATCGCCGCTTCAGCCAGCTCTTCCTTGGTCTTGTCCGCGTACTGCTTCTGCAAGGCATCGCAGTAGTTGTCGCGACGGAAGTCGTTGGGGAAGGCATTGCCCTTGGCGCGCTCGGCAGCCAGCTTTTCCTTGCGCAGGGCGATCAGGGAGTTTTCTTCCTGTTGCAGGGCTTGCGGGTCGAGTTGTTGGTCGCTCATGTCTTTAAATTTTCCATCAGGTTCGTGGTCCCCGGCCTGCGGCCGGGGATCGCCGGCAAGGACTGGGCGTCCCTCCGGTTCCTACAAGGGGTTACAGGCCAGATTTCAGGCTGGCTTCCAGGTATTCGTCGATGTCACCGTCGAGCACCTTGTCGCAGTCGCTGCGTTCGATGTTAGTGCGCAGATCCTTGATCCGCGAGGCATCGAGCACATAAGAGCGGATCTGGTGACCCCAACCGATATCCGACTTGGTGTCTTCCAGGGCCTGGGAAGCGGCGTTGCGCTTCTGCATTTCCTGCTCGTACAACTTGGCCCGCAGCATTTTCATGGCGGTGTCCTTGTTCGCGTGCTGGGAACGTTCGTTCTGGCAGCTCACCACGGTGTTGGTCGGTACGTGGGTAATACGTACGGCCGAGTCGGTGGTGTTTACGTGCTGGCCACCGGCACCGGAGGAGCGGTAGGTGTCGATACGCAGGTCGGCCGGGTTGATCTCGATTTCCACCTTGTCATCGATCTCGGGCGAGACGAACACCGCAGAGAACGAGGTGTGGCGACGGTTGCCGGAGTCGAACGGGCTCTTGCGCACCAGGCGGTGTACGCCGATCTCGGTACGCAGCCAGCCAAAGGCGTATTCACCCTTGATGTGCACGGTCGCGCCCTTGATGCCGGCGACTTCACCGGCCGACAGTTCCATGATGGTGGCGTCGAAGCCGCGCTTGTCGGCCCAGCGCAGGTACATGCGCAGCAGGATGTTGGCCCAGTCCTGGGCTTCGGTGCCGCCGGAACCGGCCTGGATGTCCAGGTAGGCGTTGTTCGGGTCCATTTCGTGACTGAACATGCGACGGAATTCAAGCTTGGCGAGGTTTTCCTCGAGACGGGCCAGCTCGGCGACGACATCGCCCACTGCGCCTTCGTCGTTTTCTTCGACGGCCATGTCCAGCAGGTCGCGGCAATCGGCCAGGCCGGTGTTCAGTTCGTCGAGGGTGTCGACGATCTGCGCCAGCGCAGCGCGCTCGCGCCCCAGTTCCTGGGCGTATTCAGGTTTGTTCCAGACACTCGGATCTTCAAGCTCGCGATTGACTTCGGTCAGACGCTCATGCTTTTGATCGTAGTCAAAGATACCCCCGAATAGTTTCGGAGCGCTCGGACAGGTCCTTGATGGTGTTAAGGATCGGGTTGATTTCCATGGCGGGCAGCACTCGTTGGCGAACTTTTGAAAGCCGGCGAGTATAACGGCAAACGGGGACTAACGGCAGCCCGCTTGGCGAAAAGGCAGACTACGCAGGGTTAAATGTGGGAGGGGGCAAGCCCCTTCCCACCTTTTGATCTGCTGCGGCCTCGAGTCACTCGATACCGACCTGATTGCGCCCGTTGTGCTTGGCCGTATACAAGCCCTTGTCCGCCGCCATGATCAACCGGCGGCAATCGGTACCCTGCACCGGCGTCATGGTCGACAGGCCGATGCTGATGGTCAGGCTCGAGCCTTCCGCCGGCGCGATGTGCGGGATCTTCAGCGCGGCGACGGCCATGCGCAGCTTTTCCGCCACCAGGCGTGCCCCACCCGGCGAGGTGTTCGGCAATACCAGGGCAAACTCTTCGCCACCGTAGCGCGCCGGCAGGTCCGAAGGGCGGCTGCTGGCTTCGCGGATGGTGTTGGCCACTTTGCGCAGGGCTTCGTCACCCTCGACGTGGCCGAAGCTGTCGTTGTAGGTCTTGAAGAAATCCACGTCGATCATCAGCAATGACAGCTGGGTCTGGTCACGCATGGCGCGGCGCCATTCCAGCTCCAGGTATTCGTCGAAGTGGCGGCGGTTGGACAGCCCGGTCAGGCCATCGGAGTTCATCAGCCGTTGCAGCACCAGGTTGGTGTCCAGCAGCTGTTGCTGGCTGACCCGCAGCGCACGGTAGGCGGCATCGCGCTGCAACAGGGTCATGTAGGAGCGCGAGTGATAGCGGATGCGCGCCACCAGTTCGATGTTGTCCGGCAGCTTGACCAGGTAGTCGTTGGCCCCCGCCGAGAACGCCGCGCTCTTGATCAGCGGGTCTTCCTTGGTGGAAAGCACGATGATCGGGATGTTCTGCGTGGCCGGGTGGTTGCGGTATTCGCGCACCAGGGTCAGGCCGTCGAGGCCGGGCATCACCAGGTCCTGCAGGATCACCGTGGGCTTGATGCGGATGGCCTGGGCAATCGCCTGGTGCGGGTCGGCACAGAAGTGGAAGTCGATGTTTTCTTCATGGGCCAGGCCACGCCGTACGGCTTCGCCGATCATGGCCTGGTCGTCGACCAGCAACACCATGGCGGCGTTTTCGTCGGTCTTGATGTCGTCGATCTGTAAATCATTCATGTGCAGTCACCTGAATTACTACCTGCAAGCCAGCCGCGGGAGGTGTGGATCATTTTGCAAATACCTCCAGCAATCGGGGCGCAATTCTATCCAGTGGGCGAATTTCAACAGCAGCATCAATCGCCGCCGCCGCTTTGGGCATGCCATACACCGCCGAGCTTTGCTGATCCTGGGCGATGGTCAAATAACCTTGTTCACGCATTAGCTTGAGCCCCTGGGCCCCATCACGGCCCATACCGGTCAGCAGTACGCCGACGGCATCGCCATTCCAGTGGCTGGCCACGCTTTCGAAAAACACATCGATGGAAGGCCGGTAAATCTCGTTCACCGGCTCTGCGGTATAGGCTAGCGTGCCATTCTTCAATAAACGAATGTGGTGATTGGTGCCGGCCAGCAGCACCACCCCGCTTTGCGGCGGTTCGCCTTCGCGGGCCAGGCGTACCGGCAGGCCGGAAGCACTGCTCAGCCACTCGGCCATGCCGGCGGCGAAGACCTGGTCCACATGCTGCACCAGCACAATGGCGGCGGCAAAGTCCCGGGGCAACCCCTTGAGCAGGATTTCCAGGGCAGCCGGGCCACCCGCCGAAGAACCGATCGCCACCAGGCTCTGGCGTTTGCCGGTGCTGCGCTCCGGGGTGGTTTCGGCGCGCACACGGCTGCCGCGCTGGCCGATCAGCCAGCCGATGTTGAGGATCTTGCGCAGCAACGGCGCCGCCGCATCCTTGGGGTTGCCCACGCCGAGCGCCGGCGTGTCCACCACATCCAGGGCGCCGTGGCCCATGGCTTCGAACACCCGACTCACATTGGCCTGGCGGTCGACGGTCACCAGCAGGATCGCGCACGGGGTCTCGGCCATGATCTGCCGCGTGGCCTCCACGCCGTCCATCACCGGCATGATCAGGTCCATCAGGATCAGGTCCGGGGTCAGTTCGGCGCAGCGCTGCACCGCCTCCAGGCCGTTGCTGGCCACCCAAACCACCTGGTGCAGGGGCTCGAAGCTCAAGGCACGGCGCAGGGCCTCCACGGCCAGGGGCATGTCATTGACGATCGCAATCCTCATGACCGCGCGCCTCCGATCAACTCCACCACGGCATCCAGCAGCGCGTCATCATGGAAGCTGGCCTTGGCCAGATAATAATCGGCCCCAGCATCCAGCCCGCGACGGCGGTCTTCTTCACGGTCTTTGTACGACACCACCATCACCGGCAACGATTGCAGGCGACTGTCACGGCGCAGGAGTGTGACCAATTCAATACCGTCCATACGAGGCATATCGATATCAGTGATAAGCAGGTCGAAGTCTTCGGAGCGCAAGGCGTTCCAGCCATCCATGCCGTCGACCGCGACGGCCACTTCGTACCCGCGATTGAGCAGTAACTTGCGTTGCAACTCCCGCACAGTGAGCGAGTCGTCCACCACCAGTACCCGCTTGCGCGGTGCCTCGGTGGCCTGCTGGCTGCGCCGGGCGATGCGTTCCAGGCGCCCGGTGTTGAGCAGCTTGTCCACCGAGCGCAGCATATCTTCCACATCGACGATCAATACCACCGAGCCGTCGTCCAGCAAGGCGCCGGCGGAAATATCCTGGACCTTGCCCAGGCGATCATCCAGCGGCAGCACCACCAGGGTGCGCTCGCCGATAAAGCGTTCCACGGCAATCCCGTAAACCGCATCGCGCTCGCGAATCACCACCACCTTCAAGGTTTCGTCATTGCTCTGCCCCGATGGGCGCTGCAACAACTGGCTGGCGGCGACCAGGCCGACATGCCGACCTTCGTGCCAGAAATGCTGGCGGCCTTCCAACTGCACAATGTCGTCGGGGGCCAGGTCGCACATGCGCTCGATATGCGCCAGCGGGAACGCATAGGCTTCCTCGCCGACTTCCACCACCAGGCTGCGCACCACCGACAGGGTCAGCGGCACCTCCAGGTGGAAGCGACTGCCCTGCCCTGCCGTCTGCTCCAGCACCACCGCGCCGCGCAGTTGGCGGACCATATGCTGCACCGCATCCAGCCCGACACCGCGCCCGGACACTTCGGTGACCTTGTCGCGCAGGCTGAACCCCGGCAGGAACAGGAACGTCAGCAGTTCCTCTTCACTCAGGTTCAGGGCCGTCTCCCAGGTTGAAAGATGCCGATCGACGATGGTGCCGCGCAGGCGCTCCAGGTCGACGCCATTGCCGTCGTCACTCAGCTCCAGCACCAGCAGGCCGGCCTGATGGGACGCGCGCAGGCGGATCAGGCCTTCGGCGGGTTTGCCTGCCAGCAGGCGTTGCTCGGGCATTTCGATGCCGTGGTCGACGGCATTGCGCAATAGATGGGTGAGTGGCGCTTCGAGCTTTTCCAGCACGTCGCGATCGACCTGGGTCTTTTCCCCCTCGATCTCCAGGCGCACTTGCTTGCCCAGGCTGCGGCCGAGGTCGCGCACCATGCGCACCTGCCCGGCCAGTACATCGGCAAACGGGCGCATGCGACACGCCAGCGCAGTGTCGTAGAGCACCTGGGCACGCTGGCCGGCCTGCCAGCCAAACTCATCCAGCTCGGCGGTCTTTTCCGCCAGCAGCGCCTGGGCTTCGCTCAACAGGCGGCGGGTATCGGCCAGGGCTTCCTCGGCTTCGAGGCTCAAGCCCAGGGTCTTGAGCTGGCCATCCAGGGTATCCAGGGCGCGTACGCTCTGGCTTTGAATCCGTTTGAGACGCTGCATGCTGGCCAGGTAGGGCTTGAGCCGCTGGGTTTCCACCAGGGACTTGCTCGAGAGGTCCAACAGGCTGTTCAAGCGCTCGGCGGTCACGCGCAATACGCGTTCGCCACCTTCGGTCATGCGTCGGCCCTGACGCGGCGGATCGCTGGCGACGGGCGGTGCGGGCTCGGGCTCCGGCGGCAGCTCTTCGATAAGCGGCGCCGGGGCGGGCTCAGGCGCAGCGGGCAGCGGCACGACGTAGGCACTGGGCTGGGATGGATCCAGCAGGCGCTCCATCAACGCCACATAGGCGTCGATGTCCGCCGTGCCGACATCGTTGCCAGGGGTGGCGATACGCATCAGCAGGTCGGTGCCTTGCAGCAAGGCGTCGATATGTTCGGGTTGCAGGTACAGGCGGCGTTCCTGGGCGCTGACCAGGCAATCCTCCATGACGTGGGCCACGCTGACCCCGGCGTCCACCCCAACGATGCGCGCCGCGCCCTTGAGCGAGTGCGCGGCACGCATGCAGGCTTCAAGCTGGTCGGCCTGGGTAGGGTTGCGCTCAAGGGCCAGCAGGCCCGCGCTCAGCACCTGGGTCTGGGCATCGGCTTCCAGGCTGAACAGCTCCAGCAGCGAGGCGTCGCGCATCTGGTCGGGGGTCATGTGAGGCTCCGGGTCACGGCGGACAACAATTGCGCCTCGTCCAGCCACCGCAGGCTACGGCCTTTCCACTGCAACACACCCTGGGTGTAGCGCGCGCTGGCCTGGGTACCCGAGGCCGACGCCGCCTTCAGGGTGCGCTCATCGATGGCATGGATGCCATCCACTTCGTGCACCGGCACCACCACCGGGCCATCCTGCGCGGCGATGATCAGCATGCGCGGCATGATCCGCCCACCGCTGGCGCCCTGATGGGTTGTTTCCAGGCCAAGCAACTCCACCAGCGACAGGCACGCCACCAGCGCGCCACGCACATTGGCCACACCGAGCAAGGCACGGGAGCGCTGGTGCGGCAGCGAATGAATCGGTTGCAACGGCGCCACCTCCACCAGGCAGCGGGTGGCGATGCCCAGCCATTCCTCGCCGAGGCGGAACACCAACAGCGAGCGGGTGATGATCTTTTCGTCAACCTCGGCAGCCGCCACCGGACGACGGTCGTCCTGCTGCAAGGCATAGCGGTCCAGCAAGCGCGTGGCGGCAGCCGAGTACACCGAACAGTTGCGGCAGTGGATATGCTCCACCAGCAGCGGGCATGACTTGTCGCCATGGATACCGATACGGTTCCAGCAGTCGTCGATGGCTTGGGTGTCGGCCAGGGTCAAGTCCAGGCCTGCGGTGTTGAGCGCCTCGGTGCTACTCATCGTTTGGACTCACTGTCTGCTCGCTCGCTGCGGGCGGCCCGCGCCTGTAAACGGCGCGCCCCCGCACTGTCGCCCTGGGACTCGAGCAAGGCGGCCAGGTGCATCAAGGCCTGCGGATGCTGGGGTTCCAGGTACAAGGCTTTTCGATAAAACCCCTGGGCTTCCAGGGCGCTGCCGGCCACGTCGCTGAGCAACCCCAGCCAGTAGAACACCTGGGCGGCCGGCGGGTGACTGTTCAGATACTGCTCACAGGCGGCGCGGGCCTCGGCACTTTTACCTTCGTTGGCCAGGCTGGCGATGCGGCTGAGCAAGGTGCCCGCATCGGAGGGCGGCGCCTTGATCGGCCCCGCCTGGTTGCTGGCCGTGCTGAACGGTCGCGGCTTGACCGGGACCGGCGCGGCGCTGCGCGGTGGCGTCGGCATGGGCACGAATACCGGCTCAGGCTTCACCGGTTCGGCCTGCCGGCTGAAGGCAAATGACTGCGGCACCCCAATCGAGCGCATGCCGTGGCGCCCCAGCAAGCTGCCCTCGGCGGGACCGATAAACAGCACGCCGTCCACATGGGTCAGGCCCTTGAGCACATCGAAGACTTGCTTCTGGGTCGGCTGGTCAAAGTAGATCAGCAGGTTGCGGCAAAACACGAAATCGTAGCTCGCCTCGTTCGCCAGCAGCGTCGGGTCGAGCAGGTTGCCGACTTGCAGGCGCACCTGTTCGCGCACGCGGTCGGCGATGTGGAACCCGTCGCCGTATTCCGTGAAGTGGCGGTCGCGAAAGGCAATATCGCCACCGCGAAACGAGTTCTTGCCATACACCCCACGCCGGGCGCGCTCCACCGACAGCGGGCTGACATCCAGGCCCAGGACCTTGAACTGGTGCGGCGCCAACCCGGCATCCAGCAAGGCCATGGCAATGGAATAGGGTTCTTCGCCGGTGGAACACGGCAGGCTGAGAATGCGCAGGGCGCGCATCTGCTTGATCTCGGCCAGGCGTGCAAGCGCCAGTCGGGCCAGGGTCGCAAAGGATTCGGGGTAACGGAAAAACCAGGTCTCGGGGACGATCACGGCTTCGATCAGCGCTTGTTGCTCGTCCTCGGAGCTTTGCAGGTGCTGCCAGTACTGCCCTGGCGTTTGCGCCTGCACGGCCTGGCTGCGCTGGCGCACGGCGCGCTCGATGATGGCCTCGCCGACCGACGCGACATCCAGGCCGATACGTTCTTTCAAGAAGGCAAAGAAACGCGGGTCGTTGCTCATAGGCTCAGCTCGGCAGAAAACAACAGGGCGCGCACATCGTCGGTGAGCACGTCATTCACGCCAATCCACTGCATCAGGCCCAGGGCATCCTCCCGCACCGGCCCCAGGTACCGCGCCTGGCGGTTATCCAGGCCGTAAGGCTGGAATTCCGCCGGGTCGCACCGCAGGGTGTCCGTGGCCTGCTCGAGGATCAGCCCGAGCCAGCGCGATTCGACCCAGGTGTGCGGCTGGTAATTGACCAGCACCAGGCGCGTACTCGTACGCGCCTGGGCCGCTGTGCCGAAGGTCAGCGCACTCAGGTCGATGACCGGCACCAACGCCCCGCGATGGGCAAAGATGCCCGCCACCCACAGTGGCGCATGGGCGATTGGCTTGAGCGGCAGGCGTGGCAACACCTCGGCCACCTCCGTGGCCTTGAGCGCAAAGCGTTCGCTGCCGATGTGAAACACCAGGAACAAGGCTTTTTTCGCTGCCGGAACGGCGCCGCGTTTAGCCGCGAGGTCGCTCATCAGACTTTGAAACGCGACACGCCGCTGCGCAGACCCACCGCAACCTGGCTCAGTTCATCGATGGCAAAGCTGGCCTGGCGCAGGGACTCCACCGTCTGGCTGCTGGCATCGCCCAGTTGCACCAGGGCATGGTTGATCTGCTCGGCGCCGGTGGCCTGGGCCTGCATGCCTTCGTTGACCATCAACACCCGCGGCGCCAGGGCCTGTACCTGATGGATGATCTGCGACAGCTGCTCGCCTACTTGCTGCACTTCGAACATGCCTCGACGGACTTCTTCGGAGAACTTGTCCATGCCCATCACGCCCGCCGAAACCGCTGACTGGATTTCACGCACCATCTGCTCGATGTCATAGGTGGCCACGGCGGTCTGGTCGGCCAGGCGCCGCACTTCGGTGGCCACCACGGCAAAACCGCGCCCGTATTCGCCGGCCTTTTCGGCCTCGATGGCGGCATTCAGGGACAGCAGGTTGGTCTGGTCGGCGACCTTGACGATGGTCACCACCACCTGGTTGATGTTGCCGGCCTTCTCATTGAGGATCGCCAGCTTGGCATTCACCAGGTCGGCGGCGCCCATCACCGAATGCATGGTTTCTTCCATGCGCGCCAGGCCTTGCTGGCCGGAACCGGCGGCCACCGAGGCCTGGTCGGCGGCGGTGGACACTTCGGTCATGGTGCGGACCAGATCCTTGGAAGTGGCAGCGATCTCCCGCGAAGTGGCACCGATCTCAGTAGTAGTGGCCGCGGTTTCAGTGGCAGTGGCCTGTTGCTGCTTGGAGGTGGCGGCAATCTCGGTGACCGAGGTGGTGACCTGCACCGAAGAGCGCTGGGCCTGGGACACCAGGGCCGTAAGCTCGGTCATCATGTCGTTGAAGCCGGTTTCCACCGCGCCGAACTCGTCCTTGCGCTCCAGGTTCAAGCGTTTGCTCAGGTCACCGGTACGCATGGTCTCGAGGATCTCGACGATACGCTGCATCGGCGCCATGATCGCGCGCATCAGCAGCAGGCCACACAGGCCGGCAGCGAGGATCGCCACGGCCAGCGACAGGAACATGCTGACCTTGGCCGAGGCAACGGCGTCGTCAATGGCGGCCGTCGCGTTGTCGGACACGGCCTTGTTTTCCGTGATGATGTCATTGAGCTTCATGCGCCCTTCGGTCCAGATCGGCGTCAATTGCTCTTCCAAGAGCTCGCGCGCGGCCGGCAGGTCATTGGCTTCGACGCGATCGAGTACCTGGGCCAGGACCTTGTTGTAATTGATGTGGGCGGCCTTGAAGTTGTCGAACTCCATGCGATCGGCCTGGCTATGCACGGTTTTTTCGTAATTGGCCATCTGCTGTTCGATACGCGATTCGAAGGCCTTGTAGTCCGATTTATCGCTATTGGTGAAGGTTTTATCCTCGCGCAGGCCAATGATATCGATGGTCTGCAAATAACTGTCGACCCATGCGCTGCGGATCATCGAACTGAGGTAAACCCCCGGCACCGCGTCGTCACGCACCGATTCCTGGCTGGCTTCAATCTTCAGCAACCGTGAGTAGGACACCACAACCATCAGCAGCATGATCGCGATAATGACCGCAAAGCTCGCCAAAATCCGCTGGCGCAAGGTCCAATTCTTCACAGTGTTTCCTCGAAGGGCCATTCAAATGGAGGGGAGTATAGCTGAGCAGAAGCCCTCATTTATCAATGGGTTTCGATGTGGCACACACACATTGCAAAAACACCTGTGGGAGGGGGCTTGCTCCCGATTGCCGTGGGTCAGTTGCAGAGATTCGAACTGGACCACCGCTATCGGGAGCAAGCCCCCTCCCACAGGTTGGATTTGCCCGGCCCCGTTGGTTACTGGTTAAGCCGTACCTGCTTTTCCAGTTCCAGCTTCAAGCCCGGCTCGAGCTTGAGTTGGCGGGCCAATTCGTCCAGATACGCCTTTTCCATAAAGTTCTCCTCATCCACCAGCATCACGCTGGCGATGTACATCTCGGCGGCCATTTCCGGGGTGCCGGCGGCGCGGGCGACGTCGGCCGGGTCCAGCGGCTTGTTCAGCTCGGCGTGCAGCCAGCTTTGCAGTTCGCGGTCGTTGTCCAGCTTGGTGAATTCACCTTCGATCAGTGCGCGTTCGCGTTCATCCACATGGCCGTCGGCCTTGGCGGCGGCGACCAATGCCTTGAGGATCCCCTGGCTGTGCTGCTCGACCTGGGCCGGTGGCAGGCGGTCGATGGTTTGCGGTTCGCCCTGAGGCGCGTTGGCCTGCTTGGCCTGCCAGTTGCCGTAGGCTTTGTAGGCAATCACGCCCAACGCGGCCAGCCCGCCGTAGGTCAGGGCTTTGCCGCCAAACTTGCGCGCCTTCTTGTTGCCCAGCAACAGGCCCATCGCCCCCGCCGCCAGGGCGCCACCGCCCGCACCGCCGAGCAGGCTGCCCAGACCGCCGCCGCCGAGCAGCCCGCCGAGGGCGCCTTTATCGTCCTGTTTGCGCTGGCCGCCGGTTTTATTCTGCAACATGTCCTGGCCGGACTTGAGCAACTGATCGAGCAATCCACGGGTATTCATTCGTAGCCTCCAGACACTAGGGTTCATGGACCAATAGGCCCTCAGCGTAAAACTAAGTGCCAAAAAGCCGCGATCTAGAGTGCTTCCAGATGTAACGCCACTGCCGTTCGCTAAAACCGATATACACTCGGACAAATCTATAAAAACACCCCACTGGTAATTCCAGCATGATGACCTTGCGTCAAATCCGGCATTTTATCGCCGTGGCCGAGACCGGATCGATCTCCGCCGCCGCGCAGACCGCGTTCATTTCCCAGTCCACCCTGACCCTGGCGATCCAGCAACTGGAGCAGGAAATCGGCGTCACCCTGTTCAACCGGCACGCCAAGGGCATGACCCTCACGCACCAGGGCCATCAGTTCCTGCGCCAGGCGCACTTGATCCTCGCCACCGTCGACAATGCCAAGCGCAGCCTGCAACAGAGCACCGACCAGGTCGCCGGGCAATTGATCATCGGCGTGACCAGCCTGGTCGCCGGCTACTACCTGGCGGATTTGCTCACCCGCTTCCAGCGCGCCTACCCCAACGTGGAGATCCGCGTGATGGAAGACGAACGCCCGTATATCGAGCATTTGCTGGTCAGCGGCGAGATCGATGTGGGCGTGCTGATCCTCTCCAACCTGGAAGATCGCCACGCCCTGCAGACCGAAGTCCTCACCCACTCGCCCCACCGCCTGTGGCTGCCGGCGCAACACCCGCTCCTGGAGCACGACAGCATCAACCTCGCCGACGTGGCAAACGAGCCGTTGATTCAGCTGAACGTCGACGAAATGGGGCATAACGCCCAGCGCCTGTGGGCCGCTGCCGGCCTGCAACCGCGCGTGACCCTGCGCACCGCCTCCACCGAGGCCGTGCGCAGCCTGGTGGCCGCGGGCCTGGGCGTGTCGATCCAACCGGACATGACCTACCGCCCCTGGTCCCTGGAGGGCGACATTATTGAAGCGCGGCCGATTGCCGACCTCAGCCAGACCCTGGACGTCGGCCTGGCCTGGCGTCGGGGCACCGCGCGACCGGCCTTGGTGGATCCGTTCCTCACCGTTGCGCGGGAACAACCACACCCGCGCAAGCCATCTATTTAATCGAATGCTGCATTCAGTATTTAGTATTTGTTGACCTCGCGCCTGACCTCTAGTCTCTGTCTATGCATAAGAGAAGGTCCGGCGCCTTGTAAGAGAACGCCCATGACCGCACAAGAAAAGAGATCACGAAAAATGTCCGGCGCGCCCACCCCGCTGCTTACTGCGTTGCTGATCGACGGCGAACTGGTCCAGGGCCAGGGCGTTGCCGAGCCGATCCTCAACCCGGCCACCGGCGAAGTGCTCACCCAGATCGCCGAAGCCAGCACCGAGCAGGTCGAAAGTGCGATCCTCGCCGCGCACCGCGCTTTTGCCGGCTGGTCGCGGACCACGCCGCAACAACGCTCGAACATCCTGCTGGGCATCGCCGACGCCATCGAGAAACACGCCGACTACCTCGCCCGCCTGGAATCGCTGAACTGCGGCAAGCCGTTGCACCTGGCGCGCCAGGACGACTTGAGCGCCACCATAGATGTGTTCCGCTTCTTCGCCGGCGCCGTGCGCTGCCAGACCGGACAGCTCAGCGGCGAATACCTGCCGGGCTACACCAGCATGGTGCGCCGCGATCCGATTGGCGTGGTGGCCTCGATTGCGCCGTGGAACTACCCGCTGATGATGGCCGCGTGGAAGATCGCCCCGGCGCTGGCGGCCGGTAATACCCTGGTGTTCAAGCCGTCGGAACACACGCCGCTGTCGATCCTCGCATTGGCCCCGGTCCTGAAGGACGTGTTACCACGCGGGGTCATCAACATTCTGTGCGGTGGCGGTGAAGGCGTCGGCAGCCATCTGGTCAGCCACCCCAAGGTGCGCATGGTCTCGCTGACCGGCGACATCGTCACCGGCCAGAAAATCCTGCAGGCCGCCTCCAAGACCCTCAAACGCACGCACCTGGAATTGGGCGGCAAGGCGCCGGTGATCGTGTGCAACGACGCCGACCTGCAAGCCGTGGTCGAAGGCGTGCGTGCCTACGGTTACTACAATGCCGGCCAGGACTGCACGGCGGCATGCCGCATCTACGCCCAGGCGGGCATCCACGACAAATTGGTCGCCGAGCTGGGAGCAGCCGTCAGCAGCCTGCGCTTCGCCGGCAAGCGCGATGCCGATAACGAACTCGGCCCGCTGATCAGCACACGCCAGCGCGACCGCGTGGCCAGCTTTGTCGAGCGCGCCCTCGGCCAGCCGCATATCGAGCGGGTCACCGGCGCGGCCGTGCATTCCGGGGCCGGCTTCTATTACCAGCCGACGCTGCTCGCCGGTTGCAGGCAGAACGATGAAATCGTCCAGCGCGAAGTGTTCGGCCCGGTGGTCACCGTGACCCGCTTCGACGAACTGGAACAGGCGGTGGACTGGGCCAACGATTCCGAATACGGCCTGGCCTCCTCCGTCTGGACCCAGAACCTGGACAAGGCCATGCAGGTCGCCGCGCGCCTGCAATACGGCTGCACCTGGATCAACAGCCATTTCATGCTGGTCAGCGAAATGCCCCACGGCGGCTTGAAGCGCTCGGGGTATGGGAAAGATCTGTCCAGCGATTCGCTACAGGACTACAGCGTGGTGCGCCACATCATGGCCCGCCACGGCCAGCATCTTTAAAACAACAACTAAGCTCATGCGTCACGGCTTCACACACTGCCCCGACCATAATTAAAGAAGAGGGAATCCCCATGTCTGCGCATAAGACCGCACTGCTCAGTGCCTTGACCACCGCGCTGCTGGCCAGCGTCAGTATCCAGGCCGCCGAACCGCTCAAGGCGGTGGGCGCTGGTGAAGGCCAGCTGGATATCGTCGCCTGGCCCGGCTATATCGAACGTGGTGAAAGCGACAAGGCCTACGACTGGGTCACAGGTTTCGAGAAGGAAACCGGCTGCAAGGTCAATGTGAAAACCGCCGCCACCTCTGACGAAATGGTCAGTTTGATGGCCAAGGGCGGTTATGACCTGGTCACCGCGTCCGGGGATGCGTCGCTGCGATTGATCGTCGGCAAGCGTGTGCAGCCGATAAACACGGCGTTGATCCCCAACTGGAAGAACATCGACCCGCGCCTCAAGGATGCGCCGTGGTACGTGGTGGGCCAGCAGACCTACGGCACCCCGTACCAGTGGGGGCCGAACGTGCTGATGTACAACACCACCGTGTTCAAGACCGCGCCCACCAGCTGGAATGTGCTGTTCGATGCGCAAAACCTGCCGGACGGCAAGCCGAACAAAGGTCGTGTGCAGGCCTATGACGGTCCGATCTACATCGCCGATGCGGCGCTGTACCTCAAGAGCACCCAGCCGGAACTGGGGATCCAGAGCCCCTATGAACTGACCGAAACCCAGTACAAGGCCGTGCTCGACCTGTTGCGCGCGCAGCAGCCGTTGATCCACCGCTACTGGCATGACACCACCGTGCAAATGAGCGACTTCAAGAACGAAGGCGTGGTGGCCTCCAGCGCCTGGCCGTATCAGGTCAACGGCCTGCAAAACGAGAAGCAGCCGATTGCTTCGACCATTCCCAAGGAAGGCGCCACCGGCTGGGCCGACACCACCATGTTGCACAGCGAGGCCAAGCACCCGAATTGCGCCTACAAGTGGATGGACTGGTCGCTGCAGCCCAAAGTCCAGGGCGATGTCGCCGCCTGGTTCGGCTCGCTGCCGGCGGTGCCGGCAGCCTGCAAGGAAAGCGAACTGCTCGGCGCCGAGGGTTGCAAGACCAACGGCTTCGACCAGTTCGACAAGATCGCCTTCTGGAAAACCCCGCAGGCCGAGGGCGGCAAGTTCGTGCCGTACAGCCGCTGGACCCAGGACTACATCGCGATCATGGGCGGCCGCTAAGACCATGCAGACGGCATAGATCCCCTGTGGGAGGAGGCTTGCCCCCTCCCACATCGACCGCATTTACCGATGTTTTGTTTTTTCAGCAGTCCAGGCCGGGCGCTGCGACCACCCGCGCCTTTTTGGAGCACCGCACCATGACGCTTGCAGTCCAATTCACCCACGTTTCCCGTCAGTTCGGCGAAGTGAAGGCCGTTGACCGGGTTTCCATCGATATCCAGGACGGCGAGTTCTTTTCCATGCTCGGCCCATCCGGCTCGGGCAAGACCACCTGCCTGCGCCTGATCGCCGGTTTCGAGCAGCCGAGCGCAGGCTCGATCCGCATTCATGGCGAGGAAGCCGCTGGCTTGCCGCCGTATCAGCGTGACGTAAACACGGTATTCCAGGATTACGCACTGTTCCCCCATATGAACGTGCGCGACAACGTCGCCTATGGCCTCAAGGTCAAAGGCGTGGGCAAGACCGAACGCCTCAATCGCGCCGAAGAAGCCTTGGGGATGGTCGCCCTCGATGGCTACGGCGAGCGCAAGCCGGTACAGCTCTCCGGCGGACAACGCCAACGGGTAGCCCTGGCCCGTGCCCTGGTCAATCGCCCCCGCGTGTTGCTGCTCGATGAACCCTTGGGCGCCCTCGACCTCAAGCTGCGTGAACAGATGCAAAGCGAGCTGAAGAAGCTGCAGCGCCAGCTCGGCATCACCTTTATCTTCGTCACCCACGACCAGACCGAAGCGCTGTCGATGTCCGACCGTGTGGCGGTGTTCAACAAGGGCCGTATCGAACAGGTCGACACCCCGCGCAACCTGTACATGAAACCGGCCACCGCGTTCGTCGCCGAGTTCGTCGGCACCTCCAACGTGATTCGCGGCGAGTTGGCCCAGCGCCTCAGCGGCAGTGCGCAGCCATTTTCGATTCGCCCGGAGCACGTAAGGTTTGCCGAGGGCCCGCTGGGCGCCGGCGAAGTGGAAATCAGCGGCCTGCTGCACGACATCCAGTACCAGGGCAGCGCCACCCGCTATGAACTGAAACTGGAAAACGGCCAGGCGCTGAACATCAGCCAGGCCAACAACCAGTGGCTGGACATCAGCAGCGGCCATCAGGTCGGCCAGTCCATCACCGCCCGTTGGGCGCGAGAAGCCATGACGCCGCTGACTGACCGCGCAGGCGAGGTGTGACATGAGCCTGGCCCTTTCCCAACCGCCGATGCGCAGGTTTTCCAACCTGCTGTACCGCAAGCCCAACCTGTACCTGGCGATGCTGCTGGTTCCGCCGCTGATCTGGTTCGGCGCGATCTACCTGGGTTCGTTGCTGACCCTGCTGTGGCAAGGCTTCTATACCTTTGACGACTTCACCATGGCGGTCACGCCGGACCTGACCCTGGCCAACTTCACCGCGCTGTTCCAGCCATCGAACTTCGACATCATCCTGCGCACCCTGGGCATGGCGATCGTGGTGTCGATCGCCAGCGCCATCGTCGCCTTCCCGATCGCCTACTACATGGCGCGCTACACCACGGGCAAGACCAAGGCGTTCTTCTATATCGCGGTGATGATGCCGATGTGGGCCAGCTACATCGTCAAGGCGTATGCCTGGACCTTGCTGCTGGCCAAGGGCGGCGTGGCGCAGTGGTTCGTGCAGCACCTGGGCCTGGAACCGGTATTGCAGTTCGTGCTGGGCATTCCCGGCGTGGGCGGCAGCACCTTGAGCACCTCGCACCTGGGGCGCTTCATGGTGTTCGTCTATATCTGGCTGCCCTTCATGATCCTGCCGATCCAGGCGTCCCTGGAGCGCTTGCCGCCGTCGCTGCTGCAAGCCTCCGCCGACCTCGGCGCGAAGCCGCGCCAGACCTTCATGCAGGTAATCCTGCCACTGTCGGTGCCGGGGATTGCCGCCGGTTCGATCTTCACGTTTTCGCTGACCCTGGGCGATTTCATCGTGCCGCAACTGGTGGGCCCGCCGGGCTACTTCGTCGGCGGCATGGTCTACGCCCAGCAAGGTGCCATCGGCAATATGCCCATGGCCGCGGCGTTCACCCTGGTGCCGATCGTGCTGATCGCGGTTTACCTGTCCATCGTCAAACGCCTGGGGGCCTTCGATGCACTCTGAGAAATCATCCTTAGGCTTGAAGATCGCAGCCTGGGGCGGGTTGGTATTCCTGCACTTCCCGATCCTGATCATCTTCCTCTACGCCTTCAACACCGAAGAAGCCGCGTTCAGCTTTCCGCCCCAGGGCTTTACCCTGAAGTGGTTCAGCGTGGCCTTCGCCCGGCCGGATGTGCTGGAAGCGATCAAGCTGTCGCTGCAGATCGCCGCCATCGCCACCCTGATTGCCATGGTGCTGGGCACCCTGGCCTCGGCGGCGCTGTATCGCCGCGAGTTCTTTGGCAAGCAAGGCGTGTCGCTGATGTTGATCCTGCCGATTGCGCTGCCGGGGATCATCACCGGTATTGCGCTGCTGGCGACGTTCAAGACATTAGGCATCGAGCCGGGGATGTTCACCATCATCGTCGGCCACGCGACGTTCTGCGTGGTGATCGTCTACAACAACGTCATCGCCCGCCTGCGCCGTACGTCCCACAGCCTGATCGAAGCCTCGATGGACCTGGGCGCCGACGGCTGGCAGACCTTCCGCTACATCATCATGCCCAACCTCGGCTCGGCGCTGCTGGCCGGCGGCATGCTGGCGTTTGCGCTGTCGTTCGACGAAATCATCGTCACCACCTTCACCGCCGGCCACGAGCGTACGTTGCCGCTGTGGTTGCTCAACCAATTGAGCCGGCCACGGGATGTGCCGGTGACCAATGTGGTCGCGATGCTGGTGATGCTGGTGACGATGTTCCCGATCCTGGGCGCCTATTACCTGACCCGCGGTGGTGAAAGCGTGGCGGGGAGCGGTGGTAAATAACTTGGCCACTGAAGGAACGCGGTTCAAATGTGGGAGGGGGCTTGCCCCCGATAGCGGTGTGACAGCCAACACAGCTGTCACTGAACCACTGGCATCGGGGGCAAGCCCCCTCCCACATTTAAATCCGGTTTCTTCAGGGAAATAACACGCGTTTTTTGGAGGACTCAATCATGCAAACCAAACTGCTGATCAACGGCCAACTGGTACAAGGCGAAGGCCCGGCCCAGGCCATCTTCAACCCGGCATTGGGCCGCGTGCTGGTGGAAATCAAAGAAGCCAGCGAAGCCCAGGTCGACGCCGCCGTGCGCGCCGCCGATGCGGCCTTCGAAGGCTGGTCGCAGACCGCGCCCAAGGATCGCTCGCTGTTGCTGCTGAAACTGGCCGACGTGATCGAAGCCCACGGCGAAGAACTGGCCAAGCTGGAATCGGACAACTGCGGCAAGCCCTACAGCGCCGCGCTGAACGACGAGATCCCGGCAATTGCCGACGTGTTCCGCTTCTTCGCCGGCGCCAGCCGATGCATGAGCGGTTCGGCCGGTGGTGAATACTTGCCCGGCCACACCTCGATGATCCGTCGCGACCCGGTGGGCGTGATCGCGTCCATCGCGCCGTGGAACTACCCGCTGATGATGGTCGCCTGGAAAATCGCACCGGCCCTGGCCGCGGGCAATACCGTGGTGCTCAAGCCGTCGGAGCAAACCCCGCTGACCGCGTTGCGGATGGTCGAGCTGGCGTCGGAGATTTTCCCGGCCGGAGTACTCAACCTGGTGTTCGGCCGTGGGCCTACCGTGGGCAGTCCGCTGGTGAACCACCCGAAAGTGCGCATGGTGTCGCTGACCGGCTCCATCGCCACAGGCGCGAATATCATCTCCAGCACCGCCGACAGCGTGAAGCGCCTGCACATGGAGCTGGGCGGCAAGGCGCCCGTGATCATCTTCAACGACGCGGATATCGATGCAGCGGTGGAAGGCATTCGTACCTTCGGCTTCTACAACGCCGGGCAGGACTGTACCGCAGCGTGCCGGATTTATGCGCAGGCGGACATCTACGATGCCTTTGTGGAGAAACTCGGCGCGGCGGTCGCCAGCATCAAATACGGCTTGCAGGATGACCCGGCCACTGAGCTGGGCCCGTTGATCACTGCGCAACACCGCGACCGGGTTGCCGGGTTTGTCGAACGCGCCGTGGCGCAGCCGCATATCCGCCTGGTCACCGGTGGCAAGGCAGTGGAAGGCAATGGCTTCTTCTTTGAGCCGACCGTACTCGCCGATGCGCAACAGGACGATGAGATCGTGCGCCGCGAGGTGTTCGGGCCGGTGGTGTCGGTGACCAAATTCACCGATGAGGCGCAGGTGCTGGGCTGGGCCAATGATTCGGACTACGGGTTGGCGTCGTCGGTATGGACCGCCGACGTAGGACGCGCCCACCGCCTGGCCGCGCGCTTGCAATACAGCTGCACCTGGGTAAACACCCATTTCATGCTCGTCAGCGAAATGCCCCACGGTGGTCAGAAACTGTCGG
This sequence comes from Pseudomonas sp. GV047, assembly GCF_003058245.1. Classification (NCBI taxonomy): domain Bacteria; kingdom Pseudomonadati; phylum Pseudomonadota; class Gammaproteobacteria; order Pseudomonadales; family Pseudomonadaceae; genus Pseudomonas; species Pseudomonas sp. GV047. Next base: position 37,882 of record NZ_QCWA01000006.1, on the reverse strand, counting down.
GGTATGGCAAGGATATGTCCATGTATGGCTTGGAGGACTACACCACGGTTCGGCATGTGATGTTCAAGCACTGATCCCCCAAGTGCCGTAACGCTTTATTGTAGGAGCGAGCTTGCTCGCTCCTACATTTGGATCTTCATAATTCGTGGGTAATGTGTTCACTCACAGCGTCGGAAATGTCTTGTCGCATTTGCAATGCCATCACCCCGCCATCAATCAATTTTCCTTCTCCATCGAACCGCTTAAGCTATCCGGCGTCTGTTTAATGTCCGTTGTGTTTGGCCGAAGGCATGTCCGAACCGTAATTTCTGATCCAGCACGTGCCAGGAACGGCGCGGGATTTGCTCACGACAGGTTGTCTCTATGCACCGCAGGAATTTGCTCAAAGCCTCCATGGCCATTGCGGCCTACACCGGTTTATCGGCCAGCGGCCTGCTTGCCGCGCAGGCCTGGGCCGGGAACCGTGCCGCCGATGGCAAGGCCGTGCCGTTCGATTTTGAAACGCTCAAGGCCCAAGCCAAACAGCTCGCCGGGACCGCGTATAAAGACACCAAACAGGTGCTGCCGCCCACCCTGGCGACCATGACCCCGCAGAATTTCAACGCCATCGGCTACGACGGCAACCATTCGCTGTGGAAGGAATTGAACGGCCAGCTCGACGTGCAGTTCTTCCACGTCGGCATGGGCTTCAAGACACCGGTGCGCATGCACAGCGTCGACCCCAAGACCCGTGAAGCCCGCGAAGTGCATTTCCGCCCTTCACTGTTCAATTATGAAAAAACCACCGTCGACACCAAACAGCTGACCGGCGACCTGGGTTTCTCCGGCTTCAAGTTGTTCAAGGCGCCGGAACTGGATCGCCATGACGTGCTGTCGTTTCTCGGCGCCAGCTACTTCCGCGCGGTGGATTCTACCGGCCAGTACGGCCTCTCCGCCCGTGGCCTGGCGATTGATACCTACGCAAAAAAACGCGAAGAGTTCCCCGACTTCACGCAGTTCTGGTTCGAGACCCCGGACAAGAACGCGACCCGCTTTGTGGTCTACGCCCTGCTCGACTCGCCGAGCGCCACCGGCGCCTACCGCTTCGATATCGACTGCCAGGCCAACCAAGTGGTGATGGCCATCGACGCCAACATCAATGCCCGCACCGCCATCGAACAGTTGGGCATCGCCGCCATGACCAGCATGTTCAGTTGCGGCACCCACGAACGCCGCATGTGCGACACCATCCACCCACAGATCCACGATTCGGACCGCCTGGCGATGTGGCGAGGTAATGGCGAGTGGATTTGCCGCCCGTTGAATAACCCGGCCAAGCTGCAGTTCAATGCGTTCGCCGACACCGACCCGAAAGGTTTCGGCCTGGTGCAGACCGACCATGAGTTCGCCAGCTACCAGGATACCGTCGACTGGTACAGCAAGCGTCCAAGCCTGTGGGTCGAACCGACCACCGCCTGGGGCGAAGGCTCGATCGACCTGCTGGAAATCCCCACCACCGGCGAGACCCTGGACAACATCGTGGCCTTCTGGACCCCGAAAAAGCCGGTGGCGGCCGGCGACTCACTCAACTATGGCTACAAGCTGTACTGGAGCGCCCTGCCCCCGGTCAGCACGCCGCTGGCGCAAGTCGATGCGACCCGTTCCGGCATGGGCGGCTTTACCGAAGGTTGGGCGCCGGGCGAGCACTACCCGCCAGTGTGGGCGCGCCGCTTTGCCGTGGACTTCAAGGGCGGCGGCCTGGACCGTTTGCCGGCCGGCACCGGGATCGAGCCGGTGGTGACCTGCTCCCACGGCGAAGTGAAGGATTTCAGCGTGCTGGTGCTCGACAACATCAAGGGCTATCGCATTCTGTTCGATTGGTACCCAACCAGCGACAGCGTAGAGCCGGTGGAACTGCGGCTGTTTATTCGCACCCAGGACCGCACCCTGAGTGAAACCTGGTTGTATCAGTACTTCCCGCCGGCACCGGAGCAGCGCAAGTACACCTGATCCAGATCGTTCCCACTCGCGTGGGAACGATCCTCGCGCACGCCATCAGAACCGCGACACACTCTTCATCGCTCCAATCAGATACCGCATCGCCACCTGATCGTTTTCGGTCAGGGCGCGATACTGCGCCAGTAATTCGGCTTCGTCCGAACTCAACCTGCGGCCACGCAAGGACACCCTGCGGGTAAAAAAAGACACCACCGCACCCGCTACACCATAGGACTTGGCCATGGACTGTTTCTCCTGATATCGATCAAAAACTCCTGTGCCCACAAACCGTTTCCCGGGGAGCGCAATGCCTCCGTGAACAAACAGGCTGACTTCCTGGGCCAGAAATCAGTCCTACCCTAAGCGTAGAAACAATCTCGTTACGTGTGGGATTTTTTTAGAGCATTCACTTAAAAAATCACCTCGGTAACAAATACCTACAACCCCATCCCACAGCAGCAGGCAAAAAAAACCCACCGGTTCAAGGTGGGTTTCGACGGCGCCGACGCAGGATCAATCCCTCAAGTCAGACTCATGGATCGGTTGGTCCCGATGGGTCGCTCGTTGGTACTGAGCCGGCCAAATGGCCTTGCGCCCGCCCAGATCATCATCGGCATGCAACGGCCAGTAAGGGTCACGCAGCAGTTCACGGGCCAGGAAGATGATGTCGGCCTGGCAGGTACGCAGGATGTGCTCGGCCTGGGCCGGTTCGGTGATCATGCCGACGGTGCCGGTGGCGATGCCCGACTCCTTGCGTACACGCTCGGCAAAGCGCGTCTGGTAACCGGGGCCGGTGGGGATTTCGGCGTTAGCGGCAGTGCCGCCGGAAGACACGTCGATCAGGTCCACGCCCAGGTCTTTGAGGCGACGCGCGAGTTCCACGGTTTCATCAGGGTTCCAGCCATCTTCCACCCAGTCGGTGGCCGACACCCGCACGAACAGTGGCAGCTCCTGGGGCCAGACCTCGCGCACGGCCTCGGTCACTTGCAGCACCAGGCGGATACGGTTCTCGAAGGAGCCGCCATATTGGTCCTGCCGCTGGTTGCTGATGGGCGAGAGGAATTGATGCAGCAGGTAACCATGGGCGGCGTGGATCTCCACCACTTCAAAACCGGCGGTCAGGGCTCGCCTGGCGGCGGCGACGAAGTCGGCGATCACTTGCTGGATCTGCGCCTCACCCAAAGGCTTGGGTTGGGTGTGCTGCGGGTCAAAGGCAATCGGCGACGGCCCCACCGGCACCCAGCCACCGTCTTGCGGCTTGACGCTGCCGTGCTTGCCGATCCATGGGCGGTGGGTGCTGGCCTTGCGCCCGGCATGGGCCAGCTGGATGCCCGCCACCGCGCCCTGGGCGGCGATAAACCGTGTGATGCGCCGCAGGGGTTCGATCTGTTCGTCGTTCCACAGGCCCAGGTCTTCGGCCGTGATGCGGCCATCGGCGGTTACGGCGGTGGCTTCGGTGAATATCAGCCCGGCGCCACCGACCGCGCGGCTGCCGAGGTGGACCAGGTGCCAGTCGTTGGCCAGGCCATCGACACTTGAGTACTGACACATCGGCGACACCGCGATACGGTTGAGCAGGGTCAATTGGCGCAGGGTATAGGGTTCGAGCAGCTGACTCATGGCGCACCTCTTCTGGGGTCTGTGGGCACTATTCAAACAGTGCTTAGAGCCTAGTCGACAACCGTGGATTGCACAGGGTTCAGACGTAAAGCGGGAGCCGATTGCCGGCTCCCGTACCGCGCAGGCTTACATTTCGACCTGGGTGCCCAATTCGATCACTCGGTTGACCGGGAGCTTGAAGAACCGCAGGTTGCCGTTGGCGTTCTTGAGCATGAATGCAAACAACGCTTCGCGCCAACGGGCCATGCCCTTGATGCGGGAGGCGATGACGGTTTCACGGCTGAGGAAGTACGTGGTGCGCATCGGACTGAAATCCAGGCCGTCCAAATGGCACAGCTTCAACGCTTCGGGGACGTCCGGCTCATCGGTAAAGCCGAAGTGCAGGATCACGCGAAAGAACCCCTCGCCGTAGGAATCCACCTCGAAGCGCCGTGAGGCCGGGACACGCGGGATGTCTTCGTAGACCACCGTCAGCAACACCACCTGTTCATGCAGCACCTGGTTATGCAGCAGGTTGTGCAACAGGGCATGGGGCACGGCGTCCGGGCGCGCAGTAAGGAACACCGCCGTGCCCTGCACGCGATGCGGCGGCTGCACGCGGATGCTGCTGATGAAGATCGGCAACGGCAGGCCACCTTCGTCGAGGCGGTCCACCAGCAATTGCTTGCCGCGCTTCCAGGTGGTCATCAGCACGAACAGCACAATCCCCGCCAATACCGGGAAGGCACCGCCCTGGATGATCTTCGGCACGTTGGCCGCGAAGTACAGCCCGTCCACCAACAGGCAGCAGACCAGGACCGGCACGGCCAGAATCGGTGGCCATTTCCACAGCAACAGCATGACTGCCGACACCAGGATGGTGGTCATCAGCATGGTCCCCGTCACCGCCACGCCGTAGGCCGACGCCAGTGCGTTGGAGGACTCGAAACCCAGCACCAGCAGGATCACGCCGACCATCAGCGACCAGTTCACCGCACCGATATAGATCTGGCCCTGTTCGGCGCTTGAGGTGTGCTGGATATGCATACGCGGGATATAACCCAACTGGATCGCCTGGCGCGTCAACGAAAACGCACCGGAAATCACCGCCTGGGACGCAATCACCGTGGCCAGGGTGGACAACACCACCAGCGGGATCAGCGCCCAACTTGGCGCCAGCAGGTAGAACGGGTTGCGTGCGGCTTCCGGGTCGCCCAGCAGCATGGCGCCCTGGCCGAAATAGTTGAGCACCAGCGCCGGCAACACCAGGATGAACCAGGCGCGGGCGATGGGCTTGCGGCCGAAGTGCCCCATGTCGGCATACAGCGCCTCGGCACCGGTCAACGCCAGCACTACCGCACCGAGGATTGCCACGCCAATGCCAGGGTGGGCCTCGAAGAAACGCACGCCCCACATCGGGTTCAGGGCATTGAGCACTTCAGGGTGCAGGGTAATGCCATACACGCCGAGGCCACCCAGCACCAGGAACCAGGTCACCATCACTGGCCCGAACAGCTTGCCGATGCGGTCGGTACCGTGCTTCTGGATCAGGAACAGCGCCACCAGCACCACCAGGGCGATCGGCACCACCCATTTTTCCAAGCCGTCGAACGCCAGCTCCAGGCCTTCAATGGCCGACAGCACCGAAATCGCCGGGGTGATCATGCTGTCGCCATAGAACAACGCCGCACCGCACAGGCCGCACACCACGAGGAAACTGCGTAACTTCTTGCGCTCCCCCGCCGCCCTTCGCGCCAACGCGGTCAGAGCCATGATGCCACCTTCGCCCTGGTTATCGGCGCGCAGCACGAACAGCATGTACTTGATCGACACCACCCAGATCAACGACCAGAAGATCAGCGCCAGGATCCCCAGCACACCGTCATGGTTGACCTGCACCCCATAACCACCGTTGAACACCTCTTTGAGGGTATAGAGCGGGCTGGTACCGATATCGCCGTAAACCACCCCGACCGCTGCCACCAGCATGCCGATCGGCTTTGCGTTGGAATGCTCGGCACCTGCTGCCTGACTACTTGCCTGACCCATCAACCACTCCTGCCCTTTGACCTGAGGTCTCTTATAAACAGCGCGTCTAAGCTGACCCTAGCATGCGCTGTTTTACTTGTCGTAACAGACGTTTTATTGACCCAAGGGTTTTCCCCGTGCGCAACGGCGCGAAGCATAGCGCAGCGGTCGTCGTATTTCCCTGCTCAAGTGATTCGGGTATCGATTTACACCGTCAGTCGTAGATGAAGCGGCATTTTGGAGCCTTTTTGCCTGCATTGATCACATTTACGGCCAACCGTATATTTTCCGCCCGGCTCAGTAGCGCAGCCTCAGCGGTGTATGCGCAAGCTCCTTGGCCACCTTGCCTGATCAATAAATCGCGCGCCTGCATCACCTGCGTAGTCGATATAAAAACTCAATCATTGCCCTGTCTCTTTTAAGGTACATTCCGCATGTACGAAGTGAAACACGTACTTTCAGTCAACGGGGTGGATATCTACCAGGCTTGGCTGGACACCGTGCAAGACACGCGTTCAAAGGCAAGAATCACCACCAGAGTGGATCGAGCTTCCCTTGGCCACTTTGGTGTTACCGAGTCGGTGGGTGACGGGGTCTTTGAGATGAAACTCGACTTCGGGCCTGGGTTTCGTGTGTATTACGCAATCCAGGATCGAAAAATTGTTTTCCTGTTGGGCGGCGGCTCAAAGGTCAGGCAGCAGAACGACATTGATCAGGCCAAGGCCCTCTGGAAATCTTACAAGGTGCAGCAAAAATGACCATTCGTACTCGTTCTCATGAAGATAGTGTTCTTGAAATGCTCCGAGACGACGAAGCATTTGCCTTGGAATATCTATCTGTCGCGCTTGAGGAAATCGATGAAGCGGGTGGGGAAGACGCGTTCCTTGTCGCTATCCGTCGAGTGGCGGACGCTCGCGGCGGGATGCTCAGTCTGTCGCAGAACACGGGCCTCAATAGAGCAAATCTCTATAGGTCCCTCGGCGTCGGCGGCGACCCAAAGCTTTCCACTCTCCTGAAAGTGCTTCAGGCGTTAGGTGTGGGCATGTCTAAAGTTGTAACGCACCGCACAGAGCAGGACGTCCGGGCTTAAGAACGTGTAAGGGCTGGGCGATTCACCCAACACAGCACTCGTCGCATTTCCCTGCATAAAGCTGGTCAAGAGCGTTGCCCGTCGCTAGAATTGCGCACTTTTTGATCAGAGGCGCAGCAAGCGCCCGTCCGCAGCCCTGTCGTGCCCGACTGGCGGCGTCATTCAATACCGAGGTTAGACATGTCCACCACCATCGCAAAAGCCAACCCCAAGGTTGGCTTTGTTTCCCTGGGTTGCCCGAAGGCTCTGGTCGATTCCGAACGCATCCTCACGCAACTGCGCATGGAAGGCTATGACGTGGTGTCCACTTACCAGGACGCCGATGTGGTGGTGGTCAACACCTGCGGCTTTATCGACTCGGCCAAGGCAGAGTCCCTGGAAGTGATCGGCGAAGCCATCAAGGAAAACGGCAAGGTCATCGTGACCGGCTGCATGGGTGTGGAAGAAGGCAATATCCGCAACGTGCACCCCAGCGTACTGGCCGTGACCGGCCCGCAGCAGTACGAGCAGGTGGTCAATGCCGTGCACGACGTGGTGCCGCCGCGCCAGGATCACAACCCGCTGATCGACCTGGTACCGCCTCAAGGCATCAAGCTGACCCCGCGTCACTATGCGTACCTGAAGATTTCCGAAGGCTGCAACCACAGCTGCAGCTTCTGCATCATCCCGTCGATGCGCGGCAAGCTGGTCAGCCGTCCGGTGGGTGACGTACTCGACGAGGCCCAGCGCCTGGTCAAATCCGGCGTCAAGGAGCTGCTGGTGATCTCCCAGGACACCAGCGCCTACGGCGTCGACGTGAAATACCGCACCGGCTTCTGGAACGGCGCGCCGGTGAAAACCCGCATGACCGAACTCTGCGAAGCCCTCAGCAGCCTGGGCGTGTGGGTGCGCCTGCACTACGTCTACCCGTACCCGCACGTGGACGAGCTGATCCCGTTGATGGCCGCCGGCAAGATCCTGCCGTACCTGGACATCCCGTTCCAGCACGCCAGCCCGAAAGTGCTCAAGGCCATGAAACGCCCGGCCTTCGAAGACAAGACCCTGGCGCGCATCAAGAACTGGCGCGAGATCTGCCCCGAGCTGATCATCCGTTCGACCTTCATCGTCGGCTTCCCCGGCGAAACCGAAGAAGACTTCCAGTACCTGCTGGACTGGCTGACCGAAGCGCAACTGGACCGTGTGGGCTGCTTCCAGTACTCGCCCGTGGAAGGTGCCCCGGCCAACCTGCTGGACCTGGCCGTGGTCCCGGATGACGTCAAGCAGGACCGTTGGGAGCGCTTCATGGCGCACCAACAGGCAATCAGCTCGGCGCGCCTGCAACTGCGTATCGGCAAGGAAATCGAAGTGCTGATCGATGAAGTCGACGAGCAAGGCGCAGTCGGCCGTTGCTTCTTCGATGCACCGGAAATCGACGGTAACGTGTTTATCGACGATGCCAGCGGCTTGAAGCCAGGTGACAAGGTCTGGTGCACGGTGACCGACGCCGATGAGTACGATCTGTGGGCTGAAAAGCGCGACTGATCAAAAAAACTTGAAAAGCCCTGCCTCTGGACAAGATGCGGGGCTTTTTTAGGTCTATCTTTTGCACATCAGCACCCATCATCGCAAGGGGCAGCGGGCATGCGTCAGCATTCGGTTATCCACACACCTAAAGCCAGCGACTACGCAGAGCTGGCGCGCATCTGGGAGGCCTCGGTGCGGGCCACCCATGATTTTTTGCCGGACAGTTACATCGTATTGCTGAAAAACCTGCTGCTGACCCGCTACCTGGATTCGGTGATGCTGATCTGCACCAAAGACACACGCCAGCGTATTACCGGGTTTGCCGGGGTGGCGTGCGGTAAGGTGGAGATGCTGTTTATCGACCCGCAATACCGCGGGCAAGGCCTAGGCCGGCAGTTGCTGCGTTATGCGATCGAGCGCATGAACGCCGATGAACTCGACGTCAACGAGCAGAATCCCCAAGCCTTGGGGTTCTATTTCAAGCAGGGTTTCGAAGTGGTCGGACGCACCGAACATGACGGCCTGGGGCAGCCCTATCCGTTGCTGCACCTGCGCCTGCGCCAGCAACAACAAAGCGCCCGTCAGGGCTAAATGAAATGGGGCCGGGATTAACCGCGCCCACACAGGTACAATAGCCGCCCCCTTTTGTTACGGCCCTTGTCATGACTGACCCCATACGCCTCTCCAAACGCCTTATCGAACTGGTCGGTTGCTCCCGTCGGGAGGCTGAGCTGTTTATCGAAGGCGGCTGGGTCTCGGTGGACGGTGAAGTGATCGACGAGCCGCAATTCAAGATCACCACCCAGAAGGTCGAACTGGACCCGGAGGCCAAGGCCACCGCGCCAGAGCCGGTGACCATCCTGTTCCACGCCCCGGCCGGTGTCGATGCCGAGACGGCAATGGCCTCGATCAGCGCCGAAACCCTGTCCGAAGAACACCGCTTCAGCAAGCGTCCGCTCAAGGGCCACTTCCTGCGCCTGACCGCCAGCGCCGACCTGCAAGCCAAGGCCAGCGGCCTGCTGGTGTTTACCCAGGACTGGAAGATCCTGCGCAAGTTGACCGCCGATGCCGCCAAGATCGAGCAGGAATACGTGGTGGAGGTTGAAGGCGACATGGTTGCCCACGGCCTCAACCGCCTGAACCACGGCCTGACCTACAAAGGCAAAGAGCTGCCAGCCGTAAAAGCCAGCTGGCAGAACGAAAATCGCCTGCGCTTTGCGATGAAAAACCCGCAACCAGGCGTGATCGCCCTGTTCTGCGAAGCCGTTGGCCTGAAAGTCGTCGCTATCCGCCGCATTCGCATCGGCGGCGTGTCCATCGGCAAAGTGCCGGTTGGCCAATGGCGTTATCTGTCCGGCAAAGAAAAGTTCTAAACAGCCTCCCCCTTTCCAGGCACCGCCCCACTCGGCGGTGCCCACCGTTGAAAACCAGGATTGCCCACCATGATTCACAACGACGTACTGCGCAGCGTGCGCTACATGCTCGACATCAGCGACAACAAGATGGTCGAGCTTATCAAGCTCGGCGGCATGGACGTGACCAAGGAAGACCTGCTGACCTACCTCAAGAAAGACGAGGAAGAAGGCTTTGTGTTCTGCCCGGATGAGGTCATGGCCCACTTCCTCGATGGCCTGGTGATTTTCAAGCGCGGCAAGGACGAAAGCCGTCCGCCGCAGCCGATCGAAACCCCGGTGACCAACAACATCATCCTCAAGAAACTGCGTGTGGCCTTCGAACTGAAGGAGGACGACATGCACGCCATCCTCAAGGCTGCCGAATTCCCGGTGTCCAAGCCTGAGCTGAGCGCGCTGTTCCGCAAGTTCGGCCACACCAACTACCGCACCTGTGGTGACCAGTTGCTGCGCAACTTCCTCAAGGGCCTGACGCTGCGGGTTCGCACGTAAGCCATGGGTTACCAGGTCTCGCCGGTCGGTTTCGTACGCTCCTGCTTCAAGGAGAAGTTCGCCATCCCGCGCCAACCGCAACTGGCGCCTGCCGCGCGGGGCGTGCTGGAGTTGGTGGCGCCGTTCGACCAGGGCGAGGCGGTACAGGGCCTGGAGCAGGTCAGCCACGTGTGGCTGTTGTTTCTGTTCCACCAGGCCCTGGAAGACAAGCCCCGCCTGAAAGTGCGCCCGCCCCGCCTGGGTGGCAACACGTCCATGGGGGTGTTTGCGACCCGCGCGACTCATCGGCCCAACGGGATTGGCCAGTCAGTGGTCAAGCTGGACAAGGTGGAGCCGGGCCGGCTGTGGATCTCCGGGATCGATTTGCTCGATGGCACCCCGGTATTGGATATCAAGCCGTATGTGCCCTACGCCGACATCATCGACACAGCCACCAACAGCATCGCCAGTGGTGCGCCGCAGCTGATTCCCGTGCAGTGGCTGAAGACGGCGCTGCAGCAGGCACAAGGCCACGCCCAGCGCCTTGGGGAACCGTTGGTGGAGTTGATCGACCAGTGTCTGGCACAGGATCCACGCCCGGCGTACCAGACGCCTGGGCCTGAACGCGAATACGGGGCGCAGTTCTGGGATGTGGATGTGCGCTGGCACTATCCAGAGGCCGGGATGATTTGTGTGCTGGAAGTGGTGCCGGCGGGATAAACCGGAAACCCAATGTGGGAGGGGGCTTGCTCCCGATGGCAGTGGATCAGTCAACGTGTATATCGACTGATCCACCGCCATCGGGAGCAAGCCCCCCTCCCACATTTTTTACCGCAGTTATTTCTCGACGAACGCGCGCTCGATCAAGTAATCACCCGGCTCACGCATGCGTGGCGAAACTTTCAGGCCGAAGCTGTTCAGCACTTCGCTGGTCTCGTCCAACATGCTTGGGCTGCCGCACAACATGGCGCGGTCGTCCTCGGGGTTGATCGGTGGCAGGCCGATGTCGCTGAACAGCTTGCCGCTGCGCATCAGGTCGGTCAGGCGGCCTTCGTTTTCGAACGGCTCGCGGGTCACGGTCGGGTAGTAGATCAACTTCTCACGCAGGGCCTCGCCGAAGAATTCGTTCTGCGGCAGGTGCTCGGTGATGAATTCGCGGTAGGCGACTTCGTTGACGTAGCGCACGCCGTGGCACAGGATCACTTTTTCGAAACGCTCGTAGGTTTCCGGGTCCTGGATCACGCTCATGAACGGAGCAAGACCGGTACCGGTGCTGAGCAGGTACAGGTGTTTGCCCGGCTTCAAATCGTCAAGCACCAGAGTGCCTGTCGGTTTTTTGCTGATGATGATCTCGTCGCCTTCCTTCAAGTGCTGCAATTGGGAAGTCAGCGGGCCATCCGGCACCTTGATGCTGAAGAACTCCAGATGCTCTTCCCAGTTCGGGCTGGCAATGGAGTAAGCGCGCATGAGCGGGCGGCCGTTGGGCTGTTGCAGGCCGATCATCACGAACTGACCGTTCTCGAAGCGCAGGCCCGGATCGCGGGTGCACTTGAAGCTGAACAGAGTGTCGTTCCAGTGATGAACACTGAGGACACGCTCGTGGTTCATGTTGCTCATGTACGGGGGACTCCTGGAAATGGGTCTGCGCCAAAGATGAAGTGCGCAATTGCACAGCATTCTAATGGCGGCGACAATATCTGTTAACTGGATTATTAAGATAAGGGTTATCGGTTATATCGATATGCGATTTACTCTCCGTCAACTGCAAGTCTTCGTCGCCGTCGCCCAGCAGGAAAGCGTCTCTCGCGCTGCTGGCCTTCTGGCCTTATCTCAATCCGCCGCCAGCACCTCGATTACCGAGCTGGAGCGTCAATCCAGCTGCCAATTATTCGACCGTGCCGGCAAGCGCCTGAGTCTCAACGCCTTGGGCCATCAGCTGTTGCCTCAAGCGGTGGCGCTGTTGGACCAGGCCAAGGAGATCGAAGACCTGCTCAACGGTAAGTCCGGCTTCGGCTCCCTGGCGGTCGGCGCGACCCTGACCATTGGCAATTACCTGGCCACCCTGCTGATCGGCAGCTTCATGCAGCAGCACCCCGAAAGCCAGGTGAAGCTGCATGTGCAGAACACTGCCAATATCGTGCACCAGGTTGCGCACTACGAAATTGACCTGGGTCTAATCGAAGGCGACTGCAGCCACCCCGATATCGAGGTGCAAACTTGGGTGGAAGATGAGCTGGTGGTGTTTTGCGCGCCCCAGCACCACTTGGCCAAGCGCGGCGTGGCCACCCTGGAAGAGTTGACCCATGAGGCCTGGATCCTGCGGGAGCAAGGCTCCGGCACGCGCCTGACCTTTGACCAGGCCATGCGCCATCACCGCAGCGCGCTGAATATCCGCCTGGAGCTGGAGCACACCGAGGCGATCAAACGGGCGGTGGAATCGGGTTTGGGCATCGGGTGTATTTCCCGGCTGGCGCTGCGCGATGCATTTCGCCGTGGCAGCCTGGTGCCCGTAGAAACCCCGGACCTGGACCTGGCCCGACAGTTCTACTTCATTTGGCATAAACAGAAATACCAGACCTCCGCGATGCGGGAGTTCCTGGAGCTGTGCCGCGCCTTCACCGCCGGGGTTCAGCGCAGCGACGAGATCGTGCTGCCGAGCATTGCCTGATCGTCAGATCAGGATCACGGCCCACACCAGGGTGATCATGGTCAACGCCACGAATTGCGCGGCGCTGCCCATGTCCTTGGCGTTTTTCGACAAGGGGTGGCGGTCGAGGGAAATACGGTCGATCGCCGCTTCTACCGCCGAATTGAGCAATTCAACGATCAAGGCCAACAGGCACACTGCAATCAGCAGCGCGCGCTCAACACGGCTGACGTGCAGGAAAAAACTCAGCGGGATCAGGATGACGTTCAACAAGACCAGTTGACGGAACGCCGCCTCACCGGTGAACGCCGCGCGCAGACCATCCAGGGAATAGCCCCCTGCATTGAAGATACGTTTGAGACCGGTTTGACCCTTGAAAGGCGACATAGACGTAGGCAACTGAACCAAAGAAGTGGGGAAACTAGATCACGCAAAGTCAAAAAAGCGTGAATCGATAACAACTTAATGCTGAGCAATTGACTCAAGTTGTTGCAAGAGCAGCGCCGCCTGGGTCCGCGTACGCACCCCCAATTTGCGAAAAATTGCCGTGACATGCGCCTTGATGGTCGCTTCCGACACACTCAGCTCATAGGCGATCTGCTTGTTCAGCAAACCTTCGCAGACCATGGTCAGCACTCGAAACTGCTGGGGCGTCAGGCTGGCCAAGCCATCACGGGCGGCCTTGGCTTCGTCGGACACGTTGATGTGTTCGAATGCCTGCGGCGGCCAGGACACATCACCGTCCAACACTGCGCGCACGGCCTTCTGAATATCTTCCATCGCGCTGGACTTTGGAATGAAGCCGCTGGCGCCAAACTCCTTGGAACGCACCACCACGTCGGCGTCTTCCTGGGCAGAGACCATCACCACGGGGATCTGCGGGTATTGCCCACGCAGGAGCACCAGCCCCGAGAAACCGTAGGCGCCGGGCATGTTCAGGTCGAGCAGCACCAGGTCCCAATCGGATTTTTCGGTAAGGCGGGTTTCCAGCTCGGCAATGCTGGCCACTTCAACCAGGCGCACGTCGGGGCCAAGGCCCAGGGTCACGGCCTGATGCAGCGCACTGCGAAACAGCGGGTGGTCATCGGCTATCAGGATTTCGTATGTGGCCATTGATTAAATGATCCTGTTTTTTATGGCAGCCCCGATGGGTTCGGGGTTCACCAATACACAAGGCGACAGCCAGGCAGCCATCGCCACAGGGTACGTTCAACGTCAAAAGCACTTGGAACGACGTCGAAAACTCACGGTTGCACCCCAATCGGCGCTCAGCATGCCCAGCGCAGCCTGGGGGGTCAAGCACTACGCCCATGGGCATTTTAGCGGCATGCAGGTTTACGGTGCCATCGTGCAAACGTCGTCTGGCTATAGCGTGGCTATATAGGGTGCAAGACGAGTATGGACGCTGTCGGTCGGGTCCAGTGGCAGCTGGAACTTGGCGGCCAGGTAATGGGTGCTGAATACGTCGAGGTAGGCGTCCAGCACTTCGCTGGCAGCAGCGTCATCGGCCAGTTCCAGGCACAGGGCGGCGACTTCGGCGGTGCAGAAATGGTCGTCACGCTTGGAGCGGCGCAGTTTGTAGCGCGAAAGCTGCTCAGGCGCCAGGCTCAATACCGGCAGATGCTCCAGATAGGGACTCTTGCGAAACATCTTGCGCGCTTCGCTCCAGGTGCCATCCAGCAGGATGAACAGCGGGCGCCTGCCTTCTGCCACCGTCACGGTACTGACGACACGCTCGGGCGCCACGAATTCGCCGGGGAACACGATGTAGGGCTGCCACTGCGGGTCAGCGAGCAGGGTGAGCAATTCCGGGTCGACTTCGGTGCGCGACCAGGCGAATGCCGTGGTGTCCTCGACCACGTCGGCGATCAGCCAGCCGGTGTTGCTGGGTTTCATGGGTTCGACATCGTGCATCAGCAGGCACATGGCGGACCTGGCCGCGACCTGGGGGCGCCAGGCACACAGGCAGTATTCGGGGATGACCCGGCAGCCGGGGCAGCGTTCGGCACGGGAGCCTCGATTGACGAAGGGCTTGATCGCGCGTGCCAGGCGCTGTGTACGCAGGCGAGAGACGGCGTGGCTCATCGGATGCGCCGTACAGAGGGGTAGATCGACACGGAGAAAACTCGTGGAAGGCTGAAGTGACCGCAGTTTACCAGCGATACGCCTGGCTGTAGTGGCAAGGGGTCACCTATAATTGCGCGCCACTGAACGCACAGCGCAGTGGCTGGTCTATGCACCAGTAACCGAATCAGGAGAGTTTCATGCTGCGTTCCATGCTGCGTCTTGCCGCCCCATCCATCGCACTTGCGCTGGTACTGCCCGTGGGCGCCCAGGCGGCCTCGCTGCTGGAGGCCCAAATGAACCGGAAGCTGCAAAGCGTCGCGACTGAAAGCAACAAGGACCTGCCGCGAGAAATCGACGAAAAAACCCTGGAAGTGGCCTACACCGTTGAGGGCATGCAACTGATCGATCACCTCAGCGTATTGCCTGATCGCGCCGAACAGATGCGCGCCAACCCCAAGGCGGTGTATTTCCAGCTGGGGCAAAGCGTGTGCCTGAACAAAGGTTATCGCGAGCTGATGGCCAAGGGCGCAGTGATGCGCTATGAAATCACCGAGAACAAGACCAATCGTCCTGTGGCATCGGTGAAATTCGTGGAAGCGGATTGCCCGGCACCAGCTGCCGCCAAGAAGAAAAAGTAATCTTCGCTTGCCCTTCGCGCGCTGCTGTCCAGTAGCGCGCACTCCCCTGCTTCATTTCCCTGCAGGCGGCTAAACTCCCTGCTGAGTGACCAATAAGCGGTTGCCAGCCAAGGGTTTTTCGGCCCATGATCAAGTCATCCTGATCGCCCGTTCATCACGGCTTCCACGCCGTTCTGTAACATTTCCAGGGCAAAAGAGGGTTGCCCTCCTGCGACGTGCAGTGCAAAGGTTTTTTAAATCACAAGGAATATACAGAGCCCGTTTGCTGCCTGGCGAACACGTGCAATGCCTTGGGTATGCAGCGACACATGCAGTGTCGTGGCCCCCGGACGAATCTCTCGCCGCTGGCCCAGCCTCTGTGAAGAAGGAGAAGTTGAATGCCTTACGAACCGAATGACCACCTGCTCCGGCATTTTGAAGAAAACGGGGCCGACCTTACGCAACAGGTTGAAGCTCAGCTCCAGCAGATCGCCCCCAACAGCCCGAATATCCCCTTGTATCGCGACATGATCCTGACCGTGCTGCGCATGGCCCAGGACGACCGCAACCGCTGGAACGCCAAGATCACCTTGCAAGCCATTCGCGAACTGGACCACGCCTTCCGCGTACTCGAACAGTTCAAGGGGCGCCGCAAGGTCACGGTGTTCGGCTCGGCCCGCACCCCGGTGGAAAGCCCACTGTACGCCTTGGCCCGCGAGGTGGGTGCCGCACTGGCCCGTTCGGACCTGATGGTAATCACCGGTGGTGGCGGCGGCATCATGGCGGCGGCCCACGAAGGGGCAGGCCTGGAACACAGCCTGGGGTTCAATATCACCCTGCCGTTTGAACAGCATGCCAACCCGACCATCGATGGCACCGAGAACCTGCTGTCCTTCCACTTCTTCTTTACCCGCAAGCTGTTCTTCGTCAAGGAAGCCGATGCGCTGGTGTTGTGCCCGGGTGGTTTCGGCACCCTGGATGAAGCCCTGGAAGTATTGACCCTGATCCAGACCGGCAAAAGCCCGCTGGTGCCGGTAGTGTTGCTGGATGCGCCCGGTGGCGGTTTCTGGCAAGGCGCCCTGGACTTTATCCGTAGCCAGCTGGAAGCCAATCGCTACATCCTGCCCACCGACCTCAAGCTGGTACGCCTGGTGTACAGCGCTGAAGAGGCAGTGGAAGAGATCAATCAGTTCTATGCCAACTTCCATTCCACACGCTGGTTGAAACGTGAGTTTGTGGTGCGCATGAATCACCCGCTCAGCGATCAAGCGCTGGCTCATTTGCAGAGTGAATTTGCCAGCCTGCGGTTGAGCGGAGAATTCCAGCAACTGGCCTATACCGGTGAGGAGCATGATGAGCCGAAGTTCAGCCATTTGACGCGGTTGGTGTTCAACTTCAATGGCCGCGACCAGGGCCGGTTGCGGGAGCTGGTGGATTACATCAACTTGCCGGAGAACTGGGCGCAGGCTCAGGGGAAGACGCAACAACGGGTAGCGCCGCAGCCGGCGTGAAATCCAGAAACGCAGGATCCAGAAACGCAAAAAGGCCCGCTATTTTCATAGCGGGCCTTTTTTTGGGGGCTTCAGGTTTGGTGTTTCAGGTTTAGATCGAAGGGGAGGCCATTGGGGCTGCTTCGCAGCCCAGCGCGGGGCAAGCCCGCTCACCACAAACAAGCCCGCTCACCACAACAAGCCCATTCACCACACAACAAGCCCATTCAACAAACAACAAGCCTATTCACCACACAACAAGGCCGTTCACCGCACAACAAGGTGTTCAGTCATCCATGTCTCGGCCACTTAATAAGCGGCTGATCATTTCCATCGAAAAACCGCGATAACTCAAGAAACGCCCCTGCTTGGCGCGTTCCCTGGCATCAATGGGGAGATGACCCGAGAATTTGCGGCGCCAGGTGTCTTCCAGTTGCGCCTGCCAACTGATACCGCACTCACGCAAGGCAAGGTCGATATCGGCGCGCTGTAAACCGCGCTGGCTCAGCTCTTCGCGAATACGCGCCGGGCCATAGCCGGACCGGGCTCGGTAGGAGACAAAACTTTCGAGATAACGGGCTTCCGAAAGCAGCCCCTCTTCCGTCAAACGGTCAAGGGCGGTTTCGATCATCTCAGGTTCCGCGCCGCGTTGACGCAGCTTACGCGTCAGCTCGACTCGACCATGCTCGCGGCGAGCGAGCAGGTCCATTGCGGTACGCCGAACGGCGACGAGTGTATCCAGTACAACGGTCATCGTTTATTTCAGATGTCAGTATCGGCTTCTTCTACTTCTTCAACCGGCTCGCGGTTGGCGGCAGCTTTCACGTCTGGTGCTGCGGTCAGCAGTTTGTCGCGGATCTGCTTCTCAAGCGTGGCAGCGATATCCGGGTTGTCCGCCAGGAACTTGGCCGAGTTGGCCTTGCCCTGACCGATCTTGCTGCCATTGTAGGCATACCAGGCACCGGATTTTTCAACGAAGCCGTGCAGCACGCCCAGGTCGATCATCTCGCCGTTCAGGTAGATACCCTTGCCGTAGAGAATCTGGAATTCAGCCTGGCGGAAAGGCGGAGCCACTTTGTTTTTCACGACCTTGACGCGGGTTTCGCTACCGACCACCTCGTCACCCTCTTTCACCGCGCCGGTACGGCGGATGTCCAGGCGGACCGACGCGTAGAACTTCAGCGCGTTACCACCGGTGGTGGTTTCCGGGCTACCGAACATCACGCCGATCTTCATGCGGATCTGGTTGATGAAGATCACCAGGCAGTTGGCGTTCTTGATGTTACCGGTGATTTTACGCAGCGCTTGGGACATCAGGCGGGCTTGCAGGCCCACGTGCATGTCGCCCATTTCGCCTTCGATTTCAGCCTTGGGTACCAGGGCTGCAACGGAGTCGACCACGATCACGTCGATGGCGTTGGAGCGCACCAGCATGTCGGTGATTTCCAGGGCTTGCTCACCGGTGTCCGGCTGGGACACCAGCAGGTCGTCAACGTTGACGCCCAGCTTGCCGGCGTATTCAGGATCCAGGGCGTGCTCGGCGTCGACGAACGCGCACGTAGCGCCCATTTTTTGCGCCTGGGCAATCACCGACAGGGTCAGGGTGGTTTTACCGGAAGATTCAGGACCGTAGATTTCAACGATACGGCCTTTTGGCAGGCCGCCAATGCCGAGCGCGATGTCCAGACCCAGAGAGCCAGTGGAAATAGCCGGGATCGCCTGACGGTCGTGATCGCCCATACGCATTACGGCACCCTTGCCGAATTGACGTTCGATCTGACCCAGGGCCGCAGCCAAGGCTTTCTTCTTGTTGTCGTCCATTAAAGTCCTCACGTAATCAATAAGGCCTGACGGCCAACACCTGTATAAGTAGACAGTATTGTTCCACAAAGATCGGAGATCGCCTACCCCTGATTTTCTATTTCTGCTGCAGCTCGTCGCAACAAGCCCTCCAGCGCGGCCTTCACCGTTTGTCGGCGGACCTCGTCGCGGTTGCCAGGGAAGTGCTGAAGCTCGGCCGTGACCTCCTCGCCAACGCCAAAGGCCAGCCACACGGTGCCCACCGGCTTGTCCACCGAACCACCATCGGGCCCCGCCACACCGCTGACCGCCACGGCAAAGCGCGCCAGGCTTTTCTCCTGGGCGCCGCGCACCATGGCCTCCACCACTTCCTGGCTGACCGCCCCAACCTTTGGAAACAAGGTTTCCGGCACATTCAGCTGCCGGGTCTTCTGCCGATTGGAATAGGTGACATACCCCGCCTCGAACCAGGCCGAACTCCCCGGGATCCGCGTAATGGCCTCGGCGATACCGCCACCGGTACAGGATTCCGCGGTGGTGACGTGGGCATTGAGCACCTGCAGGCGGCGGCCCAGGTCAGCGGCAAGTTGAGTGATTTCCTTCACGACGGTCTCCAGAAGTGGGCGGGGGTTTGCCTACCCTACAGGAGCAAATCACTCATGCAAGCGACAGGCTGGAACAAGAGATCAGCGGGCGACAGCGCGCACATATGCCTGGCAAGCGCGCAGCGCGATCAGTCCCTGGTCGCCGGCATCGGTGATGCCGATAATTCGCTGAGCATGCGCCGGGTCAAGTCGGGCTCGTGCGGCTGCATGAACCAGGCCGGTGGTGGCGGTGGCGGTTGGCATTGCACAGCCACGGGCAGGTTCGGTGGCGTCGAGAAGGACTGACAACCGCACATCAGCAGTGGCCAGACGGTCGCGCAGAGCAGCCTGGTTATGTTGGGCATCGCGCAATTCCCGGGCATGATGTTGGTCGCTGGCACTGAGCTGTTGCTCCAGGGCCAGTCGTTTGTCTTGTTCAGCCTGTTGTTGATGCAAGGCCGCCTGGCGTTGCTGGCTGAGCGCCTGCGCATGGGCAGAAGCCTGACGCTCAAGCTGTCCCCCCAAGCGCCAGGCCTGGACCTGCCAGGTCACCGCCACCAACAGGCAAGCACCGATCAGTTGGTAGGCCCCTAGGAAACGCATAACACCGCCTTCGCCCGCGCCCACAGCCGCAAGCGATCCTCCAGCCCATTCAGCCCGCCATTGATACGCCGTGTAATGCTGGTGAACTGGTCCTTGTCGGCCAGCTCATTCAGGCCATTGACCTGCCAGAACCAGGCGGCCGACTCAACCGCCCATTGCGGTTGCTCCAGCAACATCGGCTCCCGTAACAGACGGTCATCACCAAACAGCGCCTGGCTGCATGCCAGGTAATTGCGCCGACCGGTGATCTGGATCAGTCCTCGGCCCCGGTACAACTGGCCGTCGCCATCCGCTTCGGGGCTATTGCCCAGGCGTGCGGCCAGGCTGCCGGTGTCGTATTTGCCCAGGTAGTGATCGCTGCCCAGTTCGCGCACGTAACGCAGCTCACCGGATTCGTGGCCGATCTGGGCGAGGAAGGCGGCAATGCGCCTGGCACGGTTAATCTCGAAGCGAACGAACGCCGCATTCAAGGGCATTAAAAAAACGCCCGCTCTAAGGCGGGCATCCGGCATGACGCCAAGCAGTTGGGGGAGTGTTATCACCATTGGTTTTACTCTCGAAAAGTAGCTATATCGACAACCCACCGGCCGTGATCGAACTGCGGTAACCCGTCGCCGGATCGCCGACATGAACCACCTGCTTTATCGACCAGCGCCCCTGCATATAGGACGGCCAGCTCTCATCCAGCACTAACAACCCTTCCGCCGCCAACAATGGATTGCCCGGGCAATCGATCAGCAACTTCAAATTTTCACGCCCCACACGGCGTAGCTCACCTTCGGCAACAGCGCGGGCTTCGGTTTCGTTCTGGCAGCGTTGGCGCAAGGTCTTGAACGGCGCATTCCCCACCTGGACGACGCGCTGCTTGCCGGCGGAGGCATCCCACCAACTGGCACGGCAGCCTTGGTATTTCGAGCGGGATTTTTCGTCGAGCTTGGCGGTGATAAAGCTTTGTTCACCGGGGCGATTGTCATCCGTCACGGACAGCCTCACTTCCGGCAGCAGCTGGCCGGAGAGCGATTTGGCTTGGCCGGCTTCGGCCAATACATAGAGTTCGTTGAACGGTTTGGTGACTGCACTATAAAGTCGGGCAAGGCGCGAAATGAACGCCATGTCACTTTCGTTGGACTGGTCAATGTGCGCGATCGCAATCCCCTCCAGCGCCGGCGCCACTCGCGGTGAATAGCCGTGACGACTGACCAGTTGGCGAAACAGCGCGCCCAGGGTGGTCGGACCGTAGCTGGCGGATCGACGCTGGCGGTAACCCGTTGCATCGACCACGCTGAAGGGCGCCGCGGTGGCCACGATCATCAAGCGCATGGGAAACAGCACCGGTGTGCGTTGGGTGACGACAAACTCGCCCTTTTCCACCAACCCCGATTCCAGGTAACCGGCACGCAAGCCGATCTTGCCGTTCAGCGTGGGCAGGCCGTCCAGGCCCTCGATATTCAGGGTCAGCTCCAGCCGGTCGGTCTCAATGCCCGCGGCGTCGGTGTGGCTCCAGTGCATCAAGCGTTGATTGAGCAGCGCCGCGTTGGCGCCATAAAACTCCACGATAGGCGTAAATCCCTGTGCCATGCAGCCTCCTTAATCCCAGGCCAAAACGGGTCGCACAGCTCCGGGCCGAGCGTGCAGTTCAGGTACGATCACCCACACGCCGGCCGGCAGCACCGGGCCATATTCGGCAAGCTCGGGGTTCAGGCGCCAGAGGGTTTCTTCCGCCGTGTCGTCGCAACGGCCCACCTCCCGATAAAGCAACAGGTTGACCGAATCACCGGCAATACTTCGTACTCTACGCATTGGCGAACTCCTCCAACTCCAGCGTCCAGGCCATGACCATGGCGGTGCCGTCATCGATGACATTGCTCTGGGTTTCCACAATCGAATTGATCCGCCACAAGCCCCAGTTACGACCGATGCCGTCAACCAGGGGCAACGGCGCCCGCGCATTTTGCAGCGCGCGCAATTGGTCCAGGCGCTGCATGCCTACGCCGTACATGGCCGTGCCGCCGAATGTGAGTTTTTCCAGCTTCTGACCGCTCTGCCGCGACTGCGACTTGCTGGCAATAATCGCCAGGTCACTCCAGCCGCCATCGCTGGCACGGACCAACGAGGAATAGGCGAATCCTCGAGACAAGCCGAAAATAAAGTCGCCGAGTACCATTTGTTGTCGCATCAATCACCTCCTGGAGGATCGGCCAGTGCCGCGTTGCGTCGGATGCCCAGGGTGTCGGTGAGCATCGGCAGACACTGAAACTGCAGCGCCTGGATCACCTGGTTGACGACCTGCTGGGCATCGGCGGGGTTTACACCGGTGATCTGGATGCTCGGGGCGAGGGTCACTTGCACGTTGTCCGTGCGTGCACCGCTGAGTTCCTTGCTCACCGCACCGGGCGTTGGCAGGCGATCACTTGAGCCGAACAACTGGTTACCGAGCCAGGCTCCCGCCTCACTGCCCAGCAAACCACCGATTGCCCCCCCGACAGCAGTACCAACACCAGGAAAAACCATCGTGCCAATGGCCGCACCTGCGGAGGCACCGGCCCAGGCGCCACCGGCGGTGCTGAGGCCTGAGCCGACGGCTTTTGCGTCGCCATTGCGGACACCTTGGATCACGTCAGTGGCGACGGAGGCATATTTCAGAGGGCCAAGTCGGCGAACGCCGGTTGACTCAAGTTTGGCAAGTACTCCGGTTAGTCCACCGGCGGGGATATTCGGCGAGCTGGGCACTGCACCGACAAAGGATTGCAAGCCTTGCAAGGGGGCTCCCGAATGAAAGCCCATTTGCGAGCCCCCTACCCAGTTACCGGTGCGTTCGGACACACGACGAAGCGGTGAGCCGCGCCCACCGATTTTTTTACGGCCTTTGATCATCTTGCCAATCTTGTCGATAGCAAGATCAATAAGTTTATCCGCGGCTTTGCTCTTGGCAGAGTCCCATAACGTATCCAAGGCCGACTTGCCCGCGTCGGCAGAAGGATCGGCAGGCGGCGCCTTCGGCTCATTTTTCAACGCGCCCGCAGTGACACCAGCCTCTCTCGGTGCCAAAGAGTTGCTGTTGATGAACAACGTACTATTGAGCGTTTCCAACGTCTCACGCAGCCGCACTTGCTCCTGCGTCAGGGCATTGATATCCACACTCAGCGTGGCCAACGTAGAGCCGAGCGTAAACTGCGGGTGCGATGCAGCCTCCAGGCTTACAGGCGCCACAGCACGTGTGGAAAACGGGGCGAGTGCATTGCCCAGATCCGCCTCGCCGAACATCCAGCGCAGGTCTTCCTGGACGAGCTTGATCCCGTATTTAGTCTCTTGCATCCCGCGCTACTCCTGTTTAACGCCAAGCCGAGTGATCGCGATGTCGTAGCGGCGTAATGCTTTTGCGGCGTCCCAAGCAAGGATCTCCGCTTCATTGACCGAATACACCAGCGGCACCACATCGAGGATTACATCGATGTCGCGTTGCGAAAGAAGTCCGCCGGTTGATTTAAAAAATCGTCGATACGCTCCTGCAGTTCCGTCCAATCGGGCACAGTCAGGCCGGCAAGATCGGGGATCATCAGGCCAGTGCAGTGAGCAGTGATGAACTCGGCGCGCTCTTTGTTGGTGGGGAGTTTTTTCATCACCTTGGTGGCGCGCAGGGCGGGCATTTCCAGGGGCAGAACGGTGAGGCTGCGACCCGCAGCCTCGAGGGGCAGCAACAATCGGACCGGCTGGTCGTGGGCCGATTCCTCAGCCTCACCGCGGAAAAACGACGCAGGGCGCGTCGACATCTCATGTACGTATTGGGCGATGGTCACGTAGTCCGGGCGCTTGAGCTGGTCGAGCTCTTTTTCCGACAGGCCGGTGGCGAGTTTCGCCAGTTCGAAAAACTGATCGTCCTCGTCGTCACCGGCCCGGGCCAGCGCTTCTTTTTGCGCGGCGTAGTACAGCGGCTTGAGTTGCACCTGCTGGATCGTCGCGCCGGTGTCGGCGGTGATCGGAGACAGCAGGAGGTGCAGCGGTGGCATCCAGGCCATGGGGCAATTCCTTGATGAAGTAAGGGGCGAGCACGCCCGCCCCCGGGGAGTTACGGCATCAGCACCGCACGGCGGGCATCGCCGAGGATGTCGACACCATTGAGCACGAACTTCTGGGTGCGCACGTCGATGTCGATGACCGGGATGCCGTTTTCCAGGCGGTTGTAAGTGCGGCAGGAAAGCTCAAGCGTGGTGAGAGCCTTGTCGCCCATCTTCAACTTGGCTTCGACCAGGGATTTCAGCTTGCCGCCGACCGTGTGATAGGTGAAGTAGGTCTTGCCGTCCTGATCCTGGCCGGCTTCCCGCACGTTCAGCAGGATGTCATCCCCCAGGCGCACGCCCAGGGCCAGCATGATTTCCGGGCCGGCACCTTGCAGCACCAGGGTGGCATTGAGCACCTTGCCGCTCTTGGCCATTTCTTCGGCGATAAAGCGCCCGCCGGACATGGACTCCATGTCGAACTCGATCTTCGGCGGAGTGAACTCCTCGACCGTCGCGGACAACGGCAGGCCTTGAAGGGTGGCCGCAATGGCCTGTCTGACTCGATTGGTAAACATTAGAGAACGTCCTCCAGGAACTGCTCGATGATTTCATCGCGGGCGTTGAGTTGATAAATCATGTGTTCGTTCGGCGCATAGCGGCCGTAATCGATAACGATGAACCAGGTGCCGTTCTTGTACTTCTCGACACTGTTGAGCTCCGGGTGCAGGTACACGCTGCCGCCGGGAATGGTTTCGTCGGCGACCAGGGTTTGCAGCCAGTCGTTGATGCGCTTGACCTCCTGGTCCATGAAGGACTTGGTGAGGTTCTTGGCCATGGCTTTCTGGCCCGCCTTGACCAGCTTGCGGCTGATGGCATCTTCCAGCCCGACATAGCTGATGAACTTGCCGGTGATGGAGCGGTTACCCAGCAGCGAAAAACCGCCGAGGATGGTGCGGGCGTAGTAGCTCACGCCGTAACGGTTGAGCAGGTCGCCTTCGGTGGAGGTGTCGAGGATGTTGTACTCGACCACGCGGGAAACGTCCTCGGCGAACGTCACCTGGTTACCCGGGCTTTCCCATTGCTTGACCTTGGCCAGCGCAGCGATCGCCAGGGACGACGGCGCAAGGAACACGTTTTTCTTCGCCGCCTTGGAGTACACCGACGGCATGTTGTGCACCAGCAGGCAACGGTCGAAACCAAGCTCGGCACCGCCCAGTTCGCCGCTGTAGGTCACCTGGTCGGCCACCGCCGCGTCCTTGCCATCCAGCACCACACGGGCCTTGATGCGCTTGCCGAAGGCCGCGAACTCACCCGCCACAGCCTTGGTACCGGTGAAGCCTGGGGCGCCGATAATGGTCAGGTCTTCCGGCACGCTGGCCAGTGCCGCCAGGCCCAGCTTGCGACCGGTGACCGGCTCGTTGCCGCCGATTACATTGTTGAGGGTGTCCGCCGGGGTGGCGCCCTCTTCCACGATCACCACGTAGACCGGCACCTTGACCACTTTGAGGATCTGGTAGACCGCGTGGAACAGCGTGCCAGACTCCGCACCGGTAGGGTCCAGCAGCGCCTGGGTGGTGAAACTGTTGATACGGAATGGCGCGTTTTTCGGGATCGACGCATGGGCATTCGGCGCGGTGCCGACCAGGCCGATCACGTTATCGCCGAGGCCACCCATGGCCTCGGGGGATTCAGTGGCATTGACGGTGATGCCGTTGTGCTCGAAGTTCAGAACCTCAGCCATGGTTAGTCAGCCTTCTTGGTAGTGGCCTTTTTGGCCGGGGTGGCGTTGAGGACGCTGGTCAGTTCCAGGCGGCCAGCGGTGCGCAGGGCGGATGCTTCCACGTCCAGCAGGTCCAGTTCCTCGCCGACGGCGGACCAATGGCCACCTCCGGTTGGGAATGGGATGAGGACGGTGTAGGTTTGGCGGTAGGTCATAGGTAGGATCTCCAGGCGAAAAAAAACCGCTCAGCGCGGCAGGTATTCAGAGAGGGAATGAAAACGCCCCGGCGGTGCGGGGCGTTATTCAGTTTGGTTGGCGATCCAGGTCGGGCTTAGGGGCCTATGCTCAATATCCGGGAAATTCGGCGATTGTGGCCAGTCGCGCAGGGCTTGCATGTACAACAACAACTCTTCGAACTGTGCATCGGACAACGCTGTATCAAAGCCAATTTCCTTCTGGTCACGGTGGCGCTCGCGCAACCATATGACGGCGGCCAACTCAGTATCGCGCCTCTCACGTTCGAACCTTGCGGGGTCCTCAAGAGGAACAATTTTGGGATGTTTGGATAGCACCCCGTCATCGCTAAAGTGCCATGTATAGCCAATGTTCTGTGTGACTTCATACCAACGCTCGGCATCAATCAAGACGGCACCTGATGGGATTTCATGCACGCCCTCAATCAAGTGCGCAATCACTTCTCGAGCGTCATTCAAAGCTAGGTATTTACGCATAACGCCCCCTCAGTAACCAAAGCAAAAGAAATAGTAAGGATTTGGTGTTCCCGAAGTATCCGGCGTGTAGTGCGGGCGATTGTTGATAGTGATCTGACTTAGCGTTGTCGATACGGTGGCCGAGTTGTTACCTTGGGCGCGACGAAAAGCCCCTGGGCAGATCGCGGCCGTAGGGAAAGGTACGGTGTAATTAAATGTAGCCGCTGTAGCGTTAGGGATATCGGGGGTGGATCCCCATTGAATAATCCATCCTCCTAGCCAGGTTGGGAAAATAATCGCTCCATTGACCCCCTTAATGAATTGAAAGCCGAAGCGCAGCTTCTTCGGCGTTACGATGGTGGCGTCATCGAGCCCAGCGTCCGTCATCGGCTGCGTTGCGATCTTGGCCGTGCCTTGATTGTTTTCGGTGGCTTGCGTTGCCAACAGTGCTAGCGCTGCAATATCGATATTTCCCTGATTGATGGGGGCGCTCCAGGCTTTGATGCACCACATCACCGCGAGGTTGCGCGGGCGGGTTTCAGACGCCACACGTGGCGTACCATGCACATCATCACTGACAATGAATCCGCCGGTCAGCGACCAACTATCGACTGAAACAACTGTGGCGTCCCAGTCCAATGGAATTGCCGGAGTTGTGCCACCAGCGCCGTTGAAACACGGCACCCCACGCAGATCTTTAAATCGAGCGGGGTCATTTTTCGAATAGGCGATCGAACCAGCAGGAGTGAACCCCTGGAATGCATCGAGTTGAGAGGAGCAGATCATTCGCCCAGCATCAACTCCCCGCCCATGATCCCAACCCCGCAAAAACTCCCCACGCGACTCCGGCAGCCGGAAATTCCCCACCCCTTCATCCCCCTTATTGAACGCCGCCCCCAGAAACTTCGCCAAATCGGGATAGGCCGAGGCACTCTTCACGCTGCCATCAATTTCCAGGAATCCCACCGGAACATTGTCAACCGGAAACGCAACCATGGACCCCACCGGCAGCGCCGAGGACTGAGCAATCATCGCCTCAATCTCAGCCTTGGAATACGTCCCCTTCGCCAGGTAGTCCATCACCCAAGCCCGAGTTGCCTTCACCACCGTGTCATCAATCAGCAGCGTCACGATCGACGCATTACTCGTCTCAAAGATTGAGCGAATATAAAACTCTTTCCCCGATCCCGATGTCGCCAGCACCGGTTTATACGACTCCGGATATTTAACGACGGCATACAAGATCCCGGTGTCCGTCCACAGTCCGGCTTCCCGCACATACCAGCCGCCGACATCCGATGGAATGGTGACTTCGGCCATCAGCCAGTTGGCGTTTTTCTCGTCCTGGAACAGCGCATTCAGCGGCCCGCGCCAGACTTCGCGCTTGAGCGCCTTGGCGTTGGCGTCGGGGTTGTAGACGGCACCGTTGCCGTCACCGACGGAAATCTGCGCCAGTTTGATCGGCACGCCAGCGGCCTTGCAGGCGGTTTCGTAGGCGATCCCCGCATTCGTGAGCAGGGTGTAATAGTCAGCCATTTAGTGCTCCTGTGGATAAAGGGTGGTGGTTTCGACGCTGTACAGACCGGCCGCCATAAAGGCGCGGCCCGAGGCCTCGACGCCCGCCAGCACGTTTGGGTAGATCATGGTGAGTTCGCCGCACAGCGTGGCGGCGCCAATGCTGTGACGGCCGAAAGCGCTCAGTCCCACGGAGATCGACAGGATGTCGCGTTCGCTTTTGGCATCGGCCAAGCGGCGGTCGAGTCGGGCATCGATGGTTTCGCTGTAGGGCAAATCGGTCCAGGCGCGTACGGCAAAGCTGTAGGGCACGCCCGGTGGTTTCTGTTCGTACCAGGCGCGCACTTCAGGGCTGAGTTGCAGTCCCTTGGCGGCATTTTCCAAGGCCTGCCGGGTGCCGGCCCGGCGCGCGGTGGGCCAGGCGAGTTTGACGGTCAGGCGCTTCTCAGCCTCAGGGCCTGTGGCGCTCCACTCGTTGACCGCCCGGTCCGCCGCCAGGTAGGGCAAGAACGCCGCGGGTGTACGATCCGGGTCCATCAGTTCGGGAAACGGTGGGGTGACCCGCTCCAGCAACGTACCAAACCCCAGGTCCAAAGCCTTCTCCAGCGGTGAGCTGTTGGCAGGCAACAAGCTCGCTTTGGGTTCACTCATAGCGTGCGCACCTCCACCTCGACGCCCCTGCAATACGGGGCCTGGAATGCCGTGCTGATGATCGGCGCCAGCGGCTCGAGGATCTGCAATTGCGCGGCGCCGGCGCTGTGGATCGCATAGTCGATCCAACTTGGGTCCACACGGCCTTCCAGGCGATGGCAGGACGCTGCATAGCCTTGCAGCAATTTCTGCGCGGCGACTTGGGTGAGTCCGGAATCCGGACCGGCGTTGATCCTGGCCACCACGCGAATTTTGTACGGCAGGATTTGTGCGCCTTGGACGGTGACCAGGTCGGTCTCAGGCCGTACATCGGGCCGTGCGAAATGTCGACGCACGCCGTCAAGCAAATCGGCGGACGGCGTGCCGTCTCCTTCCCTTGAAAGCACGGTGACCATCACTTCGCCAGGCGCCGTGCGCCGTCCGTTGCCATCCTTGACCCGGGCCGCGTAGCCGTCCGGATCGAAGGTGTAGCTGACGGTCACCACGCCCGGTGTGGCGCTTTGCACCTTGACCGACGGCCGCTCACCGAGGGTGAAGACTTCGCGGCGATACTGCATCCGCGAACCCGCCGCCGGCGCGTGAGGCGCCAGGTAATAGCGCAAGCGCGCGTCGTCGTCGCTTTCCAGGGTGGGTGGCACCGGTGGGAAAGCCGCCGGGTCGCCGGGGTCGAGCACTTGGCGCTCCAGGCCCATATCGGCCAGGCGTGCATCCAGGTTGCTGCCGGTGGCCCACCACGCCAGCATCTGCTTGATGCGGGCGTTGTATTTGCGTTCGTGGGTTTGCAGGCGTACGCAAAAAGCTTCCAGGGCCAGGGTCAGCAGCTCGCTCTCGTTGTCGAGGCTGACCTTGAGTCTGGCCGCGCTTTGCGGCGCGCGGGTGGCGACGTAGTCGACGACAAACGCCTTGAACTCCGCCAGCAGCGGTTCGAACTCATCGACCGCGATAATCGCCGGCTCCGCCAATTGGTTCTGGCCTGGGATCAGCATGCTCATGTCACGACCTCGAAGGATTGTTGGCGGTTTTTCCAGGTACCGGCAAAACGCAGCAATAACCCGGCGCCCTGGCGGGTGGCGACGATGACCTGGGGCTGGAAGTCGGCAATGCCGTTCTGGCGGTTGTAGAACGCTTGCGCCGCGTGGCTTTGGGCGAGGATCAACAGGTCATCACCAAGGTTCTGGCCGAGCAGTTGCGGGATCATCGAGCCGTACAACGGGCGCTTCTGGCGAGTGCTCAAGGGGGTGGTCAGCGCTCGGGTGGCACGCTGTACGAATTGCAGCCAGTCATCCACGGCTGCCCCGGTGTTCCTATCGATTCCGATCATGGCAAATCCTTATGCGCGGCTGATCACGCGGCCCTGGTGATCCACCAGCGGGCCGCTCAAATGCACGCCGACGGCATCCAGCGTGAGGCCGGTGGCGCCGAGTTGCAGGGTGATGCCCTGGGCACTCAGGGTCAGGCTGGCAGCGCCGACCTTGACGTCGACCTGTTCGCGGGATCCGCTGAACGTGGTTGGGCCGTTAATCCAGTTGAAGGTGTGACTGGCATCGTCGTAGTCGCTTTGGGTGCCATCCTGATGGCGCCGCCGGGTCAGCGAGGCGACGCTGGACACGGGAGGAAACAGACTGCTGTTCAGCCCGAACAGCGCCACCGACTGCGTGCCCCCTTCCCCGCCGCCGTAGTTAAGCAACAGGCATTGCTCGCCCACCGACGGAATACGGGTTTCGGTCTGCGCACCGGCGCTGGGGTTGAAGAATCGAATCGCCGGGGTAAGCAACTCACCATGGCTGACCTTGCAGGTATTGCTGGCAGCGTCGACCTCCTGGCACACGCCAATGCGGCAGAAACTGTCCGCGCGTCGATACAGGTCTTCGAGCTGGGCTTCCATTTCCGCCAGGCGCTCGACAATCGGCCCCAGTTGCATGCGTAACAATGCGTCGAACATGGCCTACTCCTGCAGGGGCCGATATTGATCCGGATCGTCGATGTCCGAGACTTCCCAGGTGCGGGCAAACAGCGGTGTGCCGGTGGGATCCTCGATCAATGACGGGCCGAGATAGAGGGTTTGGGTGAAAGACACGGTCCAGGTGTCGTAGTCCGTTTCGGCGCTGGCGAGCCCAGAGGGCGCCGCGACGACAGCCGTGGGTAAATCGCACTGGTCCGACGGCAGGCCCCAGCGGTTATCCAGGGCCAGGTCCATCAATTGGCTGGCCAGGTCACACGCGTCAAAAGGCGCCGCCGCGCTGGCGACCGTAACCCTGAGTGATACCGACAAGGCATGCGCCTTGCGCCCTTCGCGGGAACGCACGCCGGGGCCGTTGCGTTCCACGCTGATCAGCACGCCGGTGTGATCCCCGGCGCCGCCAACGTCCTGGTGGTTGCCTACCTGCAGTTGCGGGAAGGCACGCTTCAGCGCCCCCTCAATGGCCACAGGCAGTTGGGAGGGTTTTTCGATAAGTGTCATCAGTTGCGTCCTTGCAGCAGTTACTGCTGATCCGAGCGGGATGTGGGCGCTTCGTTGACCCCGATGCGCTTGGCCGCCCAGCGTTCATAAAGGCCGATGGCGACGTCCGCGCCGGCCATGGCCGTCAGGCAACCAATGGCGCCGGCGGTCCAGATCGACATGCCGGCGGCGTAGCACAGCATCAATGCCGAGACCCCGCAGACCATGCACGCCCCAGACCGCAGGGCCAGGCGCCGGACCAGCGACCAACCGCGGGCGCCCTCCTTGTCGGCGCGCCACATTTCGCCGGATACACCGCCAATCAGCGCCAGTGCGATCACCAGCCAGATAGGCATTTCCGCTAACGCTTGCTGCTCGTTTGTCATGTCACGCCTCCTGGCTGAGTAACGCCGGCAAACACCGGCTTTTGGGTAAATCCATGTATAGGTAGGCATTCCAAAAAGCCCGGTTGCCCAGGCTTTTCAGTAATGCGGTCCAGCTTCGATCTTTCGGCGCTACTGGCGCGGTACGGATCTTTCCTCGATGTTTTTCCGACCACGATCCCTGTCTGCCGGATAACTGCTTCTGGTGCTTTACGCTGCACACCCGGGTCAGTTGCCAACCCTCTGAACCGTTAAGGCCGGTTCATCGCTGCCTGTTGCTGAAGCGGTGTCACTAAAGAGCGTCGGCATCCTTGCCGGTGTTGGCTGGCGTCCCTGCCATCGCTCTGATGGCGTCCCTGCCGATGTTGCGTGCCTTCCTTGTCTTCCTTGGCAGCATCCTTGCCGCCTCCACCACCTTATTGGCTGGCTTGAGATGAAGGATATGCATGTATGCATATACAGTCAATGCACTAGTGCATTTATTTTCAGCCAACTCATGCACAAATGCATTTTCGACCTTACGGGCAAAGGGTTTGGCGATTTTCTACAGACGAAAAAAAGCCCGCTCGATGGCGGGCTCTCTCTTACGCAAGGAGGTCAACGGGCGTACATACCCCACCAGAACACATGCCCAAGGATGCTGATCTGCTCATCCTGGATATCCTGGAAGCTGTAGTCCTCATCCGGGTGTTCATCGCGATTGAAACTGCGCAGGCGAATCCCGGAAGGCAGGCGATAGAGCTGTTTAACCCGCAGCTGGCCATTGTGATTGATGGCATACAAGTCGCCATCGACGATGTCGCCGATGCCACTTTTGCCAGCATTTACGCCGACCGTCGCGCCGTCGCGCAGTACCGGCAACATACTGTTGCCGCGCACCGTTACACACTTGGCCTGGTCGAACTGCACACCGTTATGCCGCAGGCTGCGCTTTCCAAAACGCAGGCTGGCCTTCTCGCTTTCCTCGATGACGAATCTTCCTGATCCAGCAGCCAATTCAACCTCGCGCAGAAAGGGGATCGACACCTCGTCATCATTAACGGGGGTGTCATCGTCCCACAGGCTTATATCCTTGAGTTCCGAATGCATCGGGTCGCGCCCGTCATCGCGCAAAGCCCCCACCGCCGCGCGCCCGCGCAGTTGATCGGTGCTGACGCGGAAGTACTCGGCGATGCGCGAGATGTGTTTATCCGACGGATCAACGATCTTGCCGCTGAGAATCCGGGACAACGTGGATTGAGGCACGCCAGTACGCCGGTGAAGCTCCGTGGGGGAGATCCGGTCGCGGTCCAGCAGTTCTCTTAAGACGATAGAAACGTTGCGTTTTTGCATAGCGGCGATAGTGACGGGAGTTTTTGGGGTTGGCAAATGCTAATTTGCATATTCCATGCACATCAGCGGAACTTCCGGGCAAAATAATGTCAATTTGGCATGATCACCGCGGTACTTGATGCGATGCGCTCAAACAGCGCCAGGCTGATTCCTGGCGAGCCAAGGAAGAAAACAATGAAACTCGTGCTTGCCATTTTGTTGATGTTCAGTGGGTACACCTTTGCGGCAAGTTGCACCAGCATCAGCGACTCTGACCAACGAGCCTACTGCAACGCCCAGCAAAGTGGCTCCAGCTGCGAAAACATCAGCAATAGCGATTTGCGCACTCAGTGCAACGCAATGAAGCGTTGATCAGGATGGGCTAAGGGACAAAAAGGGTCGCCCGCACTTTTATTTACGTTCTACCTATCCGTTCATGACCTGCGAAGCCCCCAACCTTGCGTGCTAACCTTGCCGCCAACGCCCATTCACCTCAATTTAAAGCGGTATGCGGAAGACCACGAATGACCGAATGGAGAAATCAGAGCTTCTGGGGCAAGGCGTGGATATACGCCGTGCTGGCGCTCCTAATGTTGATCTCCGACGGCGCAGACTTCAGTTCGCTGGGCGGCTGGGGCTCTAATCGCAAGCGGGTCTTCAGCCCCGGGTTCATTGTGCTGTGCTGTTTCGTCGCGGTGATTGAATTGATAGTGCTGAACCATTTCTATGGGGCGAACTGATGAGTCGAGAGCACAGCGTTAAAAACCACCCCGTCAAGCATGGCAACCCGCCCCAGTGCCGACGGCGCCTTATATCTGCAAAGTGACCAGCTCTGCTATCGTGCCCCCCTCTTATAGAAATGGAAGCTTCGAAGAATGGACTCATGGAAGACTCTGGCAATCGCTGTCATGGTATTGATCGGCGCCCCAGCAGTGGCCGCAGAAAACGCCAACCCTTTCGATAAAGCGCTGATGTACACGACGTTCGTGCCCACCATCCTGATTGGGGGAGCCAGCGCTCTCACGACCGATGCGCCAAAGCTTTTCACATCGTCCAAAACCGATGCCCTTGCCTTTATCGGTTCGGACGGCGAGATCCGCGGTGCTGAGTTCGAACAGGCATCTCGGTACTATCGCTCGACCTACGCCTCGCCTCTTATGTCCGACATGCAACTGGCCAAGGCGATCGCCTCATCGTACTGAGGGAGGTATTTTCGGCTGCGTGCCAACAGCGACACGTCCCTGCAGAAGCGTTGCGCATTTAAACAAATGCGCCATCCCACTTTGCGTTTTACCTATCCGTTTGCGACCTGCGAAGGGCCGACCTCGCGTGTTAACCTTGCGGCCATTGCAAAATCAGCAGGGCCGAGTGCCCCACCTTTGCCCCACTCCTTTCAACGAATTTGCCTATTATCCAATGAGTAAAAACACGTCCGATCTGTCCTCTCACACCCCGATTGTGTAGGGGTATGTAAGGGATTTTTGGGATAGGCCCGTGGTTGCTGGCTGTAATGCGTGCATTCATCCAGTTGGATAAACGCATATTTGGCATTGGATGGCATAGATTGGCGTATGGTTTGCCCCATTTTTGCCCCACGCTCGGCGCTCGATGCTTTAGAGAAACGATCCGTCCGATGATGGATTGGACTTAGTAATCCACCGAGGCCCCGGCCCGTCTAACCAGCAATATTGGATCGCTAGGTTTTGTAGCAAATTTTAAGCAATCGTCAAATAATGCCTGACAGTGGAGCGGTACCATGTTGTGTTTCTCTCGGCCGGATTCGACATAGTACTTTACGACTCTTCGACTCCGGACGTGCGGCCGTGGTATGACTCACGAGATACTTCAACACGAGATGTGTGTATGCCTATCGACAACTGTTCAGAATCTTTTGAGACGCTTGCTTCAGTCGTTCTCCCAGCCCACATGATGCGGCTTATCGAGGCACTTGCTCACCCTATACCGGCGCAAAAATTTGTTGGGTTTAAGAGTCCAACCAAGGAGATATTATCCCGGCTTGGTCGATCAAGCGACTTTCCCGGCTGCTACGTCTTCATCAATGCAGGTAAACCTGTCTACGTAGGTATCTCTCGAGGAGTCATCAAACGACTGGTCCAGCACTTGAACTTCCAGTCGCATTTCAGCGCGAGCTTGGTCTATCGAATGGCAAGTGAAGATTTTCCGCACGAAATGAAGCGCGACCAAGCAATGATGGATGACAAATTTCGTGAAGTTTTCTTGTCTGCCCAGAGCCGGCTCCGGGAGATGTCGGTCTCATTTATTGAGATCAGCAACGACGTGGAGCTGTATTTGTTTGAGGTAATGGCAGCCATGCACTTTGATACTGCGGCGTGGAACACATTCCGCACGCATTAGACACGTAGCGTGATCCAACACTTCAGCAGGATCAAAAATTCAACTCCAAGAATGAATAGGATAGGGTTTAGATATATTTTAAGCCCGTGTCTGTGGGATTAGCTGACTATTACACTTTCTCGAAAGGGGTCGACCCTTTGTCAGATGATTACTCCCTGCCCGATGTTTTGGAAAGGATCTATGACTACCAGTTCGCGCTGGAGGCGGCGGCAATGGAGCTGACGTCGCAGGTAGAACAGATGGCTTCGCTGGAAGTCGGGGATAATCCATAGACACCTCTCGACTTGCATACCCCTTTGCGAGCACTGGATGAGGCTACCCGGTTATCTGACGTAGTGTTCGGAGCATCCATAATAGTGATCAAGCTCCTTAGCCTTCATTCTGCGCTTAGGGGCCACTTTTTTGGTCGGAAGCATTCAGTTGTGTATGGCAGCAACCGGCCAAAATTTGACGGTGGACACGATGATAGCAAATGAGTAGTGTCACAGAAGCTGCATTCGACTCTAGTAGGCTGCAGGGCTTGCCGTCATCCATGTCGCGTTTTTCCCTGAGCAATGTCGCGTTTGCCGCGCCACCTCTACGCTAGACAAGGACTTATAGGACGACAAGAAACTTTAAACGACACGCCATTGCGAAATGGGATGTGGCCTAATAGTTATGTGACAAAGGGAATTACATGCAACCGAAAGATCTGTCGAGAAGGGTCGCCCAGCTAATTGAGCAATCTGAGAAGGTATTAGCAACAAAAAAATTCAACCAATATGGCGAAGACCACGTAGACGCTGGAGCAATGGCTGGACTTAGAGCTTCAACGCTATCTTTCATTTCGATGACTTATGGAAATAGCCATTCATATTACTCAGAATATGATTCTGCAACGCCTAGAAACCTTGAATCTAGCGCCAAAAGAAGCCATGCAATCTTGCATTCCATTCAAAATGAGCTTGATGGCGGATGGATATTTACAGTCAAAAAGCTAATTGCAGCGGAAATATTCTATGATTTCCTTGAGATGGCTGAACATCTTTTAGAGCAAGGATATAAAGATCCCGCAGCCGTAATGATTGGCAGCGTTTTAGAAGAGAATCTACGTCAACTCTGCTCAGCAAATAACATCGAAACAGAACTTGAAAAAGACGGTGTGCTTATCCCTAAAAAAGCTGACCGATTAAACTCTGATCTGGCAAAGTCTGAAGTTTATACAAAGCTCGACCAAAAGTCTATAACAGCATGGCTGGACTTAAGAAACAATGCGGCTCATGGAAAATACAATGAGTACACAAAGGAACAAGTTAATTTCATGCTTAATGGCATAACGGAGTTCCTAGCCAGAGTAAATCATTGAAATATAACAATGCGTTCACTTCGTCCGCTGGGACCGCGCTTCGTGGCCCATTAGCTTAATCGTTATGGCTTCTTAGCATGGAAAGAATAAACAAAGCCCCCAAAGAATGTAGCGGTACTGAGCTTAAGAAATTCAATAAGTTAGTCTCTGAGGATGGAGAGGTTTCGCTGGCCGGTTTCCTACAGCGAACTCAGCGCAGCCCCCCCTTCATCAACGACGTCGACTGTGTTGCTAACATCCGTTTTTATCGCTACACCCCCTTTTTAATTGGATCAATATCAGCAAGACCCTACTCACTTTCGAGAAAGCAGGTTTACACATTGAAGCTACCTAATTGGTTTAAAATCGTATGGTGGACACTGCTTACGGCAGCGC
This sequence comes from Pseudomonas sp. GV047, assembly GCF_003058245.1. Lineage (NCBI taxonomy): Bacteria > Pseudomonadati > Pseudomonadota > Gammaproteobacteria > Pseudomonadales > Pseudomonadaceae > Pseudomonas > Pseudomonas sp. GV047. The sequence continues at coordinate 1,170 of NZ_QCWA01000006.1, read as the reverse complement.
TAACCCATTTCTTATACAACCGCTACCCAGACCTCACAAAAGGGAACGCATCTGTAGCGGACATAGTCGTATTCGTAATATGGATAGCGTTGTTGCTGGCACCACTTTTTAATGAAGTATCCATGTTTGGTCTAAAGCTCAAACAAGAAATGGATGAATTGAAAGGATTTCTGACCGCACAAGTATCGGAAATCCGTAGTGACGTTCGTAACGCTGTAGACGTGCGCACCACGTTCAGCCCACATTTCAATCTACCCTTGCCAGCAGCAGATGCTCAGCTTCCTGATTTAGAGGCTCGTATCAAATCTGCTCTCATTGATGCCTTAGCTGCACATGGTGTACCACTTCCACCTGCCCCCGTTCCAATTACAGCTCCAGACGACACAGCCTTTTTGTTTGCAGCAAGGTACAACATTGAATTAGAAATGCGAAGAATCGCAGAAGAGCTTCAGATTGATACTGATAACTCTTCACGACATAGACGTGTAATTCCAATTCAACAGTTAGCAAGACACCTATCCGAGTCCAACTTGCTTGAACCAAGACTTGTATCAGCAATTCGGGAGGTCTATTCAATATGTTCTTACGCCATACACGGGGAGCCCGTATCAGAAGCACAGCTCGCCTTCGTTCATGAACTCGCCCCTGAATTGGTCGCAACTCTTAAGGCAATTAGGCATTGACAACAATATAAGTAAAGCCAATACATAGAACGGCCTGAAAATTATCCACTTGCACCTCCCTTAGGGGGGGAGGTGCGGTAGATATTTATCAAATTACTTGGGGGCAAGCTCATCTGGTTTAACCTAATAAAGATTAAAATCTGCCAACCTAGTTACGTGCATGAAACCTCCCAAAGCTGATCAAGCTTCGTCGTATAGCTCTGACTCATCATTTCACGCCGCATGCCCCAGTCAGGATCCACAGGCACACTGGCCGAACGCAGCGTCCCCCGGCCCCATCGTTCGTTGATCTGGTCCAGCACCGTCATCACCCGAGTCACCTCTGCCGGCTGTGATATAGCAAACAAATCATCCGTGTACTCACCAGGCTTGCAGAGGTTGAGCAACATCACCGTAAGCGCTCCATAAACCCCACCTGTTCAAAAATAGGCGGCGCGCTTAGCTAGGCGATGCGGGCGAACAGTTCCACGGCAGCAAGGCTTCGTAA